>JAVYIN010000002.1 GCA_035968315.1 Nitrospira sp.
CCCAGTCTTGCGTAATGAGAAGCATCGTGGGCGTGATCCCGCTCGTCACCTGGACGGTGTCCACCTCGCTGAGATCCCAGCCCCAGTCCTGCACTGTATCCTGCCCACTCCCCAGACCAAACACGTAGGTGTCACTGCCACCCCAATCGTACATGATGTCAGCGCCGGTGCCCCCGACATACCAGTCATTGCCCATGTCGCCCGACAAATAATCGCTGCCGCCCCCTCCAATCAGGACATCATTCCCGTCAAATCCATAGAGATAATCGCTTCCCGAAGTCCCGTTGAGATTGTCGTCACCTGGAGTCCCGTAGATATCAGCCATGATAGATCCTTCCTTCGGTTAACCGATGGTCAGGTTGGATTGAAGCTTCTCGCTTGTTTCTGCGAAGATTTCACGGTCATCAGAAACCGAACACATTGGAACGACAACAACTAACGCTCTTGCACATCCAAGACAATTCCGGCAGCGATATCTCCTATAAACAGGCGGAAGGCGCCTCCCTCCCAACCCTGGACTTGTGCTGTGAGGGCACTACTTGCAGCGGCAACAGATCCGAAATTGAGGCAAGCAATATTACGGGCACTTCCTACTTGGCTAGAACAGCCCACCCGCGAAATCACGCCCCTCCCTCCGGCATGGAGCAGAACCGATGAGATATCCACCTTCCTCTCCCACTCCGCCATGCACTTCTCCTCACGGCAAGGATAATACTCATATACTTACCATTTACTACTATTAGGAAAGCATTCTTTCACAGACGGCGAAGATTTTCTAGATCTTTCTCGCAAAACGTCGGCATCGACTGGCACATTAATACCTGTAATACATGCAGCCGTACGGAACCCGCTTCATGCGCACAGATCAGATCAGGGCAGAGGCCGCAGCCTAGCGGCTGAAGGATTGGCTTACAGGAAATAGGGAGAAGCGACCAAGGCGAGAAGAGCCATGAACAGACTCTTCCCGCATGAGCGCTGGCCAATTGGGGAGGGCTTACTTCTCTGCCGAAATGGGCGGCATATTGATGCCGACGCGTTCGAGCCCCATGATCACGGTCAGGGAGGACGGCGCGTGCTGCACGATGTCCTTTTGCACTTCGATGCGGCGCAAATCCACGAACTCGGGCGCGGTCAGGCCGAGGGATTCCCGATAGGCGCGGTCCGCAATGCCGCGCTGCCGTTCGGCCTTTTCACGCGACTCTTCCGCTTTCTGAAACTCCACCATGGTGATCTTGCGCTGTTCTTGAATGATGGTCTGAGTGGTCTGCTCGACCACGCCCTTGGGCGGGAGAATGCTGCCGACAACGACACGGTTCAGCCGCACCGGAATGCCCTGTTTCTCGATCAATTTGGTTTGCACTTCTTTGGCAATGGCATCCTGCAGCTTCTGTCTGGTGGTGGGATCGGTCGTCAACTGGAAGAGCGGATACTTTTGCACTTCTTCCCGCACAAACGTGCGGAACGCCTCTTTGGCATTATTGGCATACCAGTTCGGCCCATACTTGCTGATCAATTCCGGCGAGCGGCCTTCGATGACGTTGGCGATCAGGAACGCATCAAAGGAGACGGGCGCATTCTCCGCCGAAATGATATCGAAATGTTCCGCGTACTGAATGGGCCGGATATCGACATCGACCACCTTGGTCGTCGGCGCGACCCACAGGCGGCCCGTCTTCGTTGGCACCGGATCAACGCCGCCATGCCCGAAGAACGCCGGCTGCTCGACCAGGACCCCTTCATGCCCGGCTTCAATCGCCACACAGCCGGTCCCCGCGCCCACAACCCCGACGGCGAGAAGCATCCCCAGCATTCCACGCATGAGACTCTTCATACCACCCTCCTTTGGATTGCCACACTTTCACATGTCACAGCCTGGGTGAATGGGCTACCCCATCGCACAGGACGGTTTCGATGAGATACCTTACGAAGCAGGCCGGTTCGCTGTCAAACCAGACGGTCGCTCTGTGTGATGCCGCACTCGGGGAGCAAGAAGATAGAATCTGTAGGAAGCCCTGCGGCACGAAAAGTGGCCTTGACGCTACCCGAAATCGAACAACGTTACAGGATGTTCAAAATGGCCGTCCAGCAAGGCCGCAGCGAGGGAAGAGCGAGGCGTACTCAGCGCCGTACGTTGAGCCTCTGAGCGATGCGAGAACGCCGCTGGCGGACATTTTCAACATCCTGTTAAAACACTCCGGCTTGATGCTGGAGCCACCGCACATACTTGATGATTTGATCGACATCTTCGGGGGTCACGGCCTCGATTTTGGGCATGTTGCCGAATTCCCAATGATGCGCCTTCACCCCATTGGCCGCGGCCCGTTGAAAGGCGGCGTCGCCATGATGATTCGGCTCATAGATCTTATGCACCAGCGGAGGCCCCTGCTGGGTTCCCACTCCGCCCGCTCCATGGCAGGCTGAACAGTTGGCGGTGAACTTGGCCTCTCCCGGCTGGAGTTCGGCCGGCACGGCGGCGCTCGATTGGCTGCTCGCCGGCTTTGCCGGCGGCTCGCCCTGACTGCAGGCCGGCGCGACTCCGACGGAGAGCACCAAGAACCCCAGGCCAACGAATTGCGCGATCTTCATCTGCGGTCTACCCTTTATGCGAGGACTGATCCGGCGAGGCCGCCGGCTGGCCGAACTGCTCTTTAAGCATGGCCTGCGTCTTTGCCAAGGTCACGCGCCGATAGAGCCGCGCGCCGACCGGCACCAGCACGATCAATCCGATGGTCAGATACATGAAAAATTCTTCAGGAGACATGCCCACTCCGTTTCTGCCAAGGCTTACCCTACCGCATATGCGATGGGGTCCTCAACTCCCGCTTGTGCAAATCCCTGCTTGCGAATGACGCAGCTATCACAGCGCCCGCAGGCGACGGTTCCGATCGGATCGTAACAGCTATGCGTGAGCGCAAAGGGCACCTGCAGCTGCATCCCGGCTCGAATAATCTCCGCCTTCGACCGCATGAGCAGCGGCGCCCGCACTTCAATGCGCTGCCCCTCTACCCCGGCCTTGGTCCCCAGCGCCACCACCTGTTCGAATGCGCGAATGAACTCCGGACGGCAGTCCGGATAGCCGGAATAGTCGAGCACGTTGGCGCCAAAATAGATCACCCTCGCCCCCACCACCTCCGCATGCGCGGCGGCAAGGGATAAGAAAATGAGATTACGCCCCGGCACATAGGTGATGGGAATGCCGGCTGCGCGTGCCTCGTCAGGGCGATTCTTGGGCACGGCCAGGTCGTCGGTTAAGGCCGATCCGCCCAACGCCCGGAGATCGACCTCAATAACCAGATGACTCTGCGCGCCCAACGCCGCCGCGACTTGCTTGGCCCGCTCGATCTCTACCGCATGCCGCTGCCGGTAGGCGATGGTGAGCAGGTACAGCTCGAACCCGTCCTGCCGGGCCATCGCCGCGGTCACGGTGGAATCCAATCCGCCACTGGCAAGGACCACGGCGCGTGGACGGGTGGGTGACGGCGTCTCTTCGTTCACAGGCACAACGCTCCCGCCGCCGTCGGCACAGGACGCACGGCATGATCACGATGGATAGTGGAGTGAGCGCGGGAACACGGACAGGACGGCTTGCAGCGGAAGACCCGGCACAGGCGTTAGTCGCGGTCTTCTTCCTTCTCGATCTTTTCCAAGAGCTCGGCCTTCGACTGGCACTCGACGCAAAGCTTGGCAAAGAGCACGGCCTGCAACCGTTTTTCACTGATCTCGACGCCACATTCCGCACAGACGCCATAGGAGCCATCGCGCAACCGATTGAGCGCTTCGTCGATCGCTTGGCGCCGGCGATTGCGCATCTCCATGAGCGAGATGCCGAGTTCGCGATCCAAATCCATGAGGGCTTGATCCCCAACATCGCGTGCGGATTCCAGCCGGCGCTGCTGGTCTTCCGTCAAGGATTGGCCAAGATTCCCCTCGATTTCCTTGATGATCTCTTGCCGCTTGGTCATCAACATCTGGTACAGCGCATCCCGCCGGCGCTCCCGCTCTTCACGCTCCTTGGCCGTCTCTTTAGGCCGAACCGGCTCCACTTCAATGTGAACCGCGGCCGGCTTTTCAACCCGTGCGGCGGGGGTGCTCGTTTTCTTCATAGTCGTGCTTGATGATCCTGTTTTTGCTTTGGGAGTCGGTTTCTTCTTCGCGGAGGCTTTGGTTGCCATATCGTTGTACTCCTTCGGATGAGTCTGGGCAGCCAAAAAAGTCCGGCATCTATATCATGGCATGGGGGGTTTGACAAGGGCTTGTGGGGAGAAACCCTGATGGCCCTATGGATAGAGGATGGTCGAATGGACGTCGTACCCAGCTAACTTCTCCCGTCCCTTGAGATCTTTGAGTTCAACCAGAAAGTCGAGCCCGACGATCTCGCCGCCCAACTGACGGACAAGACTCACGGTGGCTTCGGCGGTGCCCCCCGTGGCCAGCAAGTCATCGACGATCAAAACTCGTTCGCCGATCGCAATGGCGTCGCGGTGAATCGCCAGTGAGTTCGATCCATACTCCAGGCTGTACTTGACCTCAAACCGATCAGCCGGCAGCTTCCCCGGCTTTCGCACGGGAACAAATCCAGCCCCAAGCCGGCCGGCAAGCACCCCGCCAAAAATAAATCCGCGCGATTCGATCCCGACCACCTTGGCAATGCCACGGCCTTGATAGCGGGCCACCAGCTCCTCCGTCAGGCTTCGGAAGGCCTCCGGATGTTTCAGAAGCGTCGTGATGTCGTAGAAAAGGATGCCGGGTTTCGGGAAATCCGGCACTTCACGGATGAGGGCTTTGTAATTGATCGCCGTCACGGGGTTAGAGCAAATCTGCTTGTGTCATGGTCTTCCGCGCAATGGTCCCACGAAGCCGAACCAGCGCCGTGGTTTCGATTTGGCGAACCCGCTCACGGGTCAGCCCCATCTCCCGGCCGATTTCTTCCAGGGTCTTGGCTTCATCGCCATCGAGCCCGAACCGCGACACAATAACAGTTTGCTCTTTCTCAGGCAACTCCGTAACCCAGCTCATGAGCTCGGCCCGGCGCCGAACCCCGTCCGCCGTCTCGTCGGGAGACTGGCAGAGCGGGTCCTCGATCACATCGCGCAAAAACATATCGGTGCCATCATTGATTGGGCTGTCCAGCGAACAGGTCGTGCGAACCAGCTGCTTCAGATCGATCACTTCGGCTTCGCTGGTCTTCATCTTCCGCGCCACTTCCTGCGAGGACGGCTCGCGGCCAAGTTCCTGGACCAACTGCTCCACTCGCCCCAAATACCGGTTCAGCCGCTCCACCACATGCACCGGCAACCGCACCAGCCGCCCTTGATTGATGATCGCGCGCTCGATGTACTGGCGAATCCACCAGGAGGCGTAGGTGCTGAACCGGAACCCGCGCTTGTAATTGAATTTCTCAACCGCCTTGATCAACCCGAGATTGCCCTCTTCCACGATATCGGAAAATGGAAATCCCCGGTTGATGTAGCGTTTCCCGATGCTGATCACCAGCCGCAAATTCGACTCGATCATCTGCTGCCGTGCCTGCTCATCGCCGGCAAGCACCCGCTTCCCCAGTTCCTGTTCCTGCTTAAACGACAGCAATGTCGAGCGCCGCACCTCGCGGAGATAGCTCTTGAGCGTATCGAGCCCTTCGGATCGATTCGAAGACTTCTCTTCCGGCTCAGGTCCGCTGCCGGCATCCGACAGATCGCCCTCGTCAGCCTCATGCCGGCGCGCTTCACTCAGATCCTGCAGCTCGTCTTCCTCTCGGCTCATATCCCGTGTCGTCCTTGACGGATTCCGCTAGTACCAGATTTGAAAATCCGTGAACCGCTCAGAGGGAGGATGCCACACCACCATCACCGCCGTCACGCGTGCCGCAGGCGGCCCCGTGTGCAACTCGGCCACCACCCCCTCAATGAGATCCTTCGAGCCCTCGACGTCCAACTCAACCCGCCCATCGTCGAGGTTGCGCACCCCGCCGACGAGTTTCCGTTGCGCTGCCACCCGGGCGGCAAACGCCCGGTATCCCACACCCTGTACTCGCCCGCTCACCAGGATGTGCGCTCGCACATGAGATGCCGCCCTGCAATCCGTCATGCTCTTCTTACAATCGGCTCACCGCACGAGGGCATCCTCTCACACCTCCCTGAACCCGTCACGCGTTTTACAAATCTGCGCGGAGGCGCACACGAGAAAAGGCTGCATTGAAAAGGAGTTGCCATTCCATGATGGTGACACCAGAAACGTGAACAGGGAAAGCAGAGGAGAGAAACGTCGCGGAGGGATCTGTCCCGTCGCCTCGGTGAAAGAATAGGCTGCGAGTGGAGCAGGAGAAGGGGAAGACCTACTGTAAGGTGTTTCTCCGGCGCCTCAATTCGCTACAGCGATACAGAAGCGCCGGTTCGCACGAGGTGCGGTTTGGTCGGGGCGAGAGGATTTGAACCTCCGACCCCTGCGTCCCGAACGCAGTGCGCTACCGGGCTGCGCTACGCCCCGACATGGCGTGAGAATCAAAACGGGAACCGGATTGTCTTACAAGATGGGGGTAAAACGCAAGTCGTGTGCGTCGGCCACTCCCTGACACGTCACCAGCCCATTTTTCAGGTTGACACCGCGCGCGAAACCTGGATCGGATTGGACCGCCCGATCGACGCCGTCCGAGGCCAGCCGCATGAGGTATGGAAGCGTCGCGTTCGTCAAGGCGAAGGTCGAGGTCCGCGGCACGATGCCCGGCATGTTCGCGACACAATAATGCAGCACGCCCTCGACGACATACACCGGATCGGAATGCGTGGTCGCCCTGGTCGTCTCGAAACAGCCGCCCTGATCGACGGACACATCCACCACCACCGCCCCCGGCTTCATGCGGGACAGCAGTGCGCGCGAGACCAGCCTCGGCGCCTTGGCGCCCGGCACCAGCACCGCGCCGATGACCAGATCCGCCTCGCACACGGCCTGTTCAATCGCCGCGTCGCTGACCGCGCGCGTCACGACCCGCCCCTGATAGAGATCGTCGAGATAGCGCAGCCGCTCGACATCCAAATTGATCACCGTCACCTGCGCGCCCAATCCGACGGCAATCCGCGTGGCGGCAGCGCCCACAATACCGGCGCCCAACACTACCACCTTGCCCGGCTCAACCCCCGGCACTCCGGCCAGCAAGACTCCGCGCCCCCCCTGAAGCTTTTCAAGATAATGCGCGCCCACCTGGACCGACATCCGTCCGGCAATTTCACTCATGGGCTTGAGCATGGGCAGGCTGCCGTCTTTCGCCACCGTTGTTTCGTAGGCAATCGCCGTGATCTTCGCGTCCAATAACACCCTGGTCAGTTCCGGAAGCGACGCAAGATGCAGATAGGTGAAGAGCACCTGGCCAGGACGAAAGAGCGCGCATTCGGACAAGAGAGGCTCTTTCACTTTGACGATCAGCTCCGCCTTTTGAAAGACCTCTTCCTTCGACGAGGCCAGCGATGCGCCCGCCCGCCGGTATTCGTCATCGTGAAATCCGCTTCCGAGCCCGGCGGAAGGCTCCACCCACACCGTATGTCCGGCCTTGCGGAGCGCCGCCGCGCCGTCAGGGGTCAGACTCACGCGATATTCGTGGTCTTTGATTTCCTTGGGAACGCCGATGATCATCGTGAATCCTATAGCGCTGGACGCAATGGACGACCGGTCATGATTTCATAGGCCTCTGCCAGCGTCCCGACTTCTGTGATTTTGATCGATCGTGCCATTCCTTTATCGGTAATAGCAAATGTGTTTTGTCCGGCGGGGAGCACCATCTCATGGATATTCCGCATCATGTGACACCCGTCGATTTTATGCTCTAACCCGCCCACCGGCCCCACAACCAAATTCATATCGATGGTGCCAGAAATACAGACATCCGTTCGCACGGGATCGCCGAGTAATGCGGCAGCGACCGCGACCGCCCACGCGGCACCGGCGCTGGGGCCATCTATTTGCTCACCCATGTGCAGAATCGACCCCACCGGCATCGTCAACTGTGCCTGCACGAATCGCGGATCATAGTTGACCGCCTTAGCCGCGGCGAGCACCGCCACCGCAAACGTCTGCCTCGGCACATTTTGAAAATGGTGGTCGGTTCCCAGGTAAGGCCCGTTTCCCGCCGCCCAATGGGCCAAGTCCACCTGAACCAGCGCGATATCGCCTTGATTGGGCTGGCTCCAGCCTTTTGCGGCAAGAGAGGACGAGATCCGTGTGACATAGAGGTTAGGGACCGTCCGGGAGGATGGTTCAAACGGCCGCGACGATAATTGCGGCGCGACTCGTTGAATTGGGACCGGAATGGCGCCCGCCTGTTTCTGCACAGACTCAATGGAACCCCGCGCCGCCGAGGTTGGCGCCGATTGCAGTTCGGGCAGAGGGCCAACCTCCCGGCACCCGGCCCCTCCCCTGTCACTAAAGAGCACGTTTCCGTCAGCCTGTTTGCATTTCCATAAATCGGCGTACCCGTCTCCAGGAATCCCCACACATACTGAGAGCATCCCCATCGTCAGGCCCAACGCATGGCTCCTCATGACCGAATTCCTCCTGATTCCTCATCTAAATATAGCAGAGCAATCCGCGCGGCTGGACAGCCGAAAAACCCCTGGTGTAAGATGCGCCCGCCCACTGAACGTTTCCCTCTCAATGAAGGAGGCACGCATGGACCTCGCAGCTGGATCGTGTCATGCCTGTCAGGAATCGGCAGGCCCCGTCATTAAGTACTCATTGGGAAAGGACTTTTTCGGCCGTCCCTATGACCGGCTCTCTCCCTCTGCGGACCAAAGTCCGAAGTGGTATTGCGAGACCTGCTCCATGCACAAAACCTTGCAGCGAGACTTCCGCGATATCCGTACCGAATACGACAAACTGACTGCGGCCCAGAGCTCTGAACTCTCCAAAGGAGAAGAGTTTCGCCGGGCCTTCCTTCGCCTCCGGGAAATCCTGACAATCCTGGACGCGCAACCAGGCCGGTCTCCGTTTCTTTCAAGCCCTGACGTGCTGCTCCTCATGGAGCGGCTCAACACCGCCACCATGCCGGCCTAACCTGGAACACACCCATGCCTGGCTTCGCACGACATATTTTCGTCTGTACCAACCAACGCTCAGCGGATGATCCCCGCGGTAGCTGCTCCAAGCTCGGCTCACAGGCCTTGCATGAGGTCTTCAAGCAAGAAACGAAGCGGCTGAATTTAAAAGGGACCGTCCGCGCCAACAAAGCCGGCTGCCTCGACCGCTGTGCCGAAGGGCCCAGCGTCGTTATTTATCCCGAAGGCGTCTGGTACTCGGTGAAGACCGAGGCCGATGTAAAAGAAATCATGGAACGCCACGTGGTGCAGGGTGAGGTGGTGACCAGGCTGGTCATGCCCGATCATCCCGCTCCGGCGACACTCCCTCCGCTCAAATCCTAAGGCGGCCAATTCCAGCATCCGGCAATGAGGGTCCATGGCAGTTGAAGAAAAATGGAAAGCCAACCAGGAAAAAGTGGCCTTCACCAAACAGTTTCCTGGCCTGACGTTGGACTGGCACACCTGCCAGGGCAAAACCATCCAAGCCGTGGTTCCCTTAACCGGGAAACAGGGTGCCGCCGTGGTCGTATTTACCGACGGATCATTTACCGTCGTTCCACCGCTTACGCCGGAACCCTGGGAGCTGGGCCAGGCGCTCGTCGATGCTCGGACTCAGCTTGAACCGAAACATCCCGAGGCCTATGTGGAGTATGATCGCCTGGTCAAAAAAGATCGGGAGGCGTTGAAATCAGCCCGAGTGGAAAAGATCATGGGCGCGATTCAGAATAATCTGGAGCAGATTCCCGAACTCAAAGATCGGTTGAAAGAACTCGTGAAGGAGTGGAAGTGAGCAGTCTCCCCAACAAAAACATGTTCGAGATCTTCTCGCAAGGTCTCTTCGAAGGAGTCAAGCCTATGATGGTCATTCGCGATCACCTCGTCCGCCATCCCGACCGCTGCATGCACAACGGGATCTGCATCCCCATTTGCCCGACCAGCGCCTGGCTTTCGACACCGCCGTACAAATTCGACCCCTCCCGCTGCCTGGAAAGCTGCCGCCTCTGCCTGGATGCCTGCCCCTCGCAAGCGATCTTCGGGGTATTCAAAAAGGGCGAGAAACTGCTGGAGCCGCAAAAGAAGTAAGCGAGACGCGCAGGCAGCAGGCAATCGCCTGCTGCCTGCAGCCGTTGACTATGGGGCCAGAGTAAAGTCCTGGTTCAGATTATCACCCGCAGAAATATTCACGGATAACGGCGTCGGGTTCTGGGTCGCGTACGCCGTGGTGGGCGTCTGCGCGGAACCTTGAACGGTATACCACCCAGCTACTGCCCCCTGAGATGTTGCACTCGGTACAATCGGCAAGGGACCGTACGTGGCAAGCGAAGGGGCTACGATGGGTAGAACTAATCCATACCCATAATCGCCCACTGGTACTGCGCCGTCATTGACCGTAGCGACCTGCGATCTCACCGTTACAGTCGGCCCACCAGTAAGTGCCTGCTTCGCGGCAACAACAACCGTCGCATCATCGCGATCATCAACCGCGGGTGGAGGCGGCGGGTTGATCAACGTCACCGTGTCGCCGATTGTGTGAAATGCGGAGGGCGGCAACGAAAACGGCTGCGCCTGAGTGCTGATTGGAGTGATGCTTGCGCTGCTTGAGACCGGCACTCCAGTTATAACGGCTGTCGCACAGCAGGTATTTGTCGGGCTGTTTCGCGCCGTGATCACCACATCGTAGTTTGCCGGGTAGTCACCAGGTAACGGATAGCCAGGCAACCGGGGAAGAAAGAATTCCCCGGTTTGGGGATTCGGCACCGTCGCACGAACAATTTCACCATTCCTCTGAGCCGACACCACGACGTTGTAGGTAAGCAGATTCGTGGCGACAAAACCTTTGATCCCGTTCAGCACGTATGGGATAGCCTTGATCACGGGTTTCAGTTTGTATCCGCCATTTCCCGTCTTTACAATGGATTGGCAGGCATCGAAGTCCAGCAACAGATCAACTCGCTGTCCGGAAGGCACGTCGAACTCGTTTATCAGCTTAATCCCAGACTGAACCGCGCTGGGTGTGTCGAGCGGAATTCTATTGCTAGGATCATTAGGATCTTGGCCCTCAAGGATAATCCAATTATTATTTCTCTCCAAGACTAGCCGCACTTGCGTATAGCGTCCCGCCGCCAATGACGTCTGGCCAAGACTCTCTAGTGCACCATTAGGCTGCGTCGGATCATTGAGACTCAGCAGATTGATTGGCCTCGGTGAGGGAAGCACGATGTCGGTCCATCCGGCGCTGTTTTCGTCAGCTGAACTACTCTGATGGACCCGCACCTTGCTGACCGTGACATTCACCTGGTCGTAGCCGCAGGCTGGCGCGTCCGTGAGCGACACACTTAATGTGCCGGGTTGCGCAGTGGCTGCGGGTCCCCCGTCTCCCCCGCCACTGCATCCAACCGCGAGCGCCGTGAGCATGAAGCCCATTGCCCCTACCAACCCTTTGTATTTGCCCGTCCATACATTCATGTTGCACCGCCTATGGCTATAGGATTGACGATCTCATTCGGCCCACTTCACCTGATCAAGGTTCGCAAGGACCATGCTATTTCACGATTGCGCCGAATGACAACCACTACCCTCCTTGTAGGGGAGCAGGCGCTAACAACGGAATTATTCCAATTGATTCAACCTGTTACGAATTCCAAAACGCCGGAACTCTGAGAGTGAAGACACAACTTGAATCTTCTGGCCCTCACATGCGCTGACTGGATTTCCCTACAGTCTACAATGGGGACATGAATGGATTCGGCAACAGATTTATCGAAGGGTAGGCAGGAGATCCGCGAACAAGACATAGCGGTGCGCGAGCGTAGAAATCCCCTCGCCAGATCTCGATCGCTCTTAATTTTCAGGATGCCGCGATACAGGGCATGCTAACTGATTTGTTTCCGTAACCGTCCCCAGTAGGCCGTACCGACATACCCGCAGGCGCCGGTGAAGGTCGTGAGGGCCATGATTTGGTAGACTGTGCTGCGCGGAATTTTTACTTTGACCGCGGGATTCAGCAGATCCGGCGAATGCAGCACCAGCTTGAGGGATTCGCCCCCGGAGAGAATCGGCCACATGCAAGACAGCCGCAATCGCATTTCGTGGCGCGGGATCGACATCGTATAGAGCCAGCCCTGATCGAGATGCTCCGTAGCCATGCGCACAAGCTGGCTTAAGACAGGCCTGAAACGAGACAGATTCTGTTGCGCCAACAAATCACGAGGCTGAAGTCCTGCCTCGGCGAGCATGGTCTCCGGAATATAGCAGCGCCCCTTCTGCAGATCGTGCGCGATGTCTTTGACAATATTGGTGAGCTGCAACCCCTTGCCGAATCGCACGCCGACCTCGGACATGTGCCGCACGTTCCATGATGCCAGCGCCGGGCGATGGGCGCACATGAGATCGGTCCAGAACTCGCCGACACACCCGGCGACGTAGTACGTGTAGCGATCCAGGTCGTCCACCGTCTTGAGGGCCACCAGCTCATCGGCGGATGTTCCGGGAAAGACCCTGAGGTCCATCTCCATCCCCTGCGTCAACGTCCGCATGAGCCGCTGCACTCGATCGCGGTCATCCTGGGAAAATGATTCGAAGACATGGAAGCAGTCTTCCAGCCGTTCGAGCAACACCCGCTCAGATGAGTCCTGCTGGAGCGGCCCGACCGCGCGCTGAATGTTCTGCACCTGCGCCCAGGCAATGCGATCGCCGGCAAACTGCCCCCGGAACTGGCTGAGAAACTCCATCCGCCGGGATCGTTCGACCAACTCGGTATCCGCAATCGTATCGGCGGCTCTAGCAAACAGATACGCCAGCCCGAGCTGATCCCGCACATTGGCAGGCACCACAGCCAACGTCGTGTAAAACAGACGGGACACACTCTTCAGAAGCTCGCCCAGAAGTTCTCGTTTAGCAGCCATCGCGCGTCCGACCGACTTATGGTTTCACTTCCAGCTTGCCTTCCATCCCCTTGTCCCGATGGCTGGGCAGAGGCCAAAGACGTTTATCGCAGTAGATGGGAAAGACTCCGGGCTGACTCGGCGTAAACCGGATGATCACCGTTTTCCCGGCGCCCACATCCTGTTCAATCGCCAATTCTTTGATCACAAAATTGTGCGGCGTGATGCTCGTCACACTGACCAGCGTAAGTTCCACCGGCTTCCCGGATTGGACTACCACATGATTCGGCGAATAGGCATAGCTATCAAGGGTCACTGTGGCGCGCTGCACTCCGTCAGCCTCCATAGGAACAACAAACGGAGGACCGAATTGAGGAACATCCGTAGCCTGCCCGCTCGACACGGGCATCGCCAGCAGCAATCCGACAAGCCCCATGCGACGAAAACACTTCATGCCGCCTCCTCGATGAGACCCTTCTAACAGGAAGATCGAGAAGGGGTCAACTTTGCCTCACAGTTTCAAAGACTTCTGCCATCTTGACCTTATCCGGAACGGTCTTATTCTTTCACCACGTCCCGAGCGAATCGATGCGATGCATTTCAGGCGAGCGGTTTGTGTATAATCATAGGAACTCAGTCACTCGCCGCCGATACAAGGCGAGTGTTTGTCTCCAAGGAGGATCTCGATGAAGTGGATGAAGGGTATGTTCCTGCTGTTTGCGGCCAATATTCTGATCATGGTGACGCTCTCGCTCACCGTGCCGCTCGTCATAAATTTCGTGCTCCCGCTGTTCGGAATCGACGTGCGAGGATCGGTCGATCTCAGCTCGCTGGTCTGGGCGCTCATTCTCGGGTTCGGCGGCGCCTTCATCAGTCTGGCCTTCTCCAAACAAATGGCCCGTGCCATGCTCGACTGCCAGCAGATTACGCAACCGCGCTCCCAAGCTGAACACGTGATCTACGGCTCGGTTCAGGAGATTGCCCAACGGCTGGGCATTACCATGCCGGAAGTGTGGATCTACGATTCTCCGGATCCCAACGCCTTTGCCACCGGCCCCAGCAAAAACAATTCGATGGTGGCCGTTTCAACGGGGCTGCTCCAGAATTTGAAGGAAGATGAGGTCAAGGCAGTCCTGGCTCATGAAATGGGCCATGTGTACAACGGAGACATGTTTGCCACGACCGTGTTGGCCGGGTTGATGAACACGTTTGTCTATTACATCTCCATGTGGGTGCGCCGGTTCTTTGCCGAGCGGGATCAAGCCGCGCTGGGTTTTGGGTTGTCCATCGTGCTGCAGATCGTCGTCAGCGTCCTGGCTTCCGTCGTGATCAGCTGGTTCTCGCGCCATCGTGAATATGGCGCCGATGCCTTTTCCGCCAAGGTCTACGGCAAAGACTCGATGATCTCCGCCCTGCGCGCGATCGATCGATGGGTGTCACGCGCACAGGTCGAATACTCGACGCAGGATGCCCTGGCGACGATGAAGATCTCCGGCAAGTCATCGGGATTCATGCATCTCTTCGCTACGCATCCGCCGATTGAAGAACGGATCGCCGCCCTCGAACGGCTGTAACCGGGATGAGGCCCATCATGAAGACGCTGCTCACCGCGACATCAATCGTAGCGCTCACGAGCGGTCTCATGATGGCCGTCCCTGACGCGCAGGCCGAACAGAAAGGACCACTGATGGCAGCGAAAACGGCGGGCGTCTATGACTTCACGCTGAACGATATCGACGGCAAACCGGTGAATCTCGGACAGTACAAAGGCAAGGTGCTGCTCGTCGTGAACACGGCCAGCTTCTGCGGTAACACGCCGCAATATACGGATCTGGAGTCCCTCTACGAGCACTACCGCGACAAAGGGTTTGAAGTACTGGCCTTCCCCGCGAACAACTTCGGCCAGCAGGAACCTGGCACGAACGAGGAGATCAAGGGCTTTTGCCTCACCAAGTACAGCGTGAGCTTCCCCCTCTTCAGCAAAATCAGCGTGAAAGGCGACGACAAGCACCCGCTCTACCGCTACCTGACCGAGCACAGCCCCTTCCCCGGCGAGGTGGAGTGGAACTTCCAGAAATATCTTGTTGACCGATCAGGCCACGTCGTGGCCCGCTTCCCCCACCGGATGAAACCTTCGTCGCCCGAGATTACCAAAGAGGTGGAACGGGCCTTGGCCGCCCAATAGACCGCGTCAGGCTTTGCGGTAAAACGCTATGTGTTGGCGGTATTCCTGAATCGCCGCTCCTAATGCGGCTCCCCCACGAGGAATGTTGACGTCAAGCGTCTCCTCGATGGCCGGATCGTCGATTTCTACCTCATAGCGATCCTGAATATTGGTCCGTACCGGCCCCCCCTGCGTGATATCCCGCGGCATGAAGATCTCTTTCCACACCTCTTTCTCCACGAGACACACGTCCCGGAATCGTTCAAACAGCAAGGTCAACTTTTCCGGATCGGTAATCTTGATACGATCGCCCATAGTCGTGCCTGCTCCTTCTTGATCGTCCTAGTCTGGCTGTATGGAAATTATGGCCGAGGCGCTACAGCAGGCCGGTCGGTGATGGTAAAGCGCAGCGTACCCACTTGATTGACGGCATGAAACGACTGTTGCCCCAGCGGGGCAATGAAGAGCTTTACCAGGTAGGTGCCCAGCGGCCACTGCTCGCCTGGCCGCTTCAGCTCAAGAAACCCATACCGTTCATAGCCCGGCAACTCCAGAATGTCCTTGCCGAAGGGCTTCGACGGCAGCGCCCCGCCCTCTCCTTCAAGAAACCATTGGGCGCTGAATTGCGTGGGATCTTCGAGCGGAGCCGATTCAAACACGATGTAGATCGCCGGGGTCTCCGGCGGAAACTCGGAGGCCGGATCGACGGGCTTCAAGCGGGGATCCTGCGTATACCATCCCTTTCGCCCGAAGGTATCCCACTCAACCTCATACCCCTTGGCCATCTTGATCCAGGTGAACAGGGACTGGGGAATGCCTTTTTTCTGATCGTCGAATGAGGGGCTCTGGGTCGAACCGATCTCCGTCGTTTCCTGCTCCTTCTGCGGCATCAAATCCTTCGCGCCGGCCCCTGCCGCAACGAGCATCCCCACGAACAGACCGCCGATCGGCCACAAGAGCCCCCACCGAAACCATCTCTTTTCCTCTCGGCTCATCCCTGCCATCCTCGTTCTCATACTGGCTATGGTATCGAGTGCATCGTGGAGGGTCAACCGTCTGTCCATTCGGTCGATGAACGGTTGCGCACCGGAGAACCTATGATAGAGTGCCCCTAGCGATTTTCAGAACGATTACACACCATGACTTCGCCGAACGCTGGCCGCTCACACCCCACAGACGCCCCTCTTGCTCACGACTCTGGGAGACGGTTTGGGCTGCGCGACGGACTCTTTCAGGCGACCACGCAAGGCGCGGGGGAGCAATACCTCTCGGCCTTCGCACTCTTGCTTCACGCCACCCCCGTTCACCTCGGCCTGCTGTCCGCGCTCCCGCAACTCCTCGGCACCTGGGCGCAATTCATCTCCGTGAAGGTGTCTCACTGGTTTCCCTCCAGAAAGTCGCAGGTCCTCTGGGGCATTCTTGGCCAGTCGCTGGCGTGGATGCCCATTCTGGGTCTCCCTCTCCTGTTCCCACAATGGGGGCCTGAGCTCCTGGTGGCCGGTGCCGCGCTTTATTTTGGCTGCGCCCACTTCACCACCCCCGCATGGACCGGCCTCATCACGAATCTCCTGCAGGCCAACGAGCGCGGTGCCTATTTCGCGCGACGGTCACAACTCATGGCCGTTGCCGGCTTCGCCGCGCTCTGCCTCGGCGGAGTGCTCCTGAGCCTCTTTGCCCAACGCCACCAGCACTGGATCGGATTTGCCGTGCTCTTCCTGATCGCCGGAGGCGTTCGCAGTCTCTCCGCCCACGCACTCACCACCGTCACAGATTTGCCAATCCAGCCGGACGAACCCGCTGATCGGCACTTTATGATCTTTCTCCGGCACGGCACCTCGTCAGACTTCCGGCACTTCCTCATTTATTCCGGACTCATGCACGTTGCCGTGCTGATATCCGGCCCGTTCTTTGTGATGTACCTGCTCCAGGACTTGCACCTCCCCTATTGGGAATATGGCACCTGGCTGGCCGCGGCGATCGTCGGACAATTCATCACGCTCCCGGGCTGGGGCCGGTTCAGCGACCGGTTCGGCAACAAAGCGCTGCTCACGTTCACAGGATTCCTCGTGTCCTTTCTCCCGATGCTCTACCTCGTCAGTTCAACCTGGCTGTTTCTCGTGACGTTGAACTTTTTCGGAGGGGTCGTGTGGGCAGGGCTGTCGCTCGGTTTGAGCAACTATGTCTTCGACGCCGTGCGTCCCGAGGATCGGGCCAAAGGCGTCGCGGTTTCCAGTACGGTCAATGCGATCGGATGGGCCATCGGAACACTGACCGGCAGCTGGTTGATCAGCACCGTCCCGGGCAGCATTGAATTCGGAGCACTGGGCCTGCACCCTGCCTCCAATCTCCCCTTTATCTTTTTTATATCCGGCGTGCTTCGGCTCTTGATCTCAAGCGCACTTCTTCGCACCTTCCGGGAACCCCGCCAAGTCGAACACCAATCACCCTCGCGGCTCTTCTGGGAGCTCCCGCTGCTCAACTCCGTCCGTCGTTGGGCGCTCCAACGGCCACATGGATCCAGCCGCTAGCGGGGCATAGTCGAACCGGAGGACCGCCCTTGCTCCTCCTGTTTCAGCTTTTCGAACGTGGTATCGGCATGCCCGCGCACCTGCTCGGGCGTGACCGTGACCGCAGGCTTGGACGGCTCACTAGCACAGCCGCTCATCCCCGCCGCGAACAACGCCGCCCCACTCATCACGACAACCGATAATCTCCCTGCCACATCCTGAATTCGACGCCTCATGTCCACCCCTCTTCATACAACACGGCTACCCGCCCCCGCCGTTCTGGAACGCCGATTCCTCGGCCACATGATACGCCCCAAGATCGATGAATACCATGCCGCCATTTCATTGACTCAACCCTGAGAGCGGGGTATTCTCCTCTCACGTGCCGAGGCTCTTCCATTGAGGTGACCATGTCCTTACGCGACCGACTGACTGAAGATCTGAAGGTGGCCATGAAGGCCAGAGATCAACTGCGGATGGACGTGATCCGCATGATCAAGGCGGCCATCCTGAATAAAGAAGTCGAACTGAAGAAGGATCTGGACGATGCGGACATGAGCAAGATCATGACGACGCTCATCAAACAACGCCGGGAATCCGTCGAACAGTTTGAGAAGGCCCAGCGCGCGGAGCTGGCCGCCAAGGAGCGCCAGGAAATTACCATCATCGAAGCCTATCTGCCTCAAGCCCTCTCGCCCCAACAACTGGCCGGCATCGTCGAGAGTGTCATCGCTGAATCGGGCGCCCGCTCGTTGAAAGAGATGGGCGCCGTGATGAAAGCGGTCATGGCCCGCCTGGCAGGACAACCCGCCGACGGAAAACAGATCAGCGATCTCGTGCGCGCCAAGCTGCAATAGGGCGCGATACGGGCACCGCACAGGCAGGGAGTTGCGCCGCGGCTTCAGTTTTCACGGGAGCAGCCGTTAAGAGTGTGATATGGCCATCCTGATCGTCGACGACTCCCCAGACCAACACCTCCTGCTTCGGTCGCTGCTGGCCAAAGCCGGCTACACCGACGTGCTGGCCGCCGACTCCGCTCAGGCCGCCTTCAACCAGCTCAACCTGACGGGATCGGAACCGCCCCGGCATATCGACCTCATCCTCATGGATCTCTTGATGCCGGATCTCGACGGCGTGTCGGCCTGCCGGCAAGTGAAGCAGGCCGAACACCTGCGCGACATCCCCATCATCATGGTCACGGCCAATAACGATCTCGGGAATCTCAAAGAGGCGTTCGCCGCCGGCGCGATGGATTACATCAATAAACCCGTGAAAAGCGTGGAACTGCTCGCTCGGGTTTCCTCCGCACTGGCGCTCAAACAGGAAATGGATTGCCGCAAAGAACGGGAGCGCGAACTCCGCCGCAGCAACGACGAGCTCCAGCGCGCGCTGAAAGAAGTGAAGGTCCTTCGCGGGCTGATCCCGATCTGCGCCTCGTGCAAGAAAATCCGCAACGACGGCGGCTTTTGGCAGCAGCTTGAAGAATATTTGAGCGATCATTCCGAGGCCGAATTCAGCCACGGCCTCTGCCAGCCCTGCATCAAGAAGCTTTATCCTGGTGTTTACCCAGACTAGCTGGTACGATTTCTCCAGCTATTCACCCAGAGTATCTCCCCTTCATGGGCATTCTGATTGTCGACGACTCAGCAGACGAACGAACGCTGCTCCAATCGATCCTCTCCACGGCAGGATACGAGCAGATCTTTGTGGCTGACTCTGCGGCCCACGCCTTCAAGTTGATCGGCCTCAACGACGCCACCCAGACCGCCACGCGCGTGGATCTGATTCTGATGGATATTTCGATGCCGGACATGACCGGCATCGAAGCCTGCCGCCACATCAAAGCCAGCGACCGGTTCCGCGATACCCCCATCATTATGGTCACGGGCAAGACCGACCCCGTCGAACTCCAGCTGGCTTTTGCCGCCGGAGCCATGGACTATGTCGCCAAGCCCATCAACAAGATCGAATTGCTCACCCGGGTCCGGTCCGTCCTCCGGCTTGTCCACGAGATCGACCGCCGGCGCGCGCGGGAACAGGAACTGCTGGAGGTCATGCGCCAGTTGCAGGAAGCCAATCAAATGCTGTTGCGGCTCTCCTGCCTCGACGGACTCACCGGCATCACCAACCGCCGCCAGTTCGACGACTTTCTCGACCAAGAATGGCGGCGGGCGGCGCGTGACTCGACCCCGGTTTCGCTTATCATATTCGACATCGACCGGTTTAAAACCTATAACGACGCCAAAGGCCATACCGCCGGGGACGAATGCCTCAAGCACGTCGCCACCGCCATCTCCGGCGCCGTCAATCGTCCGGGCGATCTGGTCGCACGCTACGGCGGTGACGAATTTGTCATTGTCCTGCCGGGGACCGGCCTTGAGGGTGCCGCGCAAGTCGCCGAAAGCCTTCGCCACCGGGTCGAATCGCTGGAAATCACCCATGCCGACGGCACACGGGTGACCATCAGTGTCGGCTATGCCACCATGATCCCGACCCGGCACGCCTCACCGACGGATTTGATTAAAGCGGCCGATCAGGCGCTCTATCAAGCCAAGCAAGAGGGACGCAACCGGGCCAAACCAGGCGGCCTGCTGTCCCTCGCGCAAGAGACGCACGACCAGTAGGGGAAACGCGCCAGACTCATTCCGGAGTGGAGCCGTACAAATCGACATGCCACGCCCTCACCGCCTCACACGGCCAGCGCCCTCCAGAAAGCTCGCCGCTCCAACAGCGGAACCCGGCGGCTCACGCCCTGCGGAGTACCCCCCAGACCTTCTTGGAAATCCCTGGACACTGCTCGATCAATATCAGGACGCGCTGCAAGGACTGGCTCAAAGCGACGCCCTCACCAGCGGAGATTTTCCCCTCGCCTGCCGGGCCATTACCGAATCCTGCGGCACTCTGCTCAACGTCGAACGGACCAGCATCTGGCTCTTCGAGCACGACCGCCAGTCAATCACACTGGTGGATCTCTATGACGCCGCCGCGCGCAGCCATCGCGCGAATATGGCCCTGACCGCCCGCCACTATCCGGCCTACTTCCAAGCCTTGACCACGGAAAAACGAGCCATTGCCGCCTGCGATGCCAGACAAGACCCGCGAACCAGAGAGTTTTCAGAAGGCTACCTGGCTCCGCTCAACATCGGCGCGATGCTCGATGCCCCCATCAGGCAAAAAGGACAGGTCGTGGGCATTTTGTGCGCCGAACATGTGGGCGGTCCCCGTCGGTGGACGCTGTACGAAGAACATCTCGTCAGCTCCATGGCCACGATGACCACACTGGCGCTGGAAACCGCGGAACGCCGCACAGTCGAGCAGGCCCTCCGCATCGCCAAAAACGCCGCCGAGGTGGCCAATCAAGCCAAAAGTGAATTCCTGGCGAGCATGAGCCACGAAATCCGCACCCCGATGAACGCGATCATCGGCATGGCCGATCTGCTCTGGGAAACCCAGCTGACGCCGGAGCAGCGTAAATATCTACGCATTTTCCGCCGGGCCGGCGGCAACCTCCTGAATCTGATCAACGATATTCTGGATCTGTCGAAAGTCGAATCCGGCCATTTGGAACTGGAATCCATCGACTTCGATCTCAACGAAGTACTCGATCGGGCCATCGAAATCCTCGCCATGCGCGCAAGTGAAAAGGGCGTGGAACTCGCGTGCCATCTCGCGCCGGACGTCCCCTGCGCGCTCATCGGCGACCCCCACCGGTTGACGCAGATTCTGATCAACCTGATCGGGAACGCCTTGAAATTTACCGACACAGGCTCGGTCACCGTCAGCATCATCAACGCTCCGGAATCCTCGGTGCCCGGCACCCTCCAGTTTGCCGTCCGAGACACCGGCATCGGAATCCCCGCCGACAAATTGACCGCAATTTTTGACAGTTTCACGCAAGCCCACAGCTCGACCGCCAGGCACTATGGCGGCACCGGCCTGGGCCTGGCCATCTCCCGGCATCTGGCTGAACGGATGAAGGGCCGCATCTGGGGAGAAAGCACCGTAGGCGTCGGCAGCACGTTTTACTGCACCCTGGCATTCCAGATACAGTCGCACCCCTCGACCGATCCCCCCGCGCCCACCATCAACCTGTCCGGCGTGCGCACGCTGGTGGTGGATGACCACCCCACCAACCGCTTGATCCTTCGCGAAACCCTCGCAGCCTGGGGCGCACACGTCGCCGAAGCAGCGGATGGTCCCACTGGCCTGGCGGAACTGCGCCGCGCCACCGAAGCCGGCGCACCCTACGAGCTACTGTTGCTGGATTGCCGGATGCCCGGCATGAATGGATTCGCCGTCGCCGAAGCCGTGAACAATTCCCCCATGCGAACAGGGCTCACAGTCATCATGCTGACATCGGACCATTGGGCGGACGATATTGCGCGCACCTACGAGCTGGGGCTGGGGGGCTATTTGGTCAAGCCGCTCCGGCGTTCGGATCTCTTTCAAACCATCGGCATCGCACTGGGGCGCACGAAAGGCACCGTTCAGGCCCCCGCCGAGAGCAGCGACACACCGCCAACGACCTCCACTGGTTCGCTCCGCATCCTGCTCGTGGAAGACTCACCCGACAATCAATTGCTGATTCGTTCCTATCTCAAACAGACCTCCCATCGGCTGGAGATCGCCGATAACGGAGCCATCGGCGTCGATAAATTCAAGCAGGGCCACTACGACATCCTCCTCATGGACATGCAGATGCCGGTCATGGACGGCCTGACCGCGACCAAAGCCATTCGCCGATGGGAGCGCGAGCAGGACCTCCCCAAGACCCCCATCATCGCGCTGACCGCCCTGGCGCTGAAAGAAGAAGCCGCGAAGATCTTCGAGGCCGGATGCAATACGCACATTACCAAACCGGTCAAGAAACAGACCCTCATCGAGGTCCTCCACGCATGCAAGGGGCAGCGAACATGACACACCCGAACCCAGACCCGGCATCGCATGAACCCATCACGGTCCATATCGATCCCGACCTCGAAGATATCGTGCCTACGTTTCTCGCCAATCGCCGGAAAGACCTGCACACGATCCGCACCGCCATCGCTGAAAAAGACTTCGAAGTCATCGGCATCCTCGGCCATCGCATGAAGGGAGACGGCGGCGGATACGGGTTTAGCGCCATCAGCGAAATTGGCGGCGCCATGGAAATGGCCGCCGGCCGGCGGGACCAGCCGGCTATTGAGCGCTCGCTCGCACAGCTGAATGACTTCTTAGCCCGCGTCACCGTCGTGTACCGGTAGCGCCGCACCCGGGATACGGGCACCCCAGCGATTTACAGACCATTTTGTTTTATTAGTGGAGACTCGAGGAAGAAAGAAGGTTGGTGGAGGGCACGGGAGTTGAACCCGCGACCCCTACGTTGCGAACGTAGTGCTCTCCCAACTGAGCTAGCCCCCCACCCTGGGAACGGGACCTGCGAGCCGGACACTCCGCAGGGTTCGCTGCGCATGATCACGCAGACTGCATACTGCGGAAAAGAGAACGGGGAGGAAGTAGGCTCGCAGCCCCGAGAGGTCGTATTATACACAAGCGCGTCGCGAGTCTCTAGCAGGATAGTGAAAAAAGCCGCTCGCCTCCCGCCGGTCTTGACGAGCGCTACGACGGACTAATGACCGCCTCACCGGCCGGCTTCCCCCGATCGATGAAGACCCGCCGCCCCTCAACCCGCAGGCGCCCCTCGGCAAACAATTGAACCGCGCGCGGATAGATCTTGTGCTCCTGCTCAAGAATCCGCGCCGCCAGGGACTCCGGCGTATCCTGATCCAGAATCGGCACGGCGGCCTGCACGATAATCGGCCCTTCGTCCACACCCTCCGTCACAAAATGCACCGTGCATCCCGCCAGCTTGCACCCCCACTCGATGGCTTTCTTTTGGACATCCAACCCGGGGAACGACGGCAGCAGCGACGGATGGATATTCATCATCCGATTCGCATAGGCGTTGACCAACAGGCCCGTCACAATCTTCATATATCCGGCCAGCAGCACCAGCTCCACATCGAGTTCCTGCAATAGGGCTAACAGCGCCCGATCGTACTGTTCCCGGCTATCCGGCTGGCCCGCAAACGGCTTGGGATCGACAAACATCGCGTTCAGGCCATGAGTTCGCGCCCGTTCCAGCGCCACGGCGTCTTTTTTATTGCTGATCACGGCCACGATCGTAGCCTGCACCTGCCGGGCTTCGATTGCGTCGATCATGGCTTGGAGATTGGATCCGCGCCCAGAGGCCAGCACGGCGACCCTGAGCGGCACCGTTCGGCTAGCCGACATACTCCACCTGCGGGTCGTTGTCCTTGGCCGCCACCATCTCGCCGATGAGGTAGGCACGATCGCCCAGCGCCTGCGCCCGGGCCATCACCGCCTCGGCGGATGCAGCAGGCACCACGAGGATCAAGCCGATCCCCATGTTGAACACGCGGTACATTTCCTCACGGTCCACCGAACCGAGCCGGCTGATCAGCGAGCAAATCGGCGGGACGGTCCAGCGGTCACGGTGAATGCGCGCCCGCACCCCGGCTGGAAACACCCGCGGGAGATTCTCCGTAATGCCGCCGCCGGTGATATGCGCGATGCCCTTGATGGGCTGCTCCTGAATGAGCGTGAGAATCTGCTTGGCATAAATTCTGGTCGGCACCAGCAGCGCCTCGCCGACGGTGCCCGTCAATTCCGGCATCCGACTGGAACCGGTCAGCTTCGCCTGATCGAATAACACCCGCCGGGCCAGTGAATAGCCGTTGCTATGCAAACCGGACGAGGCCAGCCCGATAATGACATCGCCGGGGACAATCGTGCGGCCATCGATGATCTTCGGCCGGTCCACCACGCCCACGGCAAACCCTGCCAGATCGTACTCCCCAGCGGCATACATGGAGGGCATTTCGGCGGTCTCGCCTCCAATGAGCGCACAACCCGCCTGACGGCATCCCTCGGCAATCCCTTTCACCACATCCTGCGCCTGCGCAATGGAGAGCTTGCCCGTTGCAAAGTAATCGAGAAAAAACAGCGGCTCGGCGCCGCTCACGGCAATATCGTTCACGCACATCGCCACCAGGTCGATCCCAACGGTGTCGTGGCGATCCAGCATGAAGGCCACTTTGAGCTTGGTGCCGACGCCGTCGGTCCCGGAGACCAGCACCGGATCCTCGTACTTCTTCGCCTGGAGGCGAAACAGTCCGCCAAATCCGCCCAGATCCGTGAGGACTTCCGGGCGAAACGTCGAGCGGACAAGCGGCTTGATGCGATCGACGAATTCGTCTCCCGCATCGATATCGACACCGGCATCGCGATAGGTAGTCATAGGAGGGCGCATCTTAACGGAGCCGCCGCTGGGGGTCAACGCACCAATTACGGCCTCCATGCCTGGCCCACGGCCTCACCAATCATGAATTATATTGGCCGTTATCATCCCGTACCCTATACTGAATACCGGACTCAGGGTATTTCCCGATCACTCACAGAGTTATTTGCGAGCATCTCGATGGCTATTCTGATCGTTGACGACTCTCCCGACGCGCGCCTGCTTTTACACCAGCTGCTAAAAAGCGCGGGCTATCGAGATCTGCACTCCGCCGCCTCGGCCAGCGATGCCTTTGCCTACCTGGACCTCGATCACGCCGGTGCCGCCGCGGCAAACGTGGACTTGATTTTGATGGATATTAAAATGCCGGAGATCGACGGGGTCGAAGCCTGCCGGCGGCTCAAATCCGTCGAAGCCTTCGAGCCCATTCCAATCATCATGGTGACAGCCCGCGATCAGAAGGACTACCTGCAAGCGGCCTTCGATGCCGGCGCGAACGACTTTATCCGGAAACCCGTGGAACAGTTCGAACTGCTCGCCCGCGTGAAGTCCGCCTTGCGGCTGAAGCAGGAAACCCAAACCCGCAAGAATTGGGAACAGGAATTAACCAAGACCATCGCCGAACTCGATCAGACGTTGCATGCGATGGAAACCTTGCAGCGGCTGATCCCTGTCTGCCCATCCTGCAAGAGCCTGTCGCCGGACCAGATATCGAACCACGCGCTAAAAGCCTATATCGAATCCCACCCGCAGGCGACCTTCCATGACCGTGTCTGCGTAGGCTGCGCCAAGCCATAACCGGCTCCCCTTCGGCTAATTGTCAGGCCGCATTTCCACTTCCAGCAGTTTGATCTTTCGATGGAGATGGCTCCGCTCGATCTGCAGATCCTCGGCGGTCCGTGAAATGTTCCAATGATGTTCGCGAAGCTTGCGCCCGATATAATCTTTTTCAAAGGCATTGCGCGCATCCCGCAAGGAATCGTACGACTTGGTCAATAAGGGGCTCGCGGCCTGATGTCCCGCCGGCGCACTCTGGCTTCCGGCGCGCCCCTGCAGGGACATCGCGGCCTGGGGGGCGTCGATCACCGGCCCCGGCACCATGATCATCAGCCGTTCGATGAGATTCCGCAGCTCGCGGATATTCCCTGGCCACTCGTACTGTTGAAACACAGCCATGGCCTCGGGGGAGACTTCCTTGATGCGCAATCCCTGCTCCTCGGCATGGATCTTCATGAAATGGCGCACCAGCGCGGGAATATCCTCACGCCGTTCCCGCAACGGCGGCACGATGATCGGCACCACGTTGAGCCGATAAAATAGATCTTCACGGAACTGCCCCTTGGCGATTTCCTTTTCAAGGTCTTTATTCGACGCCGCGAGCACGCGGACGTCCACCTTCATCAGCTTAGCGCCCCCCACCCGGGTAAACTGCTGTTCCTGCAAGGCGCGCAGCACCTTCGCCTGCGTGCTCAAGCTCATGTCCCCGATCTCATCCAGAAACAGCGTGCCGCCGTCGGCCTGCTCGAACTGGCCCCGTTTCATGGACGTCGCGCCGGTAAACGACCCCTTTTCGTGCCCGAACAGCTCGCTCTCGATCAGCGTCTCCGGAATGGCCGCGCAATTGACCGCAATGAACGGATGCTCCGCCCGCACGCTATGCGCATGGATTGCCCGCGCCACGAGCTCCTTGCCCGTGCCGTTTTCGCCCCCGATCAGCACACGGCTATTGGTGGGACCGGCGGTTTCAATCAACTGCCGCAATTGCTGCATGACCGGCGACTGGCCGACGAGCTCGAACTTCCGCTGCACTTTCGTCTTGAGCGTGCGATTCTCCTCTTCCAACCGGTATTGGTCCAGCGCGTGCTTCACCCGCAGCGTGACATTCTCCAGCGACAGCGGTTTTTCGATGTAATCATAGGCCCCGAGTTTAATCGCCTTCACCGCCGTCTCGATCGACCCATGCCCGGACATCATCATGACCTGGGCGGTCGGCACGAACGCCTTGACCCGCTTGAGCGTCTCCAGGCCATCCAATTCCGGCATCCAGATATCCAGAATCATGAGATCCGGCGGATCCGTCGTATAAATCTTGAGCGCCTCCGTCCCGCTGGCCGCCACCGCCACCTCGTACCCTTCGTCTTCGAGAATGCTGCGCAGCGAGGTCCGAATCGCCTCCTCGTCATCCACGATTAAAATCGATGCTGACATACTCTCCCCCGTGAAACGTAAAACAATACCGACTAGACCATCGTGTACTCAATCAACAGCCGCCTACACAGGCAAATCGAACGTAAACACGGCGCCCTTCGGCTGATTGTTCCCCGCTTGAATCTGCCCGTCATGATCCGTAATGATCCGTCGCACAATGGCCAGCCCCAGCCCTGTCCCGGTCTTCTTGCGCGTAAAATAGGGCACAAACAGCTTGTCCTGGTCTTCCGGCGCGATGCCGACGCCTTCGTCGGCAATCGTCACGACCGCCCGCTTCCGTTTCGTATCATACTTGGTCGTGACCCAGAGGCGGCCGGCCTGATTCATGGCCTGAATGCCATTTTCAATCAGGTTCACCAGGACACGCCGCAATTGTTCGCGGTCGAAATTCAAGACCGGCAAATCCTCATCCAGCGACACAATGAATTCGATATCCTTCTGCGCGGACCGGTACAGCGGCAGCACGTCCTGCACCACCTCATTCAGCGACTGCCTCGCCATCTGCGGGGCCGGCAGGCGCGCGAACTTGGAGAACTCATCGACCATGTGCTTGAGGCTGCCCACCTCGTTCACGATCACATTCGTCGCCTCGTCGAAGATCCGTTCGAAGTCCGGCGACTTCTCGAAGAACTTCTTGCGGAGCCGCTGCGCGGACAGCTGAATCGGCGTCAGCGGATTTTTGATCTCGTGCGCGACCCGCCGCGCCACCTCCTGCCAGGCCGCGACTTTCTGCGCTTTGATCAATTCGGTCAGGTCGTCGAAAATCAGCACGAACCCCAGATCCTTGTTCGCCTCATCCCGCATCCGCGACCCGCTGAGCCGGATCGTCACCAGCTTGCCCTGCACATCCATCTGCCCTTCCATCGACCAATCGTCCCGGCCATCCGCCTGCATCCGGTCCACCACCGCTTGAAAGACGTCCAGCCCGAATTCCTTAAAGACCTCGTGCGCGGAACGGCGGCGCACCCGCTCCGCGTCCAGGCCGAGAATCCGTTCGCCCGACGGGTTGAAGGTCGTAATCACACCGGTCCGGTCGATCGACAAGAGCCCCGCCGCAATCGTATCCACCACGGTTTCAATATAGGCGCGCCGGCGGTCCAACTCGGCGTTCGTCGTCCGGAGCGACAAGTTCGCATCTTCCAGTTTCGACTTGCCGCTATGCAGATCTGCCGTCATGCGATTGAACGACTCGATCAACGTGCCGATTTCATCCGTCGCCTTGGCATCGATCTTCACCGACAGATCGCCATGCGCCACCGCTTCCGTCGCTTCCGCCAGCCGTTGGATCGGCACGGTAATGCTCCGCGCCACATAAAATCCGAACCAGGTCGCGCTGAACAAAATCATGACCGTCACGACCGCGACAAACAGGTAGGCCCCGGCCTTGATCGGATTCTTCATCGCCTTGAGCTGCTTGTATTCTTCGTACTGGCGGCCGATCCCCTCCATCTTCGTCAGCAGCGATTCCGGCACATACGCCTCCACGACCACCACCCCGGCCAGCTCGCCCCGATTGTTGCCCGCGGCCACCGGCACACCAGCCCGCACCAGCCGGCCGGTCTGCGCCTCCTGCACGGAAGTAAACTCCTGCTTCCCATTGATCACTTGTAAGACCAGCTGGCTGATGGGGAGATCGAGCACGCCGGATGGCACCTCCGTATCCAAGGCCTTGGTCAGCGTCTCCATCTTGGCCGAAAAGACCTCGATGCCGGCCACGCCATACTCCATGCGTTTCCGCGCCATGGCCGCCACCAGCAGATCCCGCTGCTCGGGGGTGAGCATATCTTCACGGAATAGCTCCTGCCCGATCGCCCGTGCGCTATTGACCGCGAGCGCAATGTGCCCCGCATGCTGCATGCGCGCGACCTCGTACGAATCCTTCATGACCCGCTCGATCTGTTCGCTGAACCAGACATCGACCGCCTTGTTCACCAGCCCGCTCGCCACAATCGCCAGCAAGATCGTAGGGATCAGCGAAAACCCAATAAATGCCGCAATCAGTTTGGTCCGGAATCCGGCGCCCACCAGACGATGCCGCCGCTCGAAATAGGCCTTGATCAAGTTGCGCGACAACAACAGCGACAGCACGACAAACCCGATCAAGTCGAGATTCAACAGCAAGAGCACGAGCGCATAGCTGGTGGTCGGCAGGTAGGAGTCGGCTTCTTGGCCGCCCGGCACCACGATCTGGGAATAGTAGAAGGTGAGCGCCAAGCAGGGAATTAGCAGAATCAGGACGATCCAGACTGGGCGCAGATGCCGCATCTTCCGCTCCGGCTCAGACCCGCTCGACGGGAATCCCGCCGGACGTGACGCGGCGCCCGCCGACGGCGGAACGGGTGATGGGGAACGTTGAGGATGGTCCAAATCCGGCATGGTGCTCGCCCCGCCCCACAGCGACATTGCCACGGCGCTGAGCCCACTATAGCGGAAACCCCGGGGAGTCTCAAAACACCGGCATGGGGGAGGCCCGGCGGATACGACAGGCCGGAGACGGGGAGATTCCCTCGGGGCTACGTCCCTGAGGAGAGGGCGACATACTTCATACGCAAGGCATACAGCATGTCCCGCAGCACCATTTGCTCATCCGCCGTCAGGTTCCCTTTCGTTTTTTCGTCAAGGACCGAGAGCAGATCGATGATTTCTTTGGCCTGGGGAAGATTCACCGGCATGGGTTGCTGCTGGGGATCCAGCCGCTCGCCCATCAGCATCAACGACGAGGAGCCCAGAGAAATCACAAACGAGGAGAACGTCACCGGCATGGCCGGCGCGTGGCTGGAAGACCCGGCCTCCGCCGGTTGCGTCAGTGGCTTGGGGTCACTCGGCGCAGCCGCACTTGGAGCAGGCTCGCCACCTCCACCCCGCCGGTCTCGAACGACAAAGCCCTCTTCCTGTGTCGCCATGGCCCCCTCACCTCTGCAACGTGCCGTGCGCGGTACCCTACCATAGGGTTCCCTCGCTCGCAAGCGTGCACCGGGCGTTGAAGCCACGCGCCAACTCGTTATAGAGTGCGGCAGAGGAGCGCGACGATGTCCGACCGATTTACGAAACTGATCGACCTCATGGCAGCCCTGCGCGCCCCCAACGGGTGTCCTTGGGATCGCAAGCAAACCCACGCCTCGCTCAAGCCCTATCTCCTCGAAGAGACCTACGAAGTCCTGGAAACCATCGACCATCAGGACTTCGCCAAACTGCGCGAGGAATTGGGCGACGTCCTGCTGCAAGTCGTCTTTCATAGTCAGATCGCCGCCGAAGCCGGCACCTTTACCATTGACGACGTCGTTGAGCAGCTGTCCACCAAACTGGTTCGCCGCCATCCCCATGTCTTCGGTGGGAACGATGAGGCGGCCAAACCCGCCAACGGCGAACAGGTCCTGACCCAGTGGGAAGAGATCAAGAAAGCCGAACGCCAGGCGGCCGGAGGCCCCCAGTCCACTCTGGACGGCGTCCCCAAAGCCCTTCCCGCCCTGCTGCGAGCCTATCAGGTGCAGGCGCGGGCCTCGCGCGTGGGATTCGATTGGTCGCACGATGCGAAGGGACTCGAAGAGGTGTTCAAGAAAATTGAGGAAGAGATTGCTGAGCTGCGCGCCGCCCTCGCCCAGGCGCAGCCGGCTCCGGGAAGCGGAACCGATGACGTAGCCGGCGAACTCGGCGACCTGCTCTTCTCCCTCGTCAATCTGGCCCGCTTTATCAAGGTTAATCCGGAAGACGCGCTCCGCCAGTCCACCAACCGGTTCGCTGAACGATTTGCGCTGGTGGAATCGCAAGCCGCCGACCAACAGCGCGCGCTCACCGACATGACCCTGGCCGAAATGGATGCGCTCTGGGAACAGGCCAAGCAACGGCTGCGGGAACAGACCGCCCCTCATCCCTCCCCATCGCCCCAGGAGAACGGCTGATTATGAGCGACGACCAGCACCCCTACGAAGAAGGCAAGCGCGCGGGCGCCCACCCGCTGGCCGTGGTCCTCGGCATCCTGTTCGGCCTCTGGCTCTTTGTGGCGTTGATCGTGCCCAGCTCACGCAACAAACAAGCGACCGGCACGGAAGGGCCGGCCGTCTCGGGCGCCGAAGATCTGGAATCCGCCCCGGTGATTTTTAAAGTTCAGACCACCGTCCGCGAGATGAATGCCATCGCCCTCGTCGTCCCGGCGCAGGCGACCGAGAGCCAGGTTGCCGGACTGCTCAAGCGATTGAAGAGTGAACGGCTGGCCGGGACGTTAGGCGACCTTGTGCCCGCCACCACCCCAGGCCATACATTGGGCGATCATGCCGTGGCGGATATCTATGTCTTTTCCGACGCGAAGTTCGCCGAACCCGCCGCCATCAAAACCCTCGCGCGGGGCGCCCATGCGCCAGGCACGCTTCTCCCCTCCGCCATTCCCTTTGAAGTGGCCATGGAAGAAGTGCGGGGCCACTATCGCATCGATCTGAACGACACCGGATCGCCCGATAAGGGGTCGCTCGGACTGGCGGACGAGTCAGGGGTGCACTCCAAACACTTCCGGCGGATTTTTTGAGGACGGCGGCCGCGGCGGCCCTTATAGGCCGGCTCGTTTCTTGATCTCGTCTCTCAACGCCGCCTGCTGCTGATCCAGCACCGCCAGCATTTTGGGAAACAGGTGGGCGAGCGGCCCGGTAAACGGATCCAGCATCACATCCCGCCGCTCCGCCAACAGGCCTTCTTCCTCGGCGATGCGCAGCTTCCAATCGGCAATCGCACGGGACAAAATTTTGCCGATCACAAGCTGCTGTCCCGCCGACCCGGCCGCCGCGCCGAGCAACTGTGCCCGCACCACATCCAGTTCATCCGGAATCGACACCTTCACCCGCACCCCATGCGGCGTGGCCCAGGTCGGCCGTTGAACGGAATAGTCGTAGGAAAAGATCGGCTCACGCGGCTCGCGAAACGGCCCGCTTACATCGGAAATCGTCAGATTCGTGCTCATGGCTTCATCTTCCAGTAAAAACCACCCGCTGTCGCGGCACGGCCGTACTATAGAGTCAGCACTCCAGCGATGACAAGAGGCCGCCCAGCGGCTACTCAGCATAGGCCCTCCATCAGCACGCCACCTCGACAAGGACGCTGCATGAAAACAGATCCCCTAGGTGCAAGGCAGATGGCTGATCGCATCAGATTGATTGACCAACGTCCGATCAGGCGGTAATGTTTGGCTACCGAAGGAGAGACGATGCTGAAGAGTATTTGGTTCTTGCTGATTCTCGCTCTGGCCCAATTCGGGTGCGGGTACCAATACGGGGATACGTACGAAGTCGAGCCCCTCGGCGACCCGCTGCGGCAGCGGCTGGAACGGGAAAAGCGAGACTTCGTCCAAATCGAGGATCTGGTGATTGGTACTGGTCCCGTCGCTGCCTGGGGCCGAAGAATCTCTGCCGAGGTTGAAATTCGGCAGGCCGACGGCCACTTCGTCTTCAGAGGCCCTGTCTATGACCTGGTTGGATTCAAGGGCATGCCCGAACTCGGCATGTATGACGAACGGTTCCTGAATGGCACCAGCAACCCAGGAATCAGATTGGGGCTGAACGGCATGGCTGTTGGAGGCAACCGCCGGATCATTATCGATCGCAAACTCGTCTGTGAAAGTATTCCCGACGATGCCCCCCCCTGGCTAAGTGCCCCGTAGTTGGGCCGGGCAATCATGGTCCCCGTTATGATGTTCTCAAACAGAAGCTGATCGTGGAGGCCACCCTGACCGGGTCCTGCATTCCTGTCAGATTCTGGGCTTTCATTTGGATCTTCCACATGAATAGAGAAGTCTATTGTCGAACTCTGCCCGAACCCAAATTGGACCCCTCCGCCCCCACTTGGCGGTACTATCACTGATGACAATCGGCCTCACCTTCTCTCTTCAAAACTCGCCAACTTCGGCTGAATATCCCAGTTGCCCCTTAGCGCTTCATACCGCCCAACACGCTGGCTCGCGGCCCGATACGCACCGATTATGGAGGCTAGACCGCTGTGCCAACAGCTCCGTTGCCATCATTCTCCTTGCAACATTGATCTCGTTATCTTCATAGGGGTAAGATGTCCGCCATGAGCCTCTTAAGCCGTATTACGATTAATCCTGAGCAGTGTGGAGGACGTCCCTGCATCCGTGGCATGCGCATGCGGGTGAAGGACCTCTTGGACCTTCTTGCGGCCGGAGTCTCTCAAGAAGATATCCTGCACGATTACCCCTATCTTGAGAAAGCCGATATTCAAGCGGCGCTTGAATTTGCCGCCGCGCAATCCGATCACGTCATGCTCCGTGCCGGATGAACTTTCTAATCGACGCGCAACTTCCTCCAGCACTCGCTCGCCTCATCACATCCTGCGGCCATCATGCCGTCCACGTCGAAGACGCCCAGTTGCTGCTGGCCAATGACACGGCAATATGGGACTACGCCGTCAGCCATCAGTATGTGATCATCACAAAAGACGAAGACTTTAAGAACATCCTCTTACTCGCGACCAAACGCACAACTCCCGTTGTGTGGATCCGAATTGGGAATTGCTCGAATACCGCATTGACCCAGTGGTTCCAGCCGCTCTTTCCGCAAGTGCTCGAACACCTTCAGCACGGTGAGCGCTTCGTCGAACTGTATTGATCGATAGCCGGACGGCTGTACACCAACAGAGTGGATGCCTTGGAGGGCGAACGGGATACCATACTGCCCGGATATTTTCTGACGGCTACTGCGCCCCCGACTGTCCGGCGAAATGCCGCATGACTTTTTCCGCGGCCACGGCTCCGTCACGGATGCAGTCGGGAATGCCGACCCCGCGATACCCCGCTCCGGTCAGCACCAGCCCGCCGTAGCGGCTGAGGGCCGCCTCGAGCTGGGTAAGCCGGTCGAGATGCCCGATCGTGTATTGCGGCATGGCCTTCCACCAGCGGTTCACCTCCGTATAGGTCGGCTCCACCGTCAATCCGCATAACGAAGCCAGCTCGGCGCGCACAGTCTTGAGGATTGCCGCATCGTCTTGCTGCAATATGCCGTCCCGCCCGACTCCGCCGATATAACATCGAATGAGCACCTGGTCCGCCGGCGCCCGATGAGGCCACTTGAGGGACGTCCAGGTTGCCGCAATCAGCTCCCTGGCCTCCGCGCGGGGCACGATAAATCCAAACCCTTGCACGGCCCCGGAGACGGCGCTGGCCGGGAACGCCATCGAGACGGTGCCGGTCGAGGCATAGGGAATCATCTCCAGCAGCCCTCCCGCAATCGGCGTGAGCGGCCGCAGCAGATCGGCCGCCACATAGGCCGGTGTCGCCAGCACCAGACTTTCTGCGGAGATGGCCGAGCCGTCGCGCAAATTGAGATCGTACATCCAGCGGCCCAGTTGATGGGACCGCACCCGCACCGCATCCACGGCACAGCCCAGCCGCAAATCCACGCCTTGCTGAGCGAGCCTCGCGGTGAGGGCCGAGACCAGATCGCCGAGCCCGTTCTTCAGACTGACAAACATCGTCCGCTTCGGCCCCGTGCCGGAGGGAGGCGGCATTTTCTTTCTGGCCGCGGCCATGCCCCGAATGATGCTGCCATACTGCTGCTCCAGTTCGAGAAACCGAGGGAAGGTGGCCTTCAGGCTCATCTGCTCGGCATCGCCCGCATAAATCCCCGCCATGAGCGGCTCCAGCACCCGTTCAAACGCCTGAGCGCCAAACCGGCGGCGGAAGAAGGAGGCGAGCGACTCGTCGCCCTCGGCGAATCCGCGCGGGATTATGACATCGAGCCCCATGCGGGCAAGGCCCATCCAGCTCAAGAGGCCGCTGCGCAAGAACGGGCCTAACTGGCTCGGCACGAAGGTAATGAGGCCCTCGGGCAATTCATGCAACCGGCCGCGTGACAAAACAAAGGCCTTCTTGCCGGTTTCATTGGTATTGATGAGTTGATCGGAGAGCCCCAGCTTGCGGCACAATTCCAAGCCGGCAGGTTTCTGAGAGAGGAACGAATCCGGACCGGCATCGGCAATCAGCCCATCCGTGCGATGGGTCTGAATCTTCCCGCCCCAGGTGGGACCGGACTCCAGCACCGTGCAACGGATCGAGAGCCCTGCCGCCGCCGCTTGCTCCTGAAGGGCAAACGCGGTCGCGAGGCCGGAAATGCCGCCGCCGACAATCACCACTGTGCGAGGAGTAGTCACGAGCTAGGATACCCGTGCCGATTCATGCGCCGCAATGACCGACACCAGCGTCTCAATCAGCGGAGACGAGGCATTGAGCATGGGGATTCGCTCCAGCTGCATCCCCTTGGTTTCGGCAAGCTCTTTGAGTTCGATATCGATATCGAACAGCGTTTCGACATGGTCGCAGAGAAATCCGATGGGCGCCACCAGCACATACCGCTGTCCTTCGCGATGCAGGTCTTCAATCGCCGATTCGACCGTGGGGCCCAGCCAGGCTTCGCCGGAACGCCCCTGGCTTTGATAGGCAAACCTGGTAGGCTGACTCCCCAACAGCGCCGTCACCGCCTCGACCGTGCCGCGCACTTCCTGAGGATAGGGGTCGCCCATCTGCACAATCCGCTCCGGCAGACTATGCGCCGTAAACAAGACCGGCACGCTCCCGCGCACGTCGGCGGGAAATTTTTCGAGCCCCTGGCGAATATTCTCCACGATGGCGGCGATCAGCAGCGGATGCCGGTTCCAACTCCCGACATAACTCACGGGACAGGCGCTCTGTAAGCTTGCTTGCGCCTCTTCCACCTTTTTCCGATAGGCGCCGGTGCTCAGCGACGACTGCTGCGGCGCCATGCAAAAGCCGATAACGCGCTCCGGCTGCGCCTGCAGCAACTCCGCGTACGTTTCCTTGATAAAGGGATGCCAGTGCCGCAGGCCCATATAGACCCGATAGCGGCCTTGGCCGGCTTGATTCAGCCGCTGCTCCAGCCTCGCCGCCACCTCCCGGGTGATGCCGACCGCCGGGGACTTGCCGCCCGTGGCGCGATAGCGCGCGCGAATTTCTTCGACGAGTTCAGGAGGGGTTGGACGCCCGCCGCGCACGTCCAGCAAAAATGGTTCGACATTGTCGAGGCAATCCGGCCCGCCCATGGCCATAAGGAGGACGGCGGTGACGCTCTGAGATTCTGGCATACCAATCCTTAGACTAGAGGCACGCGGCGAACGGCTAGGGGGCAGGGGGGCCGCTCCAGCGTTCACCCTCTCGCCACGTGCCTATCGTTGGCTGAGCTTGTGAACCATGTCGATGGTGGCGGCAACATGATCGAGCGGGGTGCCCGGCAGAATGCCGTGCCCCAAGTTGAAGATGTGTCCCGGCCGGTTCCCGGCCCGCCGCAAAATATCCTCCACCCGCCGCTCGATTTCAGACAGCGGCGCGAAGAGCACGAGCGGATCCAAATTGCCTTGCACGGCGCGGTCATGACCGACCATGGCCCAGCCTTCATCCAAATGCACCCGCCAATCGAGACCGATGACATCCCCGCCAGCCTCGCGCATCTGCCGGAGAATGGCGGTCGTCCCGGTGCCGAAATGAATCAGCGGCACGCCTTCGTGCTTCAGCCCGTCGAAAATGAGCTGCACGTGGGGTTTCACATACTCGGCATAATCGCCGGCGGACAGGCAGCCGACCCAGCTATCGAACAATTGCACGGCCTGCGCCCCCGCCTTGATCTGCCGGCGCAAATAGCCGGTGATCACGCGGGCGAACTTGTCCATCAGCTTGTGCCACGCCGCCGGATCTCCATACATCATCTGCTTCGCATGCTGATAGTTCCGGGAGCTCCCGCCTTCGATGGCATAACTCGCCAGCGTAAACGGCGCGCCGGCAAATCCGATGAGCGGCACGCGGCCATTCAGCATGCGGCGCGTCTGCCTGATGGCTTCACAGACATAGTCCAGCTCGTCGCCCTCGACGACCTTGAGGCGGTCCACGGCGGCGCGGTCACGCACCGGGTTATGGATGACCGGGCCTTCGCCTTCGGCAAACTCCAGACTCAATCCCATGGGCTCCAACGGCAGAAGAATATCGGCGAAAATGATGGCCGCATCGAGCGGGAAGCGGTCGATCGGCTGCATCGTGACTTGCGCGGCCAATTCCGGCGTCTTGCACAGCTCGAGAATCGAATGCTTGGCCCGCAAGGCACGGTATTCCGACATGTACCGGCCAGCCTGGCGCATGAACCAGACCGGCGTGCAATCCACCGGTTCGCGCCGGCACGCTTTGAGAAATCGATCATTCATAGTGCGCGCATTCTAAGGAGGCCACCGCGGAGCTGTCAAATGCGCGGCTCGCCGCAGGGGCGGCATCCGCGAGGCCGGAAAAGTCCCGCAAAAGGTGGACAGGCCGGACGGTTCCCGTACAATACAAGAGCCTCTCAAAAAAGCGCGCGGCCGCTGTTTCACTTTTCCCATCAGGCATGTATAATACGGCCTCACTATCACGCTGGATCCTCGATGAACGAGAGCCGGAGTCCAGCAACTGCGGCCTGCCTGACGCTGATTTTCCCTAGTGCCGCGATCGTGCCTAGCTCAATCGGGAGACCGGCCTACTCTTCTTTCCTGGGAGCCCCTGCCGTGTCGATCCCTGACCTGGAGGTAACGGAATGTCCGACGTGCGCCCCCTGCCATTGACCCGCATGCAGGAAGTCCGGATTACGATTCTGCGCTGGTTTGATTCCTGGGCCGGGCTTGATCAGATGAAGGTCGAAGGCCCGCCGAAGATGGACTGGATCCGCGCCATTCCTCTCATCGCCGTCCATCTGATGTGCCTTGGGGCCATCTGGGTGGGATGGAGCTGGACCGCCGTCGGTGTCGCGATCGCCTTTTACTACGCGCGCATGTTCGCCATCACCGGCTGGTATCACCGCTATTTCTCCCATCGCACGTTCAAGACCTCCCGCGCAGTTCAATTTGCCTTTGCCGTGCTGGGCAGCTCCTGCGCCCAACGCGGGCCGATCTGGTGGGCCGGTCATCACCGCCACCATCACATTGCCTCCGATACGCCGGACGATGTGCATTCGCCACGACAAGGCGGGTTCCTCTGGTCGCATATCGGATGGTTTACCTCCCAGACTCACTTTGCGCCGCGGCTCAAGAGCATTCAAGACTTCGCCAAATATCCGGAGCTGTGCTTTCTCGACCGGTTCGATACCCTCGTCCCCACCATCGCCGGATTCGGCATGTTCGGGCTGGGAAAGCTCCTGGAGGCCTATGCGCCGGAACTGGGCACCAATGGTCCGCAGATGCTGATCTGGGGATTCTTCATTTCCACCGTCGCCTTGCTTCACGGCACCTGCACCATCAATTCCCTGTCGCATGTCTACGGCTCACAGCGCTACGTCACCGGCGACGACAGCCGCAACAATTTCATCCTCGCGCTCATCACCATGGGCGAAGGCTGGCACAACAACCACCACTACTATCCCGCTTCAACCAGGCAGGGATTCTACTGGTGGGAAGTGGACATGTCGTATTACTGCTTGAAGCTGATGGAGAAGGTCGGACTCGTCTGGGACATTCGTGACGTGCCGGATTACGTGCGGGACGGCAAGACCAAAGCGGAAGCCATCGCCGTCTAACGGCTGGCGATTCTGATCGAGCCCAGGATGCTCAAAATGGCCACGGTTCTCACCCTCCCAACCCCGGCGCGCCGAAGCGCGCCGTTCCGCGGGCAAGGCCGCAGCTCGGGACTCCCCCTCGTTTCACCTTTCACGCCTCACGTTTCACGATTCCTGAGAACGCCGCTGGCGGACTTTTTTCAGCACCCTGCTACACCCACTCAGAGTCTTCGCGTGCAGGTTTCGCCGTCACCTGCCCCGCTAACGAGGCTCGGATCCGCTGACTCTGGCGGTCCAATTCGGCCAGCCGCTCTCCCGTGACAATCCACGCATCCGCCGGATCGAGCTCGATGCGATAGTGATTCTTTCTGACAGAAAACCACTCGATGTAGGGGTGCGGTGTCAGATTGGGATGGGGATCGAACGACATTAGATTCACATCCCCCAGCTGCGGATTTTCCATATCGCCGATCACCTGCCCGGCCAGATCCTCATCCTCGAAACGGCTGTTGCGAAACTGAATGAGCGTGCCGGCAATCTCGCCCTTGAAGTTTCCGCGCAGGTACACATCGACCGGCCCAATGGCGGCAAACGTGATCGTTCCCACCACCGTGCCCTCCACCCGATTGTCCAAGAACCCTTCCTGTACCCAACGCCCATTGCCAAACTTTTGCGCCATGTGACTCGCCTCCACATTATGATGAAGCGGCTGAAACCTGCACTGCCCGCTCCGGTTCGTTCCGGCTTGACTCCAACGACCCGACGATGACGCCGGTTAAAATCAGCCCGCTTCCGACCCACCCCTGCCAGTCCAGCGATTCACCGAGAAAATACCACGACAGCCAGGCGGCATAGGCCGGCTCCAGGGCAAAGAGCAACGCGACTTGTTGCGCGGGGATCAACTGCTGCGCCCACATCTGTATGGCGAATGCGAGGGTTGCCAGGCCGCCCGTGACCGCGAGCCCGATGAAAAGCACCATCGTCGGGGCAAAGGCGCTGACCGGAGGCTGCTCCCACACCGTCGCCAACAGCATCAGCCCCGACATGGCAACCAGCTGCCACACGAACAACGAGGTGGCATCCACCTCGCGGGTAAACCGTTCAAGACAGGCAATATGCGCGGCAAAGGCCAGCGCGCACCCGAGCGTCAGCATATCGCCAAGATTCAAGACCGCCGTCGGCCGCACCAAACACCACAGCCCTGCCGTCGCAATCGCGGTGGCCAGCCAGGAACGCATCCCGAACCGGCGCAGAATCAACGGCACAAACACTACATATAAAGTCGTGATAAACGCGGAGTTCGAGGCGCTCGTGTAGCGCAATCCCACCGTCTGGAGCACATACCCGAGAAACAACCAGCCGGTCGCAATCGCACTAGCCCGCAGCACCGCCCGGTCGCATGACAGACGCCGGGCCATCAGCAGCACACAGATCCCTACCAATGCCGCGCCTAAGAGAAAGCGTAGAAACAAGAAGGAGAGCGGAGGGATTTGCTCAAGCACCGCCTTGGTGGCAGGAAACGTCGCACCCCAGATGAGGGTGGTAAGCAACAGCGCAAGTCGTGGCATAGAATGGAGGATGCGTAACCGGTGAAGAGTGTTCAGCGCTGTGCAGGGGAACTGGATCCCGAAGGACCGTCACATATCCCGCCCACTCGTTACGCGTCACCCATCACTTATCACAAATTAGGGCTTGCACAACGTGCAGCGGCGCTGGAAGGTCGTCCCGGCCTGTTCCATCGCCCTGAGCGCGCGCTCCTTATCGGGATAATCGAACCATCCTCCCTCCCAGAAATCACTGTGAGAGACGTTCGAGGGCACTTCCGAGCAGCGATCCTTGTGCAGCGTCACCCGGTCGATGGATCGGGCGATATGAACCCAGTACGTCATGAAAGCCAATCAGAGAGTAAGAGGTGTGAGGATGGGGCAGGCCGTAACGGCGATCACCCGGCTGCGCCCCATCCCGTGACTGATGGCGCGGAGGTTAGGGAACGAGCTGCCATTCGTCCTTTTCGATGAACACCTTGACGCCGGTCTCCAGCTTCTTTACATCGTCCTTGTCGAAGAGCCGCATGTATCGCTCGATCCGATCCTCGTCATCGATCCGCTCTTCCTGCATGACCCCGTTGTTGCCTTTGTACTTCCGAATCAACACTGACATCGACAGCCTCCTCTGATTCACACTGGCGGTTCAACTATATGGTTATGCTACAATAAGGCAAAGTTTATCGGCCGGTCAAGAGCGCGTTCGGCACACACGTTGGCCGTCGCGCCGGACAGACCGGCTGTTTGAATGGGAAGAGAAAGGGGCTGCGGCCATGCCTGTGTACGAATACCGTTGCGGAAAATGCGAGAAATCGTTCGAAGCCACCCAGTCCCTCCATGCGCGGGCGGAAGATACCGAATGTCCGTTCTGCCATGCCCAAGAAGCCACGCGGCTGCTCTCCGCCTTTGCCTCGACGATCAAAGGAGACCATAAACCGGGCTTTGCCGAACTCAAAGCCAAGTCCATGATCAACGAACGCATGGATAAGTTCGCCAAACTCCCTCCGCTCAACGCCAAACGCAACGTGCCCCAGCCCAACACCTCCTCCGACTCAAACCCCATCACTGGCGCTGGCCCAGACGCTGGAATGTAACCGATGCGCCCAGACTCGCTGTCCCCGCTTTTCTGGAACCCGCTCAGAAGAAAGGATGTGGCATGATCGCCAGACTGCTGCTCGCATGTGGAATCGTCCTCATGGGCGTGGTGGCCGCCCCCCCGTCGCCACAGGCGGAGGTGTCAGGCAGTCTCGTCATCGCCGGAAACGGCCCGGAGCTCACGACCCTGGAAGCCCTGGCGCACGCCTTTGAAAAAGCCAATCCCCGCGCCTATATCGATCTGCTGTGGGAGGATCATTCCAAACCGCTCGATCTTGTCAAATCCGGCCAAGCCCAAATCGCTATCACTGGCGCGGAAGATCCCGCCTTGACCGCCACCCAGATCGGCTGGGACGGCATCGGCATCCTGGTACACTTGTCCAACTTCACGAAAGAACTGACCAAACAGCAGGTGGCGGACATTTTCTCGGGCACCGTCAAAGAATGGTCGGATCTCGGCGGCCCGGACACCAAAATCCTCCTCATCACTCGCCCTCGCAACCAAAACATCCGAGAGGCGTTTGAAGCGCAGCTCGGCATCGCCGGAAAAATTCCCGACTCCGCCAAACTCATTGGCGGGGACGAAAAGGTCGTCAAAACCGTGGTGGGCACATTGCCGCCCCTCTCCGCCGTCGCCTATATTTCCATGAGCACCGGCTTGTCCGTCGTGTCCACCGGCGTCGCTGTCCGCCTGCTGCCGGTGGATAAAGTCGAGCCCCAGGCGCCGACCGTCAGAGACGGGCGGTATCCGCTCCGCCGGCCCATTCTGATGCTCTCGAAAAAAGAACCAAATCCGCTGATCGACGCCTTTGCCCAGTTCGCCCTGTCGCCCCCCGGACAAGCCATCATCGCTGAAACCTATATTCCCATGCCCGGTCAGTAGCCCCTTATCGAAGGAGGTCATCATGCGTGCCGTTCGGTCATTCGCTCTTCTCGCTTCACTCCTCGCGTTCCCTCTCATGGCCATCACCGTACAGGCCGAAGAGTCTGTCGGCGCCATCGTGGAAGGGGCCGGCTTCACCCTCTATGACATGGAGTCGATCAAAGGATCGGGCTCCGCCAAAGTTGAGCAAGATCCCGTCTGTGACCGGAGCAAACGGCCCAAGATCTTCAAGGTCGAACCGGATGAAGCCAAGCCCGGCCAAAAAGTTACGATCAAAGGCGAGAATTTCGGAGCCAAAGAATGCTTCCACGGGGTGGCCTTCAGCGCGGCGGGGCCGGCCAAAATCGAGTACACCTTCGTCAACGACACAACGATTGAGGCCACGGTCCCCGATGTGAAAGCAGGCATGTCGTTCATCGACGTCGTCGCCGGCGGCGGCAACGCCCGCTCAAAGGGATTTCTCGTCCAAGCCAAGTAGCGAAAATCTACCGGTCTCCATGCCGAGGAGCAGCCTTGCGCCACTCCTCGGCCCTCCACCAGTCAACCCCTTTTCAGGCCGCCAATCCCTCGACAGGACTTTTGAGTCTATGCTAGGTTACGCGCTCCCTTGCGCCGGATTGACCCTGTGCGAGGTTGGTTGTGGCCCAGGCCAGCACACTCATGTTTAAGAAAATTCTCATTGCCAATCGCGGCGAAATCGCCATGCGCATCATCCGCGCCTGCCGCGAGCTGGATATTGCGACCGCCGCGATCTATTCCGAGGCCGACTCGACCGGTATTTATGTGAAAAAGGCCGACGAGGCCTATCTGGTCGGCCCCGGCCCGGTCAAAGGCTTCCTCGACAAGCAACAGATCGTCGATCTGGCCCTCCGAATCGGCGCAGACGCCATTCACCCCGGTTACGGATTTCTGTCCGAAAACGCCGAGTTCGCCAAACTGTGCCATGAATCCGGGATCACCTTCATCGGCCCGTCGCCCGAGGCGATCAACGCCATGGGCAGCAAGATCAAGGCACGTGATCTGGCCAAATCCATCAATGTCCCGGTCGTGCCCGGCACCGAAGGCGGCGTCACGGATGTGAAGGAGGCCTTGGCCTTTGCCAAGGAGGCCGGCTATCCCGTGATGATCAAGGCCAGCGCCGGCGGCGGCGGGCGCGGGTTGCGCGTCGTGCGCACGGATGCCGAACTGCGCGAAAACATGGAAGTGGCCTCCCGCGAAGCCCTCGCCGCCTTCGGCGACGGCGCCGTGTTCCTGGAAAAGTGCGTCGAACGGCCCCATCATATCGAGTTCCAAATCCTCGCCGACAAGCATGGCAATACGATCCACCTGGGCGAGCGGGACTGCTCGATCCAACGCCGCCATCAAAAGCTGATCGAAATCGCGCCCTCGCTGATCCTGACCCCGCGCCTGCGGGCAGAAATGGGCGAGGCCGCCATCAAGATCGCCAAGGCGGTGTCCTACGACAATGCCGGCACTGTCGAGTTCCTGCTGGATCAGGATGGCCGCTACTACTTCATGGAGATGAATCCGCGCATTCAGGTGGAACATACGGTGACCGAGCAGATCACCGCCATCGACATCGTGCGCAACCAAATTTCCATCGCCGCCGGCAAACCGCTGGACATTCAACAGTCGGACGTCACCCTGCAGGGCCATGCCATCCAATGCCGGATCAATGCCGAAGATCCGCGCAATAACTTCCGGCCTTGCACGGGCACGATCACGGCCTACCTCTCACCGGGCGGCATCGGCGTCCGCATCGACGGCGCGGTCTACAAAGACTATACGGTCTCCCCCTATTACGATGCTTTGCTAGCCAAACTCACGGTGCGCGGCCGCACCTGGGAAGAAACGGTCAGCCGCATGCGCCGGTCCCTGGGGGAATATGTCTTGCGGGGCGTCAAAACGACGATTCCCTTCATGAGCGCGATCATGCAGGATCCCGACTTCCTGGCCGGACGGTTCGATACCTCCTATTTGGACACGCATCCCGATTTGTACAACTATGACGAGCTCGAACAGCCTGAGGACTTAGTCCTGGCGATTTCCGCGGCCATTGCCGCCTACGAAGGCCTCTAACCAGCCCTCGCGCGATACCCGAACACGATACCGTTAACCCAAGAGCACGCAACGACAATGGCGGCACGACGCACAACCCGATCGAAAAAGACCACGGCCAAGAAACCCGCGCGGGGACCGGTCGTGCGCACTTCGCGCACGAAGGCGGCCAAACCGGCGGAGGTGCAACTCCAGCCCTCGCCCGGCCATAAAGTCCTGATTACCGATGTTGCCTTGCGCGACGGACACCAATCGCTCCTCGCCACGCGCATGCGCACCGAGGACATGCTCCCCATCGCGCAAAAGCTCGACGCCGTCGGCTACTGGTCCCTGGAGGTCTGGGGCGGCGCCACCTTCGATACCTGTTTGCGCTTTCTCAAAGAGGATCCCTGGGAGCGCCTCCGGGCACTCCGGGCCGCGATGCCCAATACCCGGCTCCAGATGTTGCTGCGCGGCCAGAACCTCGTGGGCTACCGGCACTATGCCGACGACGTGCTGGAGCGGTTCATCGAACGCTCCGCCACCAACGGCATCGACGTCTTCCGCATCTTCGACGCCCTGAACGACGTGCGCAACATGGACCGCGCCATTCGCGAGGTCAAAGCCTGCGGCAAACATGTCGAAGCGGCCATCAGTTATACCGTCAGCCCGGTCCACACCATCGACCGGTTTGTCAGCATGGCCAAGCAGCTCGAAGACCTCGGCACCGATACGCTCTGCGTCAAAGACATGGCCGGCCTGCTGGAACCGATGGAGGCCTACCACCTCATCAAGCGCCTCAAAAACGCGGTGAAGGTCCCGATCCACCTGCACTCCCACTACACCTCCGGCATGTCGTCGATGTCGGCGTTGATGGCGATCCTCGGCGGGCTCGATATGCTCGACACCGCCATGTCCCCCCTGGCCGGCGGCACCTCGCATCCGGCGACGGAAACGCTCGTCGCGGCACTGAAAAATACGCCCTACGACACCGGGCTGGACCTGGCCACCTTCCTGCCGATCACCGAACATTTCAGGACCGTGCGCCGGAAGTACCGCCAGTTCGAAAGCGATTTCACCGGCGTGGATGCCGAAATTCTGACCTCGCAGATTCCGGGAGGCATGCTATCGAACCTCGCCGCCCAGCTGACAGAACAAAATGCCCTCGACCGCATGCGGGAAGTGCTCGACGAAGTCCCGCGCGTCCGGAAAGACATGGGCTATCCGCCCCTCGTCACACCCACCAGCCAGATCGTCGGCACCCAGGCCACGCTCAATGTGCTGACCGGCGAGCGCTACAAAGTCATCACGACGGAAACCAAGAACTACTTCCTGGGCCTCTATGGCCGCGCCCCTGGGCAGGTCGATCAGGAAGTCCTCGCCCGGGCGGTCGGCAATGAAGAGCCGATCAAAACCAGGCCGGCCGACCGGCTGGAACCGGAGTTGGACGGCATCAAGAAAGATCTGCCCCCGAATGCCACCACCGTGGAAGACCAGCTCTCCTTTGCGCTCTTCCCCGCCATTGCCCGCGACTTCTTCGAGGCCCGTGAAAAGGGCGATCTCGTGCCGGAAACGCTGGAAACCTCGGCGCCCAAGGGCCCGGCGGTCGCCGGCGAATTGCACCTGGCACCGGTGGAGTTCAACATCACCGTCCACGGCGAATCCTATCACGTGAAACTTTCCGGATCGGGCCGCAAGGTCGATGGCCGGAAACCCTACTACATCCGGGTCAACGACAAGCTGGAAGAAGTGTCGCTCGAACCGATTCAGGAAGTGCTCGCCGGCGTGCCTGAAGCACCGGACACCGGCAGCGGCTCAAAGCCCAAGCGGCCGCGGCCGGCCAAACCCGGCGATGTCGCACCGCCGATGCCGGGCCGCGTGGTGAAAATCCTCGTCGCCAAAGACGACCGGGTGAAGACCGGCGATCCGCTCTTGATCATCGAAGCGATGAAAATGGAAAGCCGGGTCCCGGCGCCGATCGACGGGAAAGTGACGGCCATCCTCGCGGCGGAAGGCGAGAACGTCAAAACCGACGAAACCGTCATCCAGCTGGAATAAGCCGTTCACCACCCACAAAGGCATGGTCCACCGTGCCGCGATTTCGTCAATCCCTCATCGTCGTGGTGCTCTGCATGCTGCTCGGATCCTGCGCCGCACCCGGCTCGCTGCCGCCCTGGTTCGATGCCATCGAACGCCTGCCCCTCAAATCTGTCACGGTCAACGGCCACCGCATCGCCTATCTCGACCACGGCCAAGGCCCGCCGGTCATGCTCATTCACGGCTTCGGCGGATCGATGTGGCAATGGGAATATCAGCAAGCCGCCCTGGCCCGACATTTCCGCGTCATCACGCCCGATCTGCTCGGAGCCGGGCTCTCCGACAAACCGGAGATCGACTACCGGCCTGATCAATTGCTGGAATTTCTCGTGGCGTTCATGGACGCGCTGCAAATCCCGCAAGCCGCCATGGCAGGCAACTCCATGGGCGCCGGACTCGCCATCGGCCTGGCCCTCGACTACCCCACACGCGTTTCCGCCCTCATTCTCATCGACGGACTCCCCGCCCAGGTCATGGATCACCTCGGCAGCCCCACGCTTCGCCGGGCGCTGACGACATCCGCGCCATCCTGGCTGATCTCCTTCGGCAATTGGCTCTTCGGCGGGAGCGTGATTGAATCCACGCTGCGCGAATTCATCCACGATCCGGCCTTGCTGACGCCGGCGGTCATCGACCGGGCCAACCGGAACCGCCAGCGGCCAGGCCTGTTTCGCGCACTCATGACCGTAGGAACCAACTTGCCGCTGTGGGAACGGGACTTCGCCCCGCGCATCGGAACCATCACCCGCCGCACCTTGATCATCTGGGGGGAGGAAGACCGCGTGTTTCCCCTCGCTGCGGGAGAGACCATTCATCAGGCCATTGCCGAATCCGCCTTGATCCGCATTCCCAAGGCCGCGCATATCCCGCAGTGGGAACAGCCGGATCTGGTCAACCGGGCCATCCTGAACTTTCTCGGCCCTTGAGCGGATAGACGGCGGCTGGGTATACTGGTGTTCTCAGCTCTCACGCCCATCACGAGTCAGGAGCAAATCATGCGCGAGACAGCACTAACACTCCGTACGATCACCGCCATCATTTCAATCTTCTTGTTCACCGCCTGCGCCGGCCTGGGCAGCTCAACCGAATCCGAATTCCTCTATAAGAACCTGCCGGTCGCCGATGGCAGCGCCGTCGCGGGCGAAGGCCACTCCGTTCTCTTCAAAGGCAGCCCCCTGGCCTTGTCCGGGTCAGGGATCAAGGTAGGCGACACCCTCCGCGACGTGAAGCTGGCGCAACAGGATCTCTCGCTCATGAACATCGTCCATACCAAAGGCGAAGGGAAGGTGCGGATCATCAGCGTCGTGCCCTCGCTCGACACGAAGGTCTGCGAACAGCAAACCCATCAGCTCAGCGAAAAGAATCATGGCCTGGACAAAATGATCGAGCTCATCACCGTGAGCATCGATACGCCCTTCGCGCAGAAACGCTTCGCGGAAGCAGCCAAGATCCATAACATCACCTTTCTTTCCGACTATCGCGGCGCGGATTTCGGCAAAGCCCATGGTTTATTTTTGAAGGACCCGCACATTCTGGCTCGGGCGATCCTGGTGATAGACAGCCATAACGTCGTCCGCTACCTCCAGATCACGCCGGAACTCGCGCAACTCCCGGATCTCGACGAAGCCTTCAAGTTTGCACGGGCCCTCGTGACGGCCAGTTAGCCGAATGCGGGGCGGCCTCAGGGCCGTCCCGGACGCAATCCTCCGCAAACCTCACCCTTCACGAGGATGCAGCCTGATGGCCCACTACGACATGTTGGTGATCGGCACCGGACCAGCCGGGCAAAAAGCCGCAATCCAGGCAGCGAAGCTTGGCAAGAAGGTCGGAATCATCGAGCGGAAAGAAGTCGTCGGCGGCGTCTGCACCAATACCGGCACCATCCCCAGCAAATCGCTGCGCGAAGCCGTGCTCTATCTCTCGGGATTCCGCCAACGCAGTCTCTATGGCGCGGGCTACCGGCTGAAACGTACGATCACCATCGAAGATCTCGCCATCCGTTCCCAGCACGTTATCAGAAACGAAATCCGGATCGTTCAGAATCAGATGGCCCGCAATGGAGTCGAGATGATCCATGGCACGGCCGGTTTCGTGGATCCGCACCGGCTTCGCATTCAAGCCGGGACCGGAACCGTCGAACATACCGCCGACTTCATTGTCATCGCGGTTGGGACGGAGCCGGCCCGGCCCACACACATTCCTTTCGACGATTCCCGCATCATCGATACCGACGGGCTGCTCACCCTCAACCATGTGCCCTCCTCTCTCGTCATCGTGGGAGGAGGCGTGATCGGGACCGAATACGCCTCCATCCTCGCCACTCTGGGCGTCCCGGTCACTCTCATCGACAAGCGTCCCCGGCTGCTTGAATTTGTGGATGCCGAAATCATCGACGCGCTCCAGCAACAAATGAAAGACATCGGCGTAACCCTCTACCACGACGAAGAGGTGGTCGGAATTCGGAAAGATGCGAACGGAGAGATTACCGTGACCTTGCAAAAGGCCCGTCCCGTGACCACGACGACCTTGATGTATGCCATCGGCCGGGTCGGCGCGAGCCGCGGGCTGAATCTTAAGCGCGCAGGCCTCGCCGCTGACAGCCGAGGGCGGCTGGCTGTGAACGAACATTTTCAAACCTCGGTGCCCCACATCTATGCGGCGGGAGACATCATCGGCTTTCCCGCCCTGGCCTCCACCTCCATGCAGCAGGGACGCCACGCCTCCTGTCATGCCTTTGGCCAGCCGGACCGCACCGACACCGCCCTGCTGCCTTACGGCATTTATGCGATTCCGGAGATTTCCATGGTGGGCCGAAACGAGGAAGAACTCACCGCAGCCAATGTCCCCTTCGCGGTGGGCATCGCGCGCTATCGAGAAATCGCCCGCGGCCAGATCATCGGCGATGAGACAGGCATGTTGAAGCTTCTCTTCCACCGGCAAACCAGGGAAGTCTTGGGCGTCCATGCGATCGGTGAAGGCGCGACGGAATTGATCCACATCGGGCAGGCGGTCATGGCCTATCATGGAAAGATCGACTACTTTGTCGACACCGTCTTCAACTACCCAACGCTCGCGGAATGTTATAAAGTCGCCGCACTGGACGGTATCAACCGGCTGCCCAGGCCTTGGACCCCGCACCCGTGAAGCGTCGTTCTGAAAAGGGGCCGCGCCAACAAGCAATCCCGCTGTGCCCTGATCCTGCGAACGGCGAAGTACGTTTCACGAGATACGAAAGGAGCCCTATGTCGTTTTCCACCCATCTCCGCAAGCTGGCGCAACCGATCTGGGAGGCCCAGCTCACCCACCCCTTCGTCGTCGCCCTCGGCAACGGCACGCTGCCGAACGAGAAATTCACCTACTACATTTTGCAAGACGCCCGGTTTCTCGGCGACCTCGCGCGCGTCTTCGCCGCCGGAGCGCTGAAGGCGCCGGACTCAGACAGCGCGCTCCGCTTTGCCAAGCTGGCGGAAGACACCATTGTGGTCGAACGCAGCCTCCATGAAGGCTACGGCACAAAATGGAACCTGACGGCGAAGCAAATGGCCGCCGTGCCCATGGCTCCGACCAACTACGCCTATACCCGCCACATGCTCAGCGTGGCCCAGAGCGGATCGGCGGCGGAAATCACCGTCGTCGCCCTCCCCTGCGCCTGGATCTACTGCGTCATCGGGGAGCATCTCTTGAAGCACGGCCCGCCCAAGAAGAACCACCCCTATCGGGATTGGCTCATGCTCTACGCCTCGCCGGAGTTCGCCGAGGTCCAGCAATGGATGCGCAAGAAAGTCGATCAATGGGCCAAAACGGCGGGCAAAGACGAGATCCGGCGCATGGAAGAATCATTCATCATCAGCTCACGCTACGAGTGGATGTTCTGGGAGATGGCCTGGAACGAAGAGCCGTGGCCGATATAGCAGCGGCATCCCCTGAACCCCAGTAAGAGGTCTGGACACCCAGCCCAACCTGAGTATAATGGCCCCACGTCTATGAACAAGCTTCCCCTCGTCATATCGGGCCTGCTGTGGTACGCGCTGCTTCCGGGCTTTGGGTTCGCCGCCGGCAATTACGAAGAGAGCCTCAAGCAATTGGCGGAGGGCGTCATGGCCGAAGCCGTCAAGGCGAAAAAAGAGCGGCTGGCCATCGTGGACTTCACCGATGCCAAGGGGACGGTCACGCCAGTGGGGCAGTTTCTGGCGGAAGAACTCAGCACCCAGTTGCTCGTGGCCGGAGAGTTGACGGTCGTAGAACGCCGCCTGGTGAATTCGACGCTGAGGAAACTCCACATCAAAGAGATCGAATCGACACAGCCGAAAGCCGTGAAAGGGGCCGCCAAGGCCATTCGCGCCGATGTCTTTGTGGTGGGGTCCTACCTGGAGTCTCCGGACGGCGTCCTCGTCACCACCAAGCTCATCAGTCCCTTAAATGCGCAGGCAGTCGGCGCGGTACGGAAGAGCATCCCCAAAACAGGCCCGCTGGGCGAGCTACTCAAGGCGGCCAATGCCCCCCCACCGGTGAAGACGGTTCTGCCTCAAGACCTGCCGCCGCCGGAAGGGCTGGGATTTCATCGCAACGACCTCTATGAATTCGTCGTCCGGTCGCTCTCTGTGCAGGAGCAACAGGTCCGCCTCGACGTGACGGTGGAGAACCGCTCGCCGCGCGACTTGAAAATCCTGTGCCTTCTGCAAAATACTGTGCTGCGAGACGAGCACGGAACGCAGTGGATGCAAAAAGTGGAAGACAATCGGGAAGGGCTCTGCACACGAGGAATGGAATTGTCTCCCCGCGAAAAAGACCGGGCGGTCTTCACGTTCACCGCGCCGGCCAATGCCGCGCCGGCCGCGCATTTCACGCTGGCCTATCATGAAAAATCACCCCGGCGGGATGCGGGATTCTTCATTGAAGGCTTGAAGGCCGACACGCCGTCCGCACCGGCGGTATCTGTCACTCCTTAACCATCACGGAACATCCATGACCGCACACACGATGAAACAAGTTCTGACCATTGCCGGATCCGATTCCGGCGGCGGCGCCGGCATTCAAGGCGACCTCAAAGCCATGTCGGCCCACGGCGTATTTGCCCTCTCGGTCATCACCGCCATCACGGCGCAGAACACGGAAGAAGTCACGGACGTCTTTGAATTGCCGCCCTCGATCATTGCCGCACAACTCGATGCGGTCTTCGACGACTTCGATATCTCCGCCGTGAAAACCGGCATGCTCTCGTCCACCGCCATCGTGGAACTCGTGGCCAAGATGCTGGCCCCGCAGAAGGTGGCCAATCTGGTGGTCGATCCGGTCATGGTCTCCAAGACCGGGCATGCACTGCTGAAACCGGACGCGATCGAAGCCATGAAGAAGCTCTTGTTCCCGCAGGCCCTCGTCGTAACGCCCAATATTCATGAGGCGCAGCAGCTCTCCGGCCTCGCCATCGAAAATATCTCCGACGCCCGGCGTGCCGCCAAGATCATCCACGGCTTCGGCAGCAAGTATGTCCTGATCAAAGGCGGCCACTTGCCCGCCGACCGCGCCACCGATCTGCTGTACGATGGCCGCTTCTTCAACATCTACAAAGGCGAGTTCATCGACACCCCGCATACACACGGCACCGGCTGTACGTTTGCCTCGGCGCTGGCCGCGCAACTCGCCCGTGGCAAGTCGGTCCCAGACGCGGTGCAAGCGGCCAAGACCTATCTCACCGAAGCCATTCGGCACAGTCTGGCGATCGGGCATGGCACCGGTCCCACCAATCACTTTTACTTTCTCGAATCGTAGAGGTCCCGCATGCTAAGGCTCCCTGGTCGTCCGGTTACCTTTCTCCTGACAGGCTTCGCCTGGCTTCTCCTGGCCTCGCTGGTCGGCATGGCCATTCTGGTCGGACTCGTGCGCGGAACGCCGCTGCCCTCGTGGCTGCGTCTGGCCCACACCCATGCGGCGCTGGTCGGCGGCGTCGCCCAAATGATCCTGGGCGGATTTCTGGTCTTTATCCCCCCGCTGCTCATGACCGGGCAACACCGGAAGGAATCCCATCCGGTCCTGTTTCTGGCCATCAACGCCGGCGCGCTCGGCATGGTGGCGGGGTTCGGTCTCGGCAACTATCAGATCGTTGGCGCCAGCGGACTGCTCGTCGTGGCCGCATTCCTCTGGATCGCGCGGGACGCCTGGACGCAGGCCCGCAAGAGCCTGAACTCGCCGCCATTGAATCTCTGGTTCTACGCCATCGCCCTGTTCGCGCTCTTGGGAGGACTCGCCTGCGGGGAAACCATGGCCTTCCGGTTCACCCAAGAGTCCTACGGATACGTCAGGCTGGCCCATATCCATCTCAATATTCTGGGCTTCATCTCGCTGGCCATCGTGGGCACGATGCACAACCTGCTCCCAACCGTGCTGAATGCGCCGCTCTATAGCCCTAAACTGGCGCGCGCGGTGTTGTTCCTGTTGCCGCTCGGGCTCGCGCTGCTGATCGGCGGGTTCCTGAACTCGTCTGTGATCGTCGAAATGGCGGCAGGGGGGGTGCTGGTCGTCACAGCCACGCTCTACGCGGTCAATCTGTTCCGCACCTGGCTGGCATCCAGCCACAAGGGCAGCGCCGCCTCCGACCACCTGCTCATCGGCACGTTTTTTCTGCTGGTCACCCTGGTGCTCGGCACCCTGGTTGCCGCCAATAATCTCCACGAACAGCCCATCATGCCCTTCGGCTCGCTCCACCTGGTGGCCTACACGCATATGGCGCTCATCGGCTTCATCTTGCAAACCATCATCGGCGCGCTCTCGCACCTTCTTCCGATCACCCTGGCGGTGCGCCGCGTCCAGAGCAATAAAAAGCGCGGCGCCTATCTCGACCGGCTCACGGCCATTATCAACCGCTGGCGCACGATTCAGATCATGGGACTCAGCCTGGGGACGATGGGACTGGCACTCCTCGCCTCGCTGACCTGGAATGTGCCGCTCTCGTCGCCGACGATTCAGATCGCCACCTGGTCCTGTGTTGGCCTCTTGCTCGGCAGCCTGACTCTCTTCTCCGTCAAGCTCGTCGCCCTGTTAGGCGCATCCCCTGAAGAAGACCAGCCCGCGTCAACCTAAAGAGCCCCGCAACCACGGCCACCACTCTGCCAGAGTCTCGCTCATGACGGAACACACGCTTTCCTTTATCGATCCACAAGGGCATCGCGTCGCATCGGTGCTCGCCATCCCCGACGGGGGCACCGATCGGATCGCGGTGCTCTGCCACGGGTTTCTATCCGGGAAACACAGCACCACGAACAACATGCTGACCAGGCTGCTGGAGCCTCACGGCATCGCCACATTCGCCTTCGACTTCTTCGGACAAGGCGAAAGCGAAGGCCCCTTTGAAGTCCTGACCACCACGCAGGCGATCGGCCAGGCCATGGCCGCGCTCGATCTCGTCCGGCAAAAAGGCTTCGCGAAAATCGGCCTGATGGGCTCCAGCTTCGGCGGCCTCGTGGCGACGCTGGCCGCCGCGCAACGCAATGATCTGGCCTGCCTGGCCCTCAAATGTCCGGTCGTCGACTTCGCAGAAGAGCTCCGGCTGACATTCGGCGACCGCGAACTGGCCCAGTGGAACGCGACCGATACGATCCCCAATATCATAGGCGGCACCGATCGCATCCGGCTCCGGTACAGCTTTTATGACGACTGCCTGCGGCAGATTGCCTACGAGCCGGCTCAGGCCATCACGGCCCCGACGCTGATCGTCCAAGGCGATCAAGACGAATGTGTCCCTCTGCACCAAAGCCGCCGGCTCTATGACGCGCTCCGCGTCACGAAACGGTTGGAGCTGCTGCCCGGAGCCGATCATCAATTCACCAAGGCCGAGGACTTTCGCCGCATGACGACGCTCATCGCGGATTGGCTGGCCTCCCATCTGAGATGATCACCACCGACGAACGGCACGGCACCCTGCTGGCGCTCTATCCCCTCTTCAAGGAAGAAGTCTACCGCCGCCGCCATGAGATGATGCGCTGGACGGCGTTTGGGTCAGCCGGATCGATGGCTATGCTCTTGGCGCTGCTATTAAGCCCGCACGCCAGCCGGCTGACATCCCTGGAGACCTTGCTCGCCGGTCTCGCCGGCCTGATCTGGTGTGGCTTATTCTGCGCACTGATTCGGCAACAAGAGAACCGCCATCGGCAAGCCAAGCAAGTCCTGATTCATCTCGAGCAGGCGCTGAATCTGTACGCGGAAGGCATCTTTGTGGAGGATCACTCGCTCTACCCACAGACCTGGGCAAGCGACTGGACACGAGACAAGACCGGTCTGCTCTACTATGGCACGCTCGGCACATTGACTGCCCTCGTCCTGCTGGCGCTCGTCATCACCTAACGAACGCGTCCCTCCAGGATGCTCAACTAGGCGATCCAACTAGGCCGCAGCCGACGACAGCACCGCAGGCGTACCCTCTGGGGTACGTTGAGGATGTTGTCAAGGCGAGAACGACGTTGGGGATCGTTTTCAGCAGTCCACTATGATTTGGCGCAGCGAAAGCCCGTATAACTATTGCGTGTTTCAGGCGGCAACTTGAACCGTCCGTACGTCAGCAGGTATTTGGGCAAGTCCGACCAGGACCCGCCGCGCAGCACTTTGAACTGGCCCTGCTCAGGCCCTTGCGGATTGTGCTCCGGCGAGCCCTCGTAATAGTTCGCCGCATACCAATCCTGCACCCACTCATTCACATTGCCCGCCATGTTGAAGAGACCGTACGGACTCCGCCCCGCGTCATAGACCTGCACCGGCATCAACACCTGGCTGTAACTGAACCGCGCACCCAGCGCGAAATTCGCCACATCCTTGCTCGGCACGTGATTGCCCCAGGGATACAACCGCCCATCTGTCCCGCGCGCCGCCTTTTCCCACTCGGCTTCGGTCGGCAAGCGCTTCCCTTGCCACTGGCAATAGGCCTCGGCGTCGTACCAATCCACGCCGATGATCGGGCGATCCCGATGCTGCGACAGCTTCACCGTCTCCCACAGCCAGGGAGCCGGACGGCCGGTCGCGGCGAGAAAGGCCGCGTACTGCGCCGTGGTGACTTCATACAAATCCATGAAGAAGGCCGGCATCCAGACCTGATGCTGGGGCCGCTCATCATCAAGCGCCTGCGTCCCATCCGATCCCATGGCGAAGGGCCCTTCGGAAATCTTAGCCATCGGGGTGTCGGCGGGAGCCGGTTGCTCCAGAGCCTGTGACCGCCTGAGCCGGTCCAGCTGCGCGCTTGCATGAGTTTCAAGCAGGAGAAAGAGAAGGATGGTCAAAACGATCATCCCGCAAGAAGGCAGGAAGAGTGAACGCCGAGGCGCACGCGGTTGGTACGTTGAGGCGTTCTCACGACCGAGAACGAAGCTGGGGATCGTTTTCACCATCCTGTCCTCAATGGATGATGCCGCCAACCACCCAATGCCGATCATCCGGCACATCAATCAGCAACCTGGTCAGATTCATCTGAGCCAGCTGCGCGGCAATTTCATCTTCCGTAAACGCGGCCAGCAGCGAGTGGTAGAAGTCCCGCCGGAGAATCTCCGGCGCGCCCGATGCGTACCGATCCACGATAGCCTGTGCCTCTTCCGGTGATTCCGGCCTCAAGAGGTCCATGATCAGGACCGGCGAGCCGGGTCTCACAATCATTCGCAGTTTGTGCCAGAACTGCAATGGATTGGGCAGATGATGGAGCAAACTATTGGAAATGGCCGCGTCGGCTTGACTGGCCCCGGCCAGCTCTTGAAACCGTTCACACCTGAACGCCACGCGATCAGACAACCCGGCCTGGCGAACGGCCGTTTCCGCCAGCGCGATCATCGGACGCGAGGCATCAATACCCGTAATCCGGCAGGCTGGCAGCAGCCGAGCCAGCCGCACAGGAATATCGCCAGGCCCGCAGCCCACATCCACGATATGGCCCTGCGTGCAGTCAGGGAAGTAGTCACGAAACCGTTCGACGAAGCCCTGATTCTCCGCCGAAAAATCCGCCTCCGCATAGGCCAGCGCCTGCGCGGGATCATCCATCAATTCCGGTTCAAGGATCCGTTCCACCCGCCCTCCTCATGGCTCACCGCTTGACCGAATCCGTGCGGCTTGCTATACAGACGCCCGTAGGGGATACCATCGGCACTCATCACTAGAAAGGGGACTATCGTGAACAAGCAAGACCTCATCGATGTCGTCGCCAAGACCGCCGACCTTTCCAGAGCCTCCGCGGCTCGCGCCGTGAAGGGCATGCTGTCCGCCATTACCACGAGTCTGAAGAAAAAGCAGAGCGTCTCGCTGGTGGGCTTCGGCACCTTCAAAGTCAGCCACCGCGCCGCGCGCACCGGACGCAACCCCCAAACCGGCAAGGCGATCAAGATCAAGGCCGCCAAAGTGCCGAAATTCAAACCCGGCAAAGCGCTGAAAGACTCCGTCAACTAGCGTCTTCTCGACAAGACCACGACCGAAGGCTAGGCGCCCGAGCGCTTAGCCTTCGTCTTCATCGGGCCTTGCTCGACCCGCACCTTATCTCCAGGCCTGACCACGCCTTCACTCAATACCCTGGCATAGACGCGGCTCCAGCCGGGATTATGCTTCTGCGAAATCCGGTTGTACTCCCCCTCGCGAAACCACCGGGCATTGTGGTCGCACGGCACGGTATAGCTCATAATCTCCAGCCGCACCTCCGGCCCAATTGACACCCGCGCTCCGGGCCGCATCTGCTCCCACTCCACCCCCGCCAGCGTCAGATTCTCCCCCGACGCACCCGGATCGATCGGATGGCCTTCGTCCTGCAGCCGTTCGATAAGATCGAGCGAGAAGAGACAGACCGCGCGATCGGCCCCTCCATGGAATTTCCTGTTCCGCTGCCGGTCTCCCTCGACACCCTGTGCGGTCACCCGCGCTTCCAACACCGGCTTCTTCGGCACCCCGCCGTCCGACACACTGATCTGATGCACATGAGGATAGGATGGCCGTCCGCTGCTCATGGCCTAGCGCCCCCCTTCGCACGGTTCAGCCCGAACCAATTCCAGCGCCACCCACCCCTCCTGCTCGCGCCGAGCCGCCAGATAGAGGCCCAGCGCCGCATAACGCGCCACCACTTCAGCCTCTTGATCGGCCAGCACGCCGGACAACAGCAGCCGGGCACCGGCCAGCCCATAGGCGGCAAGTTCATCGGCCAGCAGCAGCAACGTCTGGCGATCAAGATTCGCCAGCACTAAATCAGGCCGGGCCTCCCCGCCAAGATCTTGCAGCGTCCCGCAGATCACTTCCAATTCAGAGCCAAATCGATTCTCCCGCGCATACTCGCGCGCGCACTCCACGGCCACAGGATCGTTCTCAACCTCGACCGCCGACCGCGCCCCCAGCCGCAAGGCCGCCATCGCCAGAATCCCGCTGCCCGCTCCGACATCCAGGACCAATTCCCCTCCGCGAATCAGATCCTCCAGCCATTCCAGCAACATGCGCGTCGTCGCATGATGGCCGGTGCCGAACGCCTGCTTGGGATCCAGGATGATCTCCAGCTGATCGAGCTGAAGCGCAACCGGTTCCCAACTGGGGCGGATCACGATCCGCCGCCCGACAAGCAGCGGCTTCACCGACTGCGCCCACTGGCGGTTCCAGTCCTGATGCGGCAGATCCCCCACGTGCACGGCCCCGCTGCTTCGCCCTGACGGATCGAGTTGATCGAGGGCCGCTCGGACCCGCCCCAGTTGCTCCCCGCTCCAATGACCGCGAGACCAATAGAGATGGGTGACGCCCTGATCCTCCCAGGCACCCTGCACATGCGGATCGTCCAGTAGCCCGAGCAATTCCCCTGGATCAATCGCACTCTGAAAACTGACGTCGACCCACTCATGCGTCATGGTTCCTCACACACATTCAATTGACGAGCACGAGCCCTTCCCAGTATGGTCGAGCTCATCGTGACGACCAGCCAATCCACCACCTCACGCGAAGACACACTCACTCGCTTACTCCGGCGCGGCGAACGCCTGCACCAACGAGGCACCGCAGCCAGCGCCAGGCTGTCCCGCTGGCGTGGGGTGCTATTTCTCATCGGCCTGCTCGTCACTGTAGGCTTCTACCGGCTCGGACAATACGAGGCCGGCAACTGGTCGCTCGTACTCTTCCTCATCGGCTTTCTCACGATCGCCGCGTATCATAACAGGCTCGAACACCGGATTCATCGGCTCGGCTTATGGGCCAGCGTGAAGCGAGGCCATCTCGCTCGCCTGCGCCTCGACTGGCAGGCCCTTCCCCCCTGCCGGCCTATCGCAGCCGAGGGACACCTCTACGCTAAAGATCTTGACCTGGTCGGACCCCATTCCTTGCTGCACCTTCTCGATACCTCGACCTCCACCCAAGGCCGCGAGCGACTCGCCTCCTGGTTGCTGGAACAACCACCCGCGGAACAGGCCTGGGGCAACCGGCAACGCCTCGTCCGTGCACTCGCCAGGATTTCCATCTTCCGCGATCGCCTCACGGTCGAAGCCCAACGGATGGGCGAAGCGGAGATCAACGGCCACCGACTCTCCGCCGTCTTACAGCATCACGTGCATCTTCCTCATCTGCGCATCCTACTCCCCCTACAAGCCCTGCTGGCCGTTACCACGCTCGGCCTCGGATTCGCCGCCTTGCTCAATCTCCTCCCGGCCTATTGGATGCTGTCATTTGGGATCTATGCCCTGATCTTCTTGCAGACCGATCAGGGAGAAGAATTGCTCGAACATGCCGTCGGGCTCCATCATGAAGTCGAGAAGCTGGGAACCGTGCTGCTCTTCCTGGAACAGCGCGCCCGAACACCGGAATCGGCCCTTGCCGAGACCTGTCGCGCCCTCACAGTGGCAGACACCGCTCCGTCCGCCTTGATTCGCCATCTCGCGCGCGTGCTCCACGGCGTCAGCGTGAAGGCCCATCCGCTCGTCCATTTGGTCCTGAACGCCCTCTGTCCCTGGGATCTCTTCTTCACCTTCCGGCTGCAACAATTCCAGCGTCGGCTGCACACACTGCTGCCCCTCTGGCTGGATTGCCTCGCCGAAGTTGAAGCGGCCTCAGCGCTCGCCTCCTTTGCCTATTTGCATCCAGCCTATAGCTGGCCCACACCGGTCAACACCGTGGGAGTGACCGGCACCGCACTCGGCCATCCCCTCATCCAGCCAGATCATCGTGTGATGAACGACTTCACCCTAACAGGCCATGGCAGCATCCATCTGGTCACCGGGTCAAATATGTCCGGCAAGAGCACCTTTCTACGAACCCTCGGCATTAACCTCTGCCTCGCACAAGCTGGTGCGCCAGTCTGCGCGACCCGCTTTGAATGGGCCTGGAGCCGCCTCGCCTGCTGTATTCGCGTGAATGATTCACTGGACGCAGGACTCTCGTTCTTCTATGCCGAGGTGAAGCGGCTGAAGACCATCTTAGAGACAACCCGTGAGAACGCGGCTCCGCCCGCACTGTTCCTAATCGACGAGATTTTCAAAGGGACGAATAACCGCGAACGGCTCATCGGCAGCCGTGCCTACATCGAAGGCTTAGCCAAAGGGAATGGGTACGGACTGGTGACCACGCACGACCTGGAACTGACCGACCTAGATCGATCCATTCCAGGGCTCACCAACAGCCACTTTCAGGAAACCGTTGCCGACGGCACGCTCACCTTCGACTACCGCCTCCGCCCGGGCCCCTGCCCGACCACGAACGCGCTCAGGATTATGGAATTGGAAGGGCTGCCGGTGCCGAAACCGCTCCCCTGAGAAATCGGCAGGCACGCAGGGCTTAGACCAGCAGAAACACACAGGCGGAAGGAACGAACGTCCCTTCCGCCTGACTGATACCGGAACCAACGGACCTGAGCCCCTACTTGGGCATGTACTTCACGATATATTCCGACAGCTCCTCGGCAATGTCTTTCAACGACGGTTTGAAGATCATATAGGTCTTGATCTTGTCGTGGCGGCCTTTCCATACAATCGCGCCATTAGCCCCATCGATCAGGCGCACGCCCATTCCCACCTTCCCAAAGCTATCCCCTTCCGCACGGCCATATTCCCAATTGTTAATTTTTGGGACCAGCAACGCCTCAGCCTGCACCAGCTGACCGAGCTTCGCCGCCATCCCCGGATCAGATTGCCCCGTCGTGTCCAGCTTGGAGTAGTAGGCCGCCAGCAAATCGCTCGCGTCTTTGGCCGAGAAGGCGCCGTTCACTTGATCAGGATTCACCACCGATTCATACCGCCCGGACTTGCTCAACGCACTGACCAGCACCGCCTGCGAAGACTCCCGCGCCCCCTCGTAGGCCCCCACCATCGGCGGCAACACCGCAATCGTTTTCGGCTTGAACGTGGCCGCTGACGGCCCTTCCCACACTTCCTGCAAGCCGCCGCAACCCGTCATGACGAGAAGCCCGACCCCAACCATCCCTGCCAGCATCTTCCTCATGTTCAACGCTCCCTCATGAAATTACAGATGGTCTGGCCTAGAACGTCATCGCCACTGTTCCCGATGCCAACGCTCCCCGTTCACGGAAGTCGTAGCCGCCGCCCACATCCACGCGCAGCGCCCACAAACGAAGACCGAAGCCAGCCGTCGGCGTGATATACGAATTGGCATCCGCCGTATTCTTGAAGGCGCCCGCCCGCAGCGAGAACATTTCCGAGAAGATCGTCTGTTCCGCACCAACGCTCAGCACCTGGCTCTTCACCCCAGGGGTGAGTGTGCGATTCGAGGTGATATCCATATCTGCGGTCAGGGTCAGTGTCTCCCAGGGATTCACCGCCACACCACCGCGCACCTGCGGCTCCAGCTTGAATTGCTGCCCCGGCGTTTTCGTGTCAAAGGAGGGCGCATTGATATCCTTCGCCACAATCCCCATGCGTAGCCAGGACGACGGCCGATAGACCGCACCCACATCGATCCCAAACGCGGTCGAGAGCTTCGCCTTACCAAGACTGTCCGTGATATCCACATCCCCGTTCGTCACCGTGGCGGTGCCATTATATGCGGCACCTTGGATCAATTTTCCGGTCACCCCAATTGCGAAGGTCCGATCCGCAAACGCATAGGCATAAGAAAATGTCGCCTGACGCGCTTCCAGCCCTTGCAACGCTAATTGACCACTCACGCCTATCGTCCCCCCATTGTTAACAGCAGTCAGCCGAGTTGGAGCAAACATGCCCGCTGTAGCAACATCGGCTACACTGACGCCAAATGCATGATCGCCAAAGTACCCCTTGATGTAGAGACCGCCCGCACCGATAGCGGAAACCGAGGCTCCCGGACGATTGATCTTGTCCACCAAAGACTGGAGTTGGTTAAGGTTTGCAACATTGTTCTTATCTAGTTTATCGATTTGATCCAATGTATCTTTCACGCCCAACCGATCAATTCCTTGAGCGGCGACTCCAATCCGGATATCCACCGTCTTTGTCATCGCCAAGCCGGCCGGATTCCAGTACGTCGCAAAGGCATCGGTCGTGACGGCCACGCCCGCCCCGCCCATGCCCGCCGCTCGCGCACCGACCGTCGCAAACTCAACCGCCTGACTTGACGTCACCCCACACAGCCCGCTCGCAAGCGCGAGATAACTTACGACCGCAAGTTTCTTCATAACCACTCCTCCCTACTTATTAAGTGGAGGGCCTCACCACCATGAGACGACAATTCCTTGAACAATGCCTCTCACGAGAACACCCTCATTATCCTCGCGAGCACATTTAACGGCAGCATATTCTCATAGGTTTTGGCGAGATACCACCAAAAAGAATGGGGCCGAATAGCCCTAGAGCATGTGCGATATCACAACACCATAAAATCACAAATACCTTAAGTTGCACGGAGCCCGCCAGGCCATCATGGCCTGGCGGGCTCATGGATCTGTACTTCAGAACGTGCGTCACACCACTCGTTGCCTTCTTGAATCCAAAGCCTCACTACGGAATAACCCACACCTGGAAAGCACGCCCAGAGAGATCCTGGGTTGTTAGCCCAAGGCCCGAGCTTGTCACCGTCCGACCTGCTCCAGGTGGAGCCACTGTAAAGAAAGTACTCACAGCGGACGTAACAAGATCTATATCGACGTAATCAAACGTCACACTCCCTCCGCCATTGGGAATCGTCCCCCGGACAAACTCGATACTCTCAGCAAGCTGCCCTGCCGGCAGCGTCCAGGCCGCGAGCACATTCCCACCAGAAAGACCCGCCACTGTGACCTGACCAGCTGTTGGACTTGTGAACACTGGGAACACACTGGGAAACTCTGTTGATAAATATGGACGTTTAGGCAATGTGACTTGATACCCCGTTCCGTTCAGTGGAACATCATCGCTCAAATCAGATGGAGTGCCGTTGTCATCGTAGAACACAAACGTATACACCTCGTTATCGCCAAAATTCGCGTTCTGTATTTCTTGGTCCGTCAGTGGCAATATGTTGTACCGATCATTACGCCGAAGCGGCGTGGTAACTCCTTGATACGGCGGGGCCGCGACGCCCGGGGAAGCGCCGTTTTGGTAATTCACCAACAACAACCCTGGTGAAACGCCATCTGCTCCACCTTTGTTTCCCAATCCCCTCCCCGTGACAACGGCATAACCGATACCGGAACCAGCCGGCATAAACGTATCGATAAACCACAGCCCTGAGGTCGTGCCCCCCCCTGCATTTGAAGCCTGCGCTTGCACACCGGCGTCGGCAATCCATTGATTACCGATCGACTTCCAGGTCGAAACATTGTTGACCGTCACCTTATTCAACTGCCACTCTGCCACGGTACTTGGGATCCGATTCTTTTGCTTGACCGTAAGCTTTACTCTCGCATTAGTGGGTGCATTGGAGGGAGTAAACGATAATGGGGTCAATGCAAATGTGACCCCAATATTTTGAGCGTCAAGAAACTCGGCGGCAAACTCAGAATAGGTTGCTCCGCTAAACCGAAATCCTTGCGCGTCGAAGAGCGCAAGCAACTGGGCATCATCGGAAGCAGGAACTCTAGTGGCAAACAAGCCCTCCAATGTTCTAAAACCTTGGGCAATCTGGTCATAATCACTCACCCCGGCTGCATCGATCACCGTGATATCCGCAATACTGGCAAGATTATCGATGATCTCCTGATTATTGATGAGGTTCGTGATAATAACCGAAAGGGTTGGATCGTTGGGATCAGGAGCCATTCTCACAATATCCAAGGCCTCATCAATCCCAGTGCCATTGGCCTCAAACGAAGCACGCAACAAATCCACGGTGCCATCGAGACCGACACCTTGAAGCAATGGCAGCAGGCGATTCCTCAATTGCTGTTGAGCGCTGGTGAGCGCTTGCGGAGTCAAACTGCTGAAATTGCCACTACTGTAATAATTCGCAGCAATTGTTCCCGCGATGTTCCCTATAATCAAATTAGTAAAAGGCGTAATGTTGACGTTGACAGTCCCCGCTGCCCCCACATTATCAATACCCGAAAAGTAGGTGACGCTAGCACCACCTACCATACCTTCCGCGCGCAACATAAACGGCGGCGTGAGGCCCGTCACATCCATGGAATACTTACCCGTAGCTGCTAGATCTACCGCTACGGCTCTTTCGACAGGAGGGAGGCTGCTATCTTTAACCGTCACAGTCCCAACCAACGGAGCCCCACCCGCGACAGTACCAGTAATCGTCTTCGTCGCAGCCACAGGAGTTACTCCAGGACTCGTCCCGGAGACTGAACTATCGCCTCCCCCGCTGCACGCCGCCAGCAACATCGCCAGACAGATCAACAGCCCTGCTTTCGCTGTTTCCAGTTTCATAACGCCCCCCTTTTGCTCAACTGTCCACACACGATAAGACTGCCACTTTCCCCACCTCAGCAATTTCTAAACCAACTGGCATAGCACGCACCTTCACTTCGGCCAATCTCGCAAGCCACACATCCGAACTGCCAATTCATCAGCCCACGGCACATAGCGCCATCCGTCGTTCAACATGTTTCACTGCACTCTTTGAATCCATTTCAATCCAGCCTGAATCTAAAAGTGCTCACGATCATTTCTATCGCAACACCAGTAAATTTCATGACCGAACCATCGGGCGCCGACTATCCCGCAACACCTCACCAAACGACAACCCCACAGAAGGCGTACGCTAAAGCGCGTACACACTTCACGCCTCGACTATTACAACCATTACGTATGTACAAAGTGCTTGGAGCGGAGAGAAAGAAGGAGGGGGAGAAGGGAGCGTCCCACATCTCGAAAACAGCCGTGCGACCCTCGCATATATGTTTTTCTTACTTAGTAGCGGCTCGCACCGCGAAGAGAGCTGCAGCGGTCCGCCCTTCCACTCCTAACTTGGCGTAAATCCTCTGCAAATGCTTCTGCATGGTACGGGGACTGATCCCCAGTTGCCGCGCTAAGTCTTTGGTCCTATCCCCGTGCGTCAGAAGCCCCAAGACCTCCCGCTCTCGCACGGTGAGACTCTCCAGTTTTTGAGTCATGGCTGCGCAGCTCCATATTCGCACGAGACAATAGCCAGCATTACCCCAGATTGACCGGCACACTGGATACCATTACCCCAGGCATCTACCAGCGTCTATACGCCTATCGGCGTACGACGCTTCCAGATCGCGAGAATGCTTCTGGCACAACGGTCTTGGAACCAAGAACGGAATGGGACATTCCCCTGCGACTCGCACGACTCCCTCGCGCACGCTTGAGACTCTCTGCGCTAGAAACTCATCTCAGGTTGGCGCAATTCGTTTTCTACCTGTCGCTACGCAAGAGACTCTTTAGCCTTCTGCAGGGATACAGACTCCACTCCATGACGGCACTCGCCCGTTGTATGGATTGGTGAAATGAGAATGTTGTCCGAATGGGACGGGGAGGGAGAGAGATGGCCACACAATCCGTCGAAAACTCGTGGATCAGGCAGCCTGAGAGACCATACTTCCTGAGCATTGTCGCACCCAGCACGGCGTTGCCTTCCTCGGCAAGGATCGTCGCGAATGCATGAGACTCATCAGACACGCAGTATTCACAATCCATCAGGCCCTGGCAATCGGTCCATCAGCCCCTAGGACAACTATCTAATATTGCCAGGCCAACGGGGCAGCAGCATTGCCCTCGCGCACGCTTGTCCGTATAGTGCCATGTTTATGAGATCCTTCACCTGCAGCACCTTTATTTGCCTCGCCATGAGGCTTGCCATCAAGATCCTCTATCGCGTCACGGTGCTTGGCCGGGCCAACGTGCCGCAGACCGGCGGCGCACTGCTCGTCCCCAACCATCTGTCGTTCATCGATGGCTTTCTGCTGATCGCCAGCCTCGACCGGCCCGTTCGCCTCGCTGTCGATGCCGCCTGCGCCACCCAACCGCACTTCCGATGGCTCATGGCCGCCCTCGGCGTCATTCCCATTCCATTCTTCGGCGACCAGTCAGCTACCCTACACGCACTCCGCACAGCCGGTGACGCCCTCGACCAGGGCGAGATCGTCTGCCTCTTCCCAGACGGGCCTGCAGCTACGACCAACGCCGGACTATCCTTCGGACAACGGTTCGAGCACCTGGTCAAAGGCCGGACCGTGCCGGTCATTCCGGTGCATCTGGACCGGATCTGGGGGAGTCTCTTCAGTTTTGTGAACGGCCGGTTCGTCACGAAATGGCCCGAGCGGATTCCCTATCCGGTGACCGTCTCCTTCGGAGCCCCGCAGCCCGCGGAGACGCCGGCCCATGACATTCGGCGGCTCGTGCGCGAGTTGGGCGAAGCCGCCTGGGGGTTGCGCAAAGCCGATCAACAGCCCATCCACCGGCCGGTCATTGCCGCCTGGCGCCGCCATCCGCTCACCTTCGCCATGGCAGACGCGGCGCGCCCGCACATCACGGGGCTGAAGGCCGTGATCGGAACCATCTCCCTGGCACGCGCCATGACACATCATTGGGAAGGCCAGCGCCAGGTGGGGCTGCTGCTGCCGCCCAGCGTTCCCGGCGCGCTGATCAACGTCGCCGCCGCCCTCGCCGGAAAAACCAGCGTGAACTTGAATTACACCGTGGGGCGCGCGGGGCTCGAATCGGCCGTCACGCAAGCCGGACTCAAGACGGTGCTCACTAGCCGCCAATTTATCGACAAAGCCAAGCTCGACATCCCTGGCGGAGTCACCATCCTCTATCTGGAAGATATCGCCAAGACAATCGGCGGCGGCGCAAAGTTGGCGGCTCTGCTGCTCGGGCTCTGTGCGCCGATCGGTCTGCTGGAGCGGGCCTGTGGCCGCACGCAGCCGATCAACCTGGACGACCTCGCCACCATCATCTTCAGCAGCGGCAGCACCGGCGAGCCCAAGGGCGTGATGCTGTCACACTTTGCCATCAACTCGAACGTCGAGGGCGCGGCGCAAGTCCTCCACGTCAGCCAGGCCGACCGCGCCTTGGGCATCCTCCCCTTCTTCCATTCCTTCGGCTACATGCTGCTGTGGTACTACACCCGCCACAATGTGGGAATGGTCTTCCATCCCTCGCCCCTGGACGTCGCCGCCATCGGCGAACTCTGCAGCACGTACCGGGTGTCGCTGCTGGTGGTGACGCCGACGTTCCTCCAACTCTATCTGCGCCGTTGCACCCCGGAACAGTTCCGCTCCTTGCGCGTCGTGCTGACCGGCGCGGAAAAACTTCCGCTGCGGCTCGCGCAGGCCTTCCAAGACAAATTCGGCATCACACCGGTCGAAGGGTATGGCGTCACGGAATGCGCGCCGGTCATATCTTCCAACTGCCCCGACTTCCGCGCCGCCGGCTTCTACCAGGCCGCCTCGCGGCGCGGGACGGTTGGCCAGCCGTTCCCCGGCGTGTCCGTGCGCATTGTCGATCCCGATACCTGGGCCGTCCTGCCCCCCGGCCAGCCCGGCATGCTGCTCGTCAAGGGCCCCAACGTCATGAGCGGCTACCTGGGGCGGGAGGACCTGACGGCCAAAGCCATGAAAGACGGGTGGTACATTACCGGGGACATCGCCACGCTCGATGAAGATGGATTTCTCACTATTACCGACCGGCTCTCCCGCTTCTCGAAAATCGGCGGCGAGATGGTTCCGCATGGCAAGGTCGAAGACGCGCTGCAACAGGCAGCCGGCGCCGAGACGCAGGTCTTCGCGGTCACCGGCCTGCCGGACGAGAAAAAAGGCGAGCGGCTGGCCGTGCTCTACACCCTCGACGAAGCCGGCCTCCCCCAGGTGCTCGACAAACTGGCCGCCATCGGACTGCCCAATCTCTTCATCCCCGCGAAAAGCCAATTCGTGAAAGTCGAGGCGCTGCCGGTTCTCGGCACCGGCAAGCTGGATCTGCGCGGCATCAAACGCATCGCAATAGAACGGCTGCAAGGACCTGAGGTGTGAGCCATTGCCTCCCGAGGGAGGAAATGCGTTATAATCGGCTTCCCGCTATCGGACGACGGTCGCCCCTGGCATCCAAACCGATGCGTGATCGCAGGCCCCAACGATTTCTGCCATGAGAGGACTTACCATGCGCGCCATTCTGATCGCTCTCTTCGCACTCATGTCCAGTGTTGGCTCTTCCGCCTGGGCCTATGAAGAAACCGCCGTGGCTGAGGGAGGCACCCTCACCGGCACCGTCAAGCTGGAGGGAGCGATCCCCAAGCCGAAAGGCTACAACTTGACCACCCTGCCCGACCCCTTCTATTGCGGCCGCATCTCCGATGGCGAAGGCTGGCGCATCCTGCAGCCGTTCAACGTCGGACCGGCCGGCGAGTTCCGCGAGGTGGTGGTCTATCTCGAAGGCATCGAGAAGGGCAAACCCTTCGACGTGGGCGGCGTGCCGCAGATCGAGGCCAAGGACTGCCTCTTCCTTCCGTTCACGACCGTCGTGCGGGATGAGCAGAAAGTGACCGTGGTCAACATGGATCCGGTCATGCACGACATTCAAGCCTATGAAACGTCGAATTTAGGCGCGCGCGTGCTCTTCAACGTGCCGCTGCCGATGAACCCGCAGCATCCGCGCAACTTCAAGGATCGCACCGAAGCCGGCATGTATCACAAGCACATGGCCGGCCCGCCGATGAAGCAATTGGTCAATCTCAGCAAGAACCGGCGGATTTTCGTGATGCAATGCGGCTTCCATGCCTACATGGAGAGCTGGGGCGTCGCCGTCACCAATCCGTACTATGCCAAGACCGATGAGCAGGGCCGGTACACCATCACCGATGTGCCGCCAGGCACGTACAAGCTGGTCGTGTGGCACCCCTATATCCGCACCGCGACCGAGCAAACCGTGACCATTGGCCCCAAGGGAACCGTGGAAGCCAACATCGCGGTCCCGGCACCGACGGGACGGCTCTACGCCAACGAAGTGCTGGATCATGCCTACGTGCGCTACAACGTGACCGAGGGCGCGAAGAAAGAAATCGATCCGCTGGTGGAGAAACAGGATCACCCGGCCGGGCACAACTAGAAAAGACCGGGCACGAAACCACTCGCGTCCAAGAAGAACAAGGCTTAGAGAAACAAAGAGGCCGCCGGGGCAACCCGGCGGCCTCTTTTGTTTTTGGCTTTCCTATCCTGCCTAGGCTTGAGTCCGTCCTGCATAGCGTCCAAGCGTGGCGACGAACGGGAACCGGAGCATCATGAAGAGATTCAAGCAGACCGGCGGCCCGAGGTGTTCCAGGCCGATCTTCATCCCCAGTTGTCCCAAGGCTGGCTCAGCACAGTAGGTCCCGAAGAGCCGGTCCCACCAAGGCACATTAAATCCGTAGTTGCTGTTCGTCTCCCGCCTATCCGTCGAATGGTGAATGCGGTGCATGTCCGGCGTGACAATGACCCAGCGGAGCGCGCGATCAAGCCCCAGCGGCATCCGCACATTGCTGTGGTTAAACAACGCCGTGGCATTCAGCACGATCTCAAACGCGACCACCGCCAGGGGAGCCACCCCGAGCACCAGCACCGCCGCGCTCTTCACCAGCAGCGAGAAGACCATCTCCACCGGATGAAACCGCACCCCGCTGGACACATCCAGATCCAGGTCAGAATGATGCATCATATGAAAGCGCCAGAGGATCGGAACCAGATGAAACACCTGATGCTGCCAGTAGATGATGAAGTCCAGCAGCACCACCGCCAGGCCCATTTCAAGCCAGGCCGGCCCGTCGACCCAATTCAACAGACCCCAGCCCCGCTCCTGCGCCAGAGCCGCCATCGCCACCACGCCGCCAGAAAACAACAGCCGCGCAATGACCGTATTCAAGGCCACAATCGTGAGATTGCCGCCCCAGCGGCAGAACTTCGACGCCGTCAACGGGCGGCGCGGCGCCAGCCATTCCCACATGGCCATCACGCCCAGCACCGACAGATACGAGCCCATACGAATCAGGTCTTGAGACGCCATATAACTCCTCTCCTCGACAGAGTGAGCGCCCTGCGGATGGTAAGAGACACCGTGGATTGAATGGATTCAGGCTGGCAAACAGACCGATCAAGAGTCTCTGGGCCATCGCTTCCCGCCATTAGGATGACACCTGGCGTGGCGCAAACATGATGATCGCCATGCCGCAGAGACAGACCGCGACGCCGACCCAATCCCATGGGGAAGGACGCACCCCGTCAACGAGCCAGAGCCAGACGATGGCAACCGACACATAGACCCCGCCATATGCGGCATAGACACGCCCGGCGGCGAGCGGATGCAGCGTCAACAGCCAGGCAAACACCACCAGACTCGCTGCAGCGGGAAACAACACCCAGATCGAAGCGTCCTTCTTCAGCCATAAATAGGGAAGATAACACCCGACAATTTCAGCGACCGCAGTAGCCACGAACAGTGCGACGGTTTTCAGTTCCAACATCAGCAGATTGTCCTTTGCCCCCCTTAATCTCTTCCTCAGACCCGGGCAGCCACCTTTATATTCCTTCGACAGACTGAAGGCGCAATGATTCTTACGCGTATACCAGGACTTGTCAACGCGGAGGATCGCTCAGACGATATTTCTTCGGCAAAACGACAACGGCGGGTGTGGCCACGCCACATCCCGCCGTTGCGACACTTGACGCCAGCCCTGCGGCTGACGCGGTTGCCCTTATGTTCTGAGAGAAAAGGAGAAGGTGGTCTGACGTGCCGCCTGATAGGCCACAAGCATGCTGCCGTTGAGAATCGTTGGGCTCGGCGGCGCAGCCACAGGATCTGCCTGCTCGGCAGACTCGGCGTCCCGCTCGCCCCCTGCGTCTTTCCCGAGGTCCTCACGCAGTTTCTTGAGAAAATCGGGGAGGTACTTCTTCGTCTTTTCCACATCCAGCCGGCTCTGCTCCAGCGCGTCCAGGATTTGCCGAACCAATGACGCCGTTGGGTGCGCATCCTGAGCGGGCGCGAGGAGACGAGCCCCGTCTGGCGAGGCCGTCGAAGGCGGGGTGGGCGCCGTGGTACCGGTGGACGGCTGCGGGATCACCGCCGCCGTCGCAGACGCCCCACCCGGGGTAGCCGTCGAATTTGGAAAGGACCCGGTCACCGCTGACACCATCTGCGAGGCAAGCATGGTGACCGACCGCTCCACATCTACGCTCAAGTCCAAGCTCGACAAAGATGAGGCCTGTCCAAACTGCTCGGCCAGTGAAACCGTCTTGGCCAGCGCTGCCTCGTCCTGCCCATTGAAAAATTTACTGAAGATATTCGACACCTTCCGGAAGAGGCCTTCTAAATCATGCACTTCCTGCTCGTTCAAGTCGCCCTCGACCGTCACGCCGTACTGTTGCGACAAGGAGAAGGCTGCGCCTTGTGCGCGGACATCCACCGTCTTCCCGTTCGACTCGGCATGCCCCTGGTAACTGGCGGCCTGGAACCGGGCTTCCAGATCGGCGGAGAGGGTAATCTTGTCTCCCTCCGCTGTCACCACGCTGAGCCGGCCGGTCAGGTCGCTGGCCGTGGAAATGGCGGAGACGTTCGTATCCAGACGCTGGACGCCCTGTGCCGATGGCGCAGGGGCCTGAAAGAATGTGGATGGATCGAATTGTGTGAGCCCTGCAATTGGCATCGGATACTCCCGGATCCCAGATAGCCTGCACCCCGGCCTGTCAATCCTATCGGTACCTTACTAGTTAAACTTAAGAAGGGCTATGATATAGTTGATTCTTGCATAGGCCCTGAGGCATCCCCAAACCAAAGGAGACATCCCATGCGCACACCATCGGCCTCTCTCCTCCTCGCATCGGCCTTCCTGGCCATCAACGTGATCGCGACCGGGTGCTCCGTCAAAGCCACATTCAAGCAAACCACGGATACGACATCGAATGTCACCGGCACGACTTCAGGCCATGCCTGGTGGAATGAGGATGGCCTGCTCCACCCGGAACACAAGGCCATTGCCTTTGTCACCATGAACCAGACCAACCTGCAACACGATATAGCGAAGGGACAGGGAGAGTACCTGACCTCCCTTGGCGCCCTGCTCGGCGTACCGGCGCAGGATCGCCTCGCCTACGGCGCGGACGTACAAGCTCGCTATGCCCTGACACAAGAACCCTCGCAGGACACTCCGGCCGCCTGGCTGACCCTGCTGCAAGACACCGCACAACCCTATCGGCGCATGGCCGACACAACCCCACAACATTAATCATGACGCCCCCCGTTGCCCCGGCTACGGGGCTCCCCTATCGCCGGATCATCCACCCCTCGGACTTCACCGAGGACAGCCACACCGGGTTGGTCCATGCCATCAAACTGACCCTCGCGGCACAGGGAGAATTGTCGGTCATGCATGTAGACCCGGAGGTGGCGCGCGCAGACTTCGAAGATTTTCCCAAAGTCCGCCCGATTCTCGAGCGATGGGGCGCGCTCCCGAAGGGAAGCCGTCGCGAACAGGTCCGCGACTTGGGCATCACGATTAAAAAAACCAGAACCGTCGGCAAAACCCCAGCTGAGGGCATTCTCCGCTACCTCGGCACGCATCCGGCCGATTTGCTGGTGATGTCCACCAATCAATACGAAGGACTCACGCGCTGGCAGCACGCTCCCATCGCCGAACCGGTGGCACGCGGAAGCCACACCGCCACCCTCTTCGTCCCGGCTCACGTTGAAGGATTTGTGGTGAAGGAATCGGGGCAGCCGAAACTGCGCCGCGTGCTCGTTCCCGTCAGCGCCGACTCTCAGCCTCAACTCGCCATCGATACGACTGCCCAACTGGCGGCCGCCTTGGGATGCGACAACCTGACCGTCGTCGTCGTCCATGTCGGAGACGACGACACTCTCCAGTCCATCCGCTATCCCAGCCAGACAGGCTGGCTCTGGCACACGATGACTTGCCGAGGCAATGTGGTCGATGTGATCCTCGGGATGGGCGCGGATTTCGATGTCGATCTGATCGTGATGACCACGGCGAAGCAGCAATCATTGCTCGATATGATGCGTGGCAGCGTCACCGAGCGGGTCTTGCGTGGCGCCCGCTGCCCCCTGCTGGCCCTACCGGTCTAACAGGCCTCGCACCGCCAGCGTTTCATCGATCCGGCTCTCCCCGCCGTGCTTTCCCATCACGGTGCGGACAATACGTCCCTCTTTGATGACCAGAAAGTTCGTCAGCACCGAGGGGATTCTCGGCCCCGGCAGGATGACGCCGGCGAGATTCAGCGGATCCACCGCCGACAACTTGATTTCCTGAGAGATTCCAAACCCGCTCTTGCGCAACGCGCGCAATGACTCAAGGGCTTCCGGCAAGGCAAATTGCTCTCCGACAAACCCGGCCACGAAACGCCCGCCGCGCACCTCGCCCTTCATCTCCATTCTCCGGTACGCCACCAGCAAATCCCGCCAGGACTGTACCAGCGTCTCCCGCGCCAGCAGATCGCGAAACACCACGCCATACCGGCGCAAGAGCTGACGGGCGACTTTTTCCATGTAGCTGATAGGCGATGGCTGATGGCTGATAGCACTTCGGAGCAATGACCACCGCCCGGCTGCGTGACGTGGACGGCGCAGCCGCGCCCGCCCCTCTGCCCGGCGCCGCTGCGGATCCATGAGCGCCCGCAGATTATCGAACCCGTCGGCCGTCACAAGGCCGGCAGCCACCAGTTCCCACAACCCCTCTTCCACTTCCGTCGGAAGATGGTGCGTCAGCCGCACCAAGTCGGCAAAGAAGCTGGCCCCTCGCTCACGCAAAACCCGAAGCAGATTCTGCCCCACGGCACTCACCAGCGTAGAGGGATCTGTCCAGGAAGACACAGCCCGATCCTGCACCGCCTCCATCAGCCACTCCCCTTCCTCTCGCGGAAAGAGGGTGATCGGCGCCACGCTGGTGGGAACAATCCGGCGTGCCCGATCGAGATCCCCTGATGGCATCAGCCGCGGGTGGCGAGATAACCGGCCCCAACTCACGGCCCCGCTCAAACACAGGCGGTCCAAGAGCTCCGGCTCAAACTTCGCCAGCCGGCTGCGCAGCAGCTGCGGCTCCCACGCCGCCGCCGCCGCCTCAAATCCCGCCAACTGCGCGATGACCTCGGCAAGCCCCGCCTCCCCATGCATCCGCGCGCCCGGCGCCACATGCTGCCAGCGCAGCAGAAACGACATGAAATCGGCCGCCGTTACCGGCTCAATCTCCTTGCGCAGGCGGCCCAGCGTGAGCCGGTGAATGCGCGCGAGGAGGCGGCGATGGCACCATTCTTCCGCTCGCGCGGCAGGCGTGAGGCAAGAGGCCTGGGGCAAGGGGCAAGAGCTGATTCCCTCACCACTAACCTCTAGCCCCGTGCCCCGTGCCAGGCCTTGAGGCCGGAATTGGCCGCGTAGGACTTGGCCCATCGCCTCCAGCCTCAACATCGATCCATTCACGGCATCGGAGGGCAGATGCAGCCGGGCAGCGAGGGCGGCGACCGTCGTCGGCCCGATGCTTTCCATCCAGCCCAGAACGATGGCATCGAGCGTGGTGTCATCACCATCGGCAAATACCCGTTCAATCCCGTCCCGGTTCTCCGTCGCCACCCACCCCCTCGCCTCTCGCCCATCGCCTCTCGCCTGCACAAAAACCACACGTCCAGATTCGATCAAGACCGGCACAAACGCCGCCCATGGCTGCATCTGGTCATCGGGCAGCCACACCAACGTGAGCACGGCATCGTGCAACTCATCGGGATCGCGCACGACCGGCCACGATTCCCGCTCCACTTCTTCAATCGCCTCGGGATCGAGCGCACCCACCTGGCCAAGCAATGCCGGCGGCAGGGTCCGCCGCATCTCCACCGCCCGCGCCCGCCGTTCTTCCAATGGCGCGTCATCGAGAAAGGCATAGGGATTGGCATTCAGAATTTCGTGCGAGAAGGGAGAGGGTGCCGGGGTATCGACCGCCACGCAATGGATGCGGCCCGCCTCGATGTCTGCCAATACGCTCGTGAGGCCGTCCAGATCCATGGCCTCCGTCAGGCAATCCCGCAGCGTCTCCTTGACCAACGGATGATCGGGAATCTGCCGCGCCGCCCGCGCCCCGGTGAGATTCTCCTGGCACGCAATGGCATCGGGGAAGACCGCGGCCAGCAAATCCTCGGCTTTCATGCGTTGAATCTGCGGCGGCACCTTTTTCCCGTTGGAGAATCGCAGCAGCGCGAGCGCCCGCGAGACGTTCCATCGCCAGCGCGTCGTGAACATCGGCGCGAGCAAGACGGCCTGAATCAGCACGTCCCGCACGGAATGCGACTGGAGATACCCGAACACGGACTCCAGCGGGAAGCTGTGTTTCTCACCCAGCGAGATCACCAAGCCGTTATCCGTCGCCGCCGCTTGCAGCTCGAAATCGAAGGTGACACAAAAGCGTTTCCGCAGGGCGAGGCCCCAGGCCCGGTTGATCCGCCCGCCGAACGGCGCGTGGATCACCAACTGCATCCCGCCGCTTTCGTCGAAAAACCGCTCGGCGATAATCGTCCGTTGCGTCGGCACCGTCCCCAGCGCCGCCAGCCCCGCCGTCACATAGGCCACCGCCTGCTCCGCGCCGCGCTGGTCGAGCGCACATTCGTGGCGAAGCCAGGCCATGGGCAAGAGGCGAGAGGCGAGAGGCAGGTGAGAAACATCCTCTCCACCTCGTGCCTCTGGCCCCGCGCCACTAACCCGCTGCGCGATCGCTTGCCGCAGAGAAGCCACCTCCGCAGAAAGTTCCGCCGTCCTCGACGGGGCCTCGCCCCGCCAGAAGGGGATATTCGGCGGCGCCCCTTGCGCATCTTCAACACGAACTTTGCCCGCTTCGATCCGCTGAATCCGCCACGAGGTATTGCCGAGCAACATGATGTCGCCGGCCAGGCTTTCCACGGCAAAATCCTCGTCCACCGACCCCACGACCGTGCCGTCCGGTTCCGCCACCACCGCATAGTTGGCCGTATCCGGAATCGCCCCGCCTGACGTGATGGCTGCCAGTCGCGCCCCGCGCCGCCCCTTGATCCGGCGGTTGATCCGGTCATGATACACATAGGCATGGCCCCGGCCTCGTTGGGTCGCAATCCCATCGGATAACATCCGCACCACCTGATCAAACTCTTCCCGCGACAGATTCCTGTACGGATAGGCCCGCCGGCAGAGGGAAAACAAGTCGTCTTCCGTCCACGTCTGACTCGCCGCCGCCGCGACGATCTGTTGCGACAAAATATCGAGTGGCGCGATCGGCACCTCGATGCGGTCCAACGTCCCCGCCCGAATAGCGCGAACAAGCGCGGCGCATTCCAACAACTCGTCCCGCGTCATGGCAAAGAGTCGGCCTTTTGGAACGGCCTTGATCCAGTGACCGGCACGACCGATCCGCTGCAGCGCCGTGGCAATGGCCCTCGGGGAGCCGATCTGACAGACCAGATCCACCGTCCCGACGTCGATGCCTAATTCCAGCGAAGCCGTGGCAATGACCACGCGGGTCTTGCCAGTCTTGAGCCGCTCTTCGGCATGCAGACGAATCTGCCGTGACAGGCTGCCGTGATGCGCCGCCACCACGCCGGGGCCCAAATCCTGGAGGCGTTCTTCCAGATAGTGCGAGACGCGCTCCGCCAGACGTCGAGTATTGACGAACACCAGCGTCGAGCGATGCTGCCGGACCAATTCGGCCACGCGGTCGTAGACATCGGACCAGACTGTATTCGTAGCAATCGCGCTCAGTTCATCTTTGGGCACCTCCACCGCGAGATCGAGTTCGCGGCGATGGCCGACATCAATGATCATCGGGCGTTGGCGAGCGCCCACCAGAAACTCTGCAACCAGTTCAATAGGCCGTTGCGTGGCCGAGAGCCCGATGCGCTGCGGCTTGGCCAATGTGAGCGCGTCAAGCCGCTCCAGTGACAAGGCCACGTGCGCGCCGCGCTTGTTCGGCGCCAGCGCATGGATTTCGTCCACGATCACCGTCCGCACGGTTTGCAGCATCCGGCGGCTTTTGTCGGCGGTCAGGAGAATGAAGAGCGACTCCGGCGTCGTGACCAGAATATGCGGCGGCCGCTTCAGCATCTGCTGCCGGTCCGCCATAGGCGTGTCCCCGGTGCGGACCAGTACGCGTAGTTCGGGCATGAGCAGCCCGGCCTGTAGCGCGGCCTGGCCGATCTCCGTCAACGGCTTCTGCAGATTCTTCTGGATGTCGTTGCTCAGCGCCTTCAGTGGCGAGACGTACAACACCTGGGTGTGGTCGTCGAGTTCGCGGGCGAGAGCTTGTTTGAAGAGGGAATCGATACAGGACAGAAACGCGGCGAGCGTCTTCCCCGACCCGGTCGGCGCGGCAATCAGCGCATCCGCACCGGATTGAATGGCCGGCCAGGCCTGCACCTGGACATCGGTCGGCTCACCAATCTGCGACCGGAACCAATCGGCAATGAGGGGATGAAACGTGGAGAGGCTCACAAGCTGTCATCCTACCAAAGCGGCGCGCCTCCTCCAAGGGCCCCACTGACGCAGGAAGCGCGCCTACCTGACGGCGAACGCGCTGACATTCCCACCCGTGATAAGATTTCCATTCAACGTCGTGCTCGTTCCAGCCGATGAGAAAAAGACTTGGTAGAGTTCCACGGCCGCCGCCGAGGTCTGATTCGCCCGATACAGAACCGAGGCACTGTTGGACGTCACCACAGCCTCCTCCACGACCCGTCCGCTGGCTAGCGTCGGATTGAGCTTGGTACTCGTTGCAGGCGTTGCAAACAGCACCCGGTACAACTCTCTCGTCCCTGCGGATGTCTCGTCCGCGATGTAGACGACTCCGCTGCTATCAGGAATAGTCGCCACACCATAGACATCCTCTCCGACACCAATACGAGGACTTGTCAGAGGCGTCCTGGTCACACCGGAAAATACCGTCCGATAGAGTTCGAATTGTTCATCAACCGCTTCATCTGCGATATACACGACACTGGCGCTATCCGGTGTCACGACATAGGTCGCACTCACATTCCCACCAGAAATAAGCCCCCCATTCATTTTCACACTCACTGTGGGAGATGCCAGGGCAACGCGATAGAGTTCGTTAATGCCATCCGTGTCCTGGTCAGCTCGATACACGACGCTGGCGCTGTCAGGACTCACAACAAAGTCCAGCACATTCCCGCCGGTAGCCAGGGTATTGCTGACCGTCACTCCCGTACCGCCTCCAAACACGGTCTCATACAACTCCGTCACACTGCTGCTCGTTTGATTGGCGGTATACACCACCCCCGTGCTATTGGGCAACAGCTTGAAGGAAGAGACGGATTTCCCTGATGCGTAGTTGGAATGCAGTTTGGAATTCGCACCACTGGACACAATCGTCCGATAGAGTTCGACAACTGTATCTGTGTCCTGGTCTGCTCGATACACGACGCTCCCGCTGTTCGCCGTGACATCAAACTCCAGCACATTGCCTCCCGTCGTCAGCGTCCCATTGACTCTTGTAGACGTCCCCGGCGATGAAAACAGCACCTTATACAGCTCATTGACTCCATCCGTGTCTTGATCGGCGAGATACACCACCCCTGTGCCATCAGGAAGCAGTTTAAAATCCTGTACATCCTTCCCTCCGGTAATCGCTGCGGCACTGAGCTTCGTGCTCGTTCCCGGCGCCGCCAGATTGACCCGATACAATTCATAAACGGATGTGGCGTCCTGATCCGCGATATAGATAACCGAGGAGAGATCTGCCGTGAGCGCAAACCGCTGAACGGTCTTGGGCAAAGCGAGTTGAGGATTAATCCGCCCCCCAGAACTCACCGAGAACAGCTCCTCGACCGTATCGGTGGATTGATCGGCACGATACACAACACTGGTCACTCCGCCATCATTGCTCGTGACACCGCTTGTATTGCACCCTATGAGCAGGAGCATTCCAAGAGCTGGCACGGACCAATAGCCATGTATGGCTTTCATATCCTACCTCCTTACACAACCTGCCTTATGCCAATGCTCGCGGACACCCGCGACACCATCCCTCTCTTGCGCAAGATCATCGCCATCACCAACCGCCAATCCATCGGGAAGTTTTCGATAGACTCTCCCGAACCATCGCTGGCACACTGCCGGCACGCGACACGGAGGGCCATCTCACTGTGCAGAACACTCTGATTATCCTTGGTTCAGGCTATACCGCGCGATTTCTCCTGCCCCTTGCGGCCCGGCACTATGCTACGGTGCTTGCCACCAGCCGCGATCCAGACAAGAATCTCAGTCACCTCTCACGAGACCAGCGCCTCCGCTTCGACCTTGCGCAACCTGACACGTGGACGGCTCTCCCCGACAACGCCGATATTCTCTGGAGCTTTCCCGCTGCCCCGCTCAACCTCGTGCAACAGTATTCCGAAAGACTCCGGACATCGTCTTGCCGCCTGGTCATACTCGGCAGCACGTCAGCCTACGAAACCGGCGGCTCCCAGGGCTATCCACCCCCCTGGATCGACGAAACGGCTCCAACCGATGGGACGAAGCCCCGCGTGCAAGGCGAAGACTATCTCCGCACCACCCTCGGCGCGATCGTCCTCCGCGTCGCCGGGATTTATGGCCCCGGGCGCAATCCCCTCAACTGGATCAGAACCGGCCGGGTCAGCTCCTCACGCAAATATGTGAACCTAATCCACGTCGAAGATCTCGCCTCAATCTGCCTCCTGGCGCTCGAACGAGGCACCCTCGGAGAAATCTACAATGTCAGCGACGGCACGCCCCACACCTGGAGAGAGATCTGCGATTATGCCCAGTGCCAGAGGGGAATCGCGCCACCTCTCTCTGTCGTCGACCGCGAACCGGGGAAACGCATCTCTATCAAGAAACTGACGCAGAACCTCGGCTATCAGATTCACCACCACGATCTCTACGAAGAGCTTTCTCTTCTTTGAATCCTCGCGGGCGTTCAAACTGGCTTTGAATAAGGCCGCAGCCGAGTCAAAACCGGAGGCGTACCCTCTTGGGTACGTTGAGGATTTTGACGAAGCGAGACCGCCGTTGGAAAACAGTTTCACCGTCCGGCTATCGCAACAGCGCCATCACGCTCACGCAGACGAGCAGATTGTTCGTGGCATGCGCGATCATACCGGGCAGCACACTGCCCGTCCGTTCGTAGATCCAAGCCCAGAGCAGTCCGCTCCAGAAGACGCTGAGAAAACCGATCACCCCATACCCATGTGCGAGCGCAAATATCCCCGCGCTGATCATCGCCGCGGGCAGCGGCCTCAATCGCCTGCGGAGAATCGCATACAGCAGGCCCCGAAAGGCGAGTTCTTCAAAGATCGGGGCAAAGACCACATACTCCAGCAAGCTGATCGTCAACACCGACCCGGAGGCCCACACAAGATCGGGATCGAACCACTCTGTCCAGTGATTCGTCATGTGCAGCGACTCGGCCACGCGGCCCATCACCCATTCGCCCCACAATCCCGCCGCCACGACGGCCAGCACGATCCCCGCAAGCCGGCCGGCCTGCGTCCAGTGAATCTGCAACCCGAATCCGTTCCGGAAGTTCAATCCCGCCGGCTTCAACAAGTAGGCATAGGCCATCGCCAGAAGCGGAAGGTTGGCCGCCGGAATGGCCAGGGCACGCAATGAGGCATTTTCGATCGGCGCGAAGGAGAGAAAGACCAGCGTCACGACGGCCCCCAGCGCCCCGCCCCTCAGCAGCACCGCACTGCCGATCCCGCCCGGCCAGGGCGGCGGCACACCCGGTTGATGCAATCGCAAGATGTCCGTCCGTTGCCCTTTCAACCGCACAATCCCGAACAACAGCACCGAGCCAAGCACCAAGCAGGACAGCTCCACTACGGTCAATACCTGCGCCCGCTGCTCGACCAGCGCCCCGCGCGCCTGAATCTGTCCCGCCACCGTGGCGCCCAATGCCCCGTCGCCGGCTCGCGCGGCCAGCGCGGCGGCCAGATGGCTGTAGAACCACCCGGCGGGCACGGCTTCGGCCAGCTCGGCCTGCAGGGCCAGTTCGTCCTCCTGTGAGAGCGGCCTGTCGCCATAGGCGGATTCAATGAATCGGGCATAGAGAGGAAGCGGTTCGGCATCGGCCTTCCAGGCCTGCGCGGCGGTGACGGCCTCTCCGCGATACCCGGATTCGCCTTGCAGAATCGCCAGCCGTAACTGCGCCTGCGGCGTGCCGGTCGTCGCCACCAGTTCCCGATACCACTGGATGGCTTGATCCCGTTCGGCCTGAGGACTGCCGGACGTCCAGGAAGCCACCCATTGTTGCCACCTTGGCGCCCGTTCCAAACCATCCTGCGCCTCCATCGTCCGGCTGACCATCAGATCGAGGGCCTGATCGGGGTCGTCAAAACGGTCGAGCTTGGGGCTATGCGAGGAAAACCAGAGAATGGCCCCGAGCGTGGCCAGCAGCACCAGCGCGGAGAGGATGCTCACGAAGGGGGAAAATTGCGGGCGAGCGGACCCCTCACACGGTGAAGGAGACACCGTTTCGACCGCTTCGCCGGCGCGCAGCGGCTGATCATTCGGTTGCGGCTCACATTCCATGGGTTCGACTATACCATTGAGCCCGGCCACGACCTACCCCCCAAACTGGGTAGGAGCCCCACTGGCGCCTCGAATATCACATGGCCTATCCGCCCGGAGTTGGCTATACTGTCACGCCGTAACCCGCTGACTTCTCTGATCAATGACCGATTGAGGCGCACTGATGCCCCTGCAAGGAAACACCCCTGGGAACGATATCCGGGCACACCTGCGCCATCTGGTTCCCTCCGCGAATTGTATGCCTATCGCGCTGCCGGGAACGGGCTCAGCCAGCATAGCCGCCACGCGAATCTATCGCCGCCCCATGCCACAGGAGGAACGCAGACCATGAACCGTCCGCTCTTAGTTGTGTTAGGAGCCATCACCGTTGCGTTCATGAGCGTCATCTTCTTTTGGGTCTTCAAGCTGACGATGGCCGACTCCAAGAAGTCCGACATGGTCGCCCCGGAGAAGGTCGCATCATTCATGCATGCGCTGCTGGAGGCCAATCGCGCCAACTACACGGACAATGTCGTGGTCAAGCTGCAGAAGGAAGGGATCGAGGCGCACGAACATTGGAAGGACGAACGCGGCGTGCCCCTCCCAGCGCAATATCTGATGGAGTCCGGCCGGCTCGTCGCCCTCAAGGATTTGAAGTTTACATTCCGGCTCGCCAGCTTGACCCCTATTTATGTGTGGAATGGGGCCAACAGCGATCTGGAACGGCTCGGACTCGCCGCGGTCGAGAAACAACCCGATCATCCCCATTATGGGTTTCTCACCAAAGACGGAACCCGCTACTTCCAGGCGATCTACGCCGACCGCGCCACATCCCAGGCCTGTGTCGACTGCCACAACAAACACCCCAATAGCCCCCGCCGCGATTTCAAGTTGAACGATGTCATGGGCGGAATCGTCATCACCTTCCCGGTCGGAGAATAGACTCATGGCGCTCGCACTCCAGCACGTCCGCCTCATCGATGGCACCGGCCATGTCTACGAACAGGCCACCGTCCTCATTCGCGGGGCCAAGATCGCCGCCGCCGGCCTCAGCCGCACCATCACGATCCCCCGCGGCGTGACCAAGATCAACGGCCGGGGGCTCACCGTGATTCCTGGTCTGATGGACTGCCATGTCCACCTCTGCCTGGGCGCGGAACCGGACGTCGTCGCGGCGGTCGAAACCGACGCCCCTTCGCTCACCCTGCTCAAGTCGGTCCTCCACGCCAGACAGACGATCGAAGCCGGCTTTACCACGATTCGCGATGTCGGCTCGCGTGACCACTCCATTTTCGTCCTCAAGCAGGCGATCGACGCAGGCATCTTGCCGGGCCCGCGCATTGTCGGCGCCGGCCTCGCGATCTGCATGGTCGGCGGCCATGCGCGCTTTATCGGCCGGGAAGTGGCGGGGCCCGACGAGGTCCGCCGCGCCGTCGACGCGCAACTGGCCGCCGGCGCCGAGGTGATCAAAGTCATCGCATCCGGCGGCGTCCTGACACCCGGCACCTCGCCGGACCAGGCCCAGATGACGGTGGAGGAACTCACCGCGGCGGTCGAAACCGCCCGGCGCGCCAAAAAGAAAGTCGCGGCCCACGCCCACGGGGCCTCTGGGATGAAAAACGCCATTCGCGCCGGCGTCCACTCCATCGAACACGCCACGCTGCTCGACGATGAAGCCGGCGAATTGATGAAGCAGCACGGCGTCTACATGGTGCCGACGCTCTCCGCCCTCTCCACCACGGCGGCAGGACGCCCGGGTTGCGGCATTCCTGTCAGCGCGCTCGACAAAGCCAAGGCGATGACCAAGCGCCACCAAGCCAGCTTCAAGAAGGCCCATCAGAGCGGACTCTTCATCGCCATGGGGACCGACGCCGGCACCCCCTTCAACTATCACGGCGATAATGCGCAGGAGCTCGAACGGATGGTGGCCTTCGGCATGAGCCCGATGGACGCCATCCTCGCGTCAACGGCAGCCGCCGCCCGGCTCATCGGCATTCACGAGACCGTGGGCACACTAACGAAAGGAAAACAGGCCGATCTGGTGATTCTCAACGGCAACCCGCTGAAACGGATCGACGTGCTTCGAGACCGCAGTAAGATCATGGGCGTGATGCAGGCGGGGAAATTTGTGGCGGGACCGCTGGCGAAGACGTGAAACGTAAAACGTGAAAAGTGAAACGATCTTGGAGTCAGCCCTCTTACGTTTTACCTTTCACATTTCACCTTTCACGATTACCGTTTACCGTCTCTCATAGAACAATTCCAGCGCCGACGCGTAGCCGTGGATGCGGCCTTTGCGGAAACTCTCTTCGAGGGCGCCTCGCACGGACCGGAACCCGCCTTCGTCGTGCTTCTTCACGACGCCTTGCGACACCATCATCTCGGCGGCCACTTCGACCAATCGGCCTTTGCGCGCCTCCATCTCCTCGGTGAGAAAGTCGTCCATCACCTCTGCGCCCCGCTCGGCCACGAGATCCTCTCTAAATGAATCATAGCCCTGATCCGCCACCGTCCGTTCGCGCAAGAGCGCCAATTCCGCCTTCACCCGTGCGACGTCCTTCACCAGCACCGCAAAGAGCTCCTTCCGTCCCTCATCGAACAGTTTCTGCTCCATCTCATGAAGGATGACGAAGGGGTCCACCACGTCCGCGCGCGGCTCGTCCCCCCAGTAGAGCCGGTCATAGCTGCGGCGCTTCTCGGCATCGCCCACGATCTCGTAGGCGGCGTTGATCTCGCGGATCTTCGCTTCCGCATCTTTGCTGTCGGGGTTCCGGTCCGGGTGATGCTGAAAGACCAGCTTCCGGTAGGCTTTTTTGATGTCATCGTCGGAGGCCTCCCGCGAGACCCCGAGCACTCGATAATAATCCATGCGCGCCATGCGGGAAACTATACCACGGGGCTTCTCGCCGCTTCACCTTGCGGCGGCAGGCTCACGGCATCTCTGAATAGCCCGCCAACGGCCTCTTGACCTCACCATTGACCTGGTTATCTTAAAACCATGACTGAACACACCCATCCCAAACCCCTGACCCACGACGAAAAGAAGGCGGCCGATGCGGCATTCGCCGGACGCCCGTTCAATCCTTCGTGGTCGGACTCCGCCCGAGTGATCTACGAGGGCATCGTCACCGCCTTGCCGAAGACAGAGTTGGCGCTTCCCTCGACTGCGGCGGCTGACACTGATCCTGTAACGGACGTGCTTGCAGACCGGGAAGATACTGCGGAGGCCTCCAGCGCAGGACCGGGCGTTCCAACGATCAAAGACCGTCAGCAGGCGATTCTGTCAGGGATATTGATCGACGTCACGCCGACCGCCCAACAGCTCGGGCTCACGTTTCCCGTGACGATCACCAAACCGTTGTGGGAGCTGGGCATCGTGACCACGGACTCGTTACCCGAGGAAGAACAGGCAAGACGCTTGCGCGATGTCTTGATGGCCTTCCGATTGAGATTGGCCAGCCTCGCGACGATTTCTCCGTTGATCGATTTCCCGGCGATCCTTGCCATGCCGCCAAGCACCATACCGCAAGCCGTTCCGCTCTTTGCGATCATCCAGCCTGACGCCGCGAACCAGGCCAACGTGACGCTGTTGCTGCCGAACGAAGTCTCTCTCTCCATCACTCCGACGAATTAAGCCGCACCGCCGGCGGGCCGGCGGAGAAGCCGGTGCACCAGCGCCCGCTCATCGGCTTCGGTTTTCACTGCCCCGTCGAGGTGCGCATCGCGCAACTGTGCCAGCACCTTGCTGTAGATCGGCCCTGGCTTTACACCCATCGCGCGCAGATCCGCTCCCGTGAGCCGCGGCTTCGCGTGCTGCCAGGTCGTGAGGTACGCAGCCACCTGCCGTTTGACCGGCTCGGATTGGCTCTGCGCCATCATCGCCACCAACGCTTCGTCCGGCATCCCTTCCAGCAATCGAACGGCCGCCGAGGGTGGAAGCGGCGGCCGTTTCGCCAGTTGCCGGAACACCCGATGGGCCCCGCCGCGAAACACCTTCAGCGTGGCCGCTTCCCGTTCGCTGAACGGAAACCGTTTGAGCCACTCCGTCACGCCGCGATCCGGCAGCACGGCGGCAAGCACCATCATATAGACCAGCCAGCCCTCCATCGTGCGATCGAGATAGAGCAACCGATACCAATCCAACGCCTCCGCCGCCGCGAGCAGCATGCGCTCCAGACGCGCCGTCCAGGCCAGCTTCGGGTGAATGAACCGGAGCAGATCGAGTTCCGCCAATCGCTTGAGGCCGGTCTTCGGCTCCCGCTCGGAACAGAGCGCCTTCAGTTCTTCCAGCAGGCGATGCCCGGACAGCCGATGGAACAGCTCCATCTTGACCGCCGCCTTGATCAAGGCCAGCGTGTCTTTGCCCAAGTGGAACCCGAAGCGCGTCTCAAAGCGAATCGCACGGAACACCCGGGTCGGATCTTCGACAAAACTCAGACTGTGCAGGACACGAATGGATTTGTCCTTCAGGTCGCGCTGCCCTCCGTAGAAATCGAGCACGTCCCCGAATCCCCGCCCGTTCAGCCGCACCGCCAGGGCATTGATCGTGAAATCCCGGCGATACAGATCTTTCTTGATCGAACTCTGCTCGACGGTCGGCAGCGCGGTCGGAAATTCATAGTACTCGGTGCGCGCCGTCGCCACATCCAGCTTGACGCCGTCCGGCAGCACGACGACCGCCGTCCCAAACCGCTCGTGCGCCTTGACCCGCCCCCCGTGCTCCGCGGCCAATTTGCGCGCGAATGCAATGCCGTCACCTTCCACCACCAAGTCGAGATCCAGATTGTCGAGCCCGAGCAGGAGATCGCGCACAAATCCCCCGACCACATAGAGAGACACCTCCAACCGGTCGGCAAGCAGACCCGCCTCCTTCAGCAACGTGAAGAGCGGCGGAGGCAGTTTTTCCCGAATCTGCTGGCTGAGATTGCGCCGATGCATGGGCCGGGTCGTCTCGGCAGGCTCGCTGAGCTTGGGACGCACCCGCAGCGTCCGCGAGACATCGTCATGCCAGGTCCTGAGCAAATCCGTGCGGGTGATCACCCCGGCCACGCGGGGCCCGTCGAGAATCGGCACAAAACGCTGATTCCGCTCGAGCATCGCCTGTTCGATCTCGTGAAACGAGGTCTCGGGGCTTGCCGCATAGTGATCGGTGTGCATGATCTCCTGCGCCATCAGCGAACCCAGCCGATGGAACAGCGCCTTCTGGATCTGCTCCCGGCTCACCAGGCCAACATAGCGATCCTTCCCGTCCAGAACCGGAAGCACGTTGACCCCGTAGTGCGTCATCTGCTGCTCGGTGTCTTTGACCGTCGTCTCTGCGGCCACCGTCTTCACCGGCTTGGTCATGACATCTTTGGCCAGGAGCGTGGGCCGATAGCGCTGCGTGAGCAACTGCACCACCCGCTCCTTCACCTGCGCCAGCGTCTGACCTTTGACCATCGCGGCCGCCGCGACCGCGTGTCCGCCGCCGCCGAATTCCTTCGCGATACCCCCGACATCGATGTCGGGCGTGCGGCTGCGGCCGATGACTTCGATATGCTCCTCGGTCATGACCGCCACGATCACCGCATCCACCCCCTCCAACTCCGCCAGCTTGTGAACCGCCTCGGCGGCTTCCGCTTGGCACCGATCGACCGTGCTGGTGGCCACCAGGACTTTCCGGCCTTCGAGATAATGGACCTCACTATGCTCGAGGAGATCGTTGAGCAAGGCCACCACGTCCGGGTCGAGCGGCCGCTGCAAGGTCTGCGACACAAGATTGAGATCGGCTCCAGCCTTGAGAAGAAATGCCGCGGCTTCGAGATCTCGCGGCGTCGTGGATCCAAACGTGAAGGAGCCCGTTTCTTCATAGAGGCCCAATGCCAAGACTGTCGCGTCCAATACCGTCAGCGGCACCGCCGCCGCGCGCACCCGTTCAATCAGGAGGGTCGTCGTGGCCCCGACTGCCTCAAGCACCGTGGTCACCGGCCTCCCGCCTGACGGCGTCTCAGGCGATGCCGCGCTTGCACCATGATGATCGAACACCAGCACCTCGACCTGTGGATTTTCCCAGCAGGACTTGAACGGACCGATCCGATCAGGCTCGTGCGTATCCACCAGGATCAGCCGCCGGACTTGGGCGAGATCGATATCTTTCAGTTTGGTGAGATTCAGGTCGTGCGTACTGAGAAAGGCATGCACGGATTCTTGCGACCCGCCAGACAACACCAGCCGCGCCTCGGGATACAGCTTGCGCACCGCCACCATCGAGGCCAGGCCGTCGAAATCCGCGTTACGGTGGGTCGTCACGACTTCCATAGCGGCATTCTAGCAGGGTCGCTCCTATCGCGAAACGGCTGCCCCGCTTACCGCCCAGACAACGCCGCATGAACATGACCGGCTCCCAACGGCATGAGGGGCTCACGACCGCCGTCGTGAGCCCCTCATGCGATCATGGCAGCAGGAATCTAGCGATGCCGCGCGCCCTGCCGATCATGTTTCTCGCGGGCAATATGACGCGACGCCTGATTCTGCTCATGCGTGATCCTGGCACGCTCCCTATTCGTGACGACCCCGTCGGCCTTCGCACGATTCTCCATGCGATCAACCCGATTCTGCTCCCGGTCCAGCCGGTTGGCTTCCCGCTGATTCAATTGGCCGCTGGCAATTCCCTGATCGATCCGCCTTTCCTGATTGGCCTGTCGCTGATCAATTCCCGGCGTGTCCACTTGAGCAAACGCCGCCCCGCTCATGCCCAGCATCAACCCACACACCGCAAGCCACATCGTCTTCATCGCTGCCTCCCTGGAGTGAAAGATTGCATCTCCGTACCCTTCAACCAACGCGCGGCATACCAGTCCGTTGACAGCAGGCGAAACATGTTGAATAGCCTTATCTATCAGGCCCATGGGTAGCTGTCTAGAGATTCGGAACAAGAAGAATTGTTTCGTGAAAGTGGGCCGGAGACTTCGAGGCTGCTGCGCTAACGATCACGGCCACCGTGGCCGCTCCGGTCAGGACGGCTGCCACGGTCGTCGCGCCCGCCGCCGCGATCGTCACGTCCTCCACGGTCCGAGCCCCCGCTTCGCTCCATCCGCTCACCACCGCCGGAGCCGCTTTGATCGCCTTCACGGAAGATCCGGTCAACCCGCTGGCCCTTGGAGACCTGGTCCTTGATGCTCTGCACATTCATCCGGCCCTGTTGGAGATCGGCCCCTCGTCGCTTGATTTCACGCGCAAGATCGGCCAGCTCCGTGGGGCGATAGCCCTGTCGCAGGCCTTCCGCCACCAGCGCCGCTCCGTCTTTCGATGGAATCTTCGCTTCTTTGAGAATGGCCAGGCTTTTGGCTCCGGAAGCCAGGGATTCCTGCGAGACCTTGCCTCCCGCTCCTTGCCCCGTTCGTGCCAATTCACGCACTTCCTCGGCTGTCGCCCCGCGGCTCAGCGCCTCAGCCAGCCCCTCAAGCGCCCGCTGACGATTAGCTGGCGAGGAATCCATCAAGCCTTTTGCCGATGCCTCTTGCAGAATCTCGTGAGCGGATTCAAGATGAGTCACCAGTTGCCGTACGACCCCATCAATACGCTTCGGCTCGACGCCTTTTGCCAATCCTTCTTTCACCTTGTTGGCCAACGGCTCCGTGGGCAAGCCCTTCTCACCAGCCTTGCTCACCTGCTCAACCAGGGCATTGACCTCTTCCTCCGAGTGGCCTTGCGCCACGCGCAACCGGGCGATCTCCTCCCGATCCTGATTTGAAAGAACATCAGCCTGTACAGGCGAACCGCCCAGGAGGCAGAGTGCCAAACTGACCAACCACACCCGTCTGTTCATCGTCGTATGCATGCTATCGAACAATGACCACTCCGTTGATCTGCCCAAATCCATCCGTCACAAAGTCCTCTGCCAGCGGCGGCACCACCCACTCTGTTCCGTTCACCAGATACATGAAGGTATGTTCCCCCCGCCGTACGATCACGTCCGCAACCCAGACTCCCGTGCCTGCCACTTGCTTCATCGGCGTGGCACCCTTCACCCACCCGTTGAATGACCCCACAATGGAGACGGAACTGGCCGACGGACCCAGATACGTGAACCGCACCGTTCCCGCCACCAGCTTGGGAAGGTCCGGCTTAACGGCCGTGGCGCAGGCGCTCATCCCCACCGCCAACGCGCCCCCCAGCATCACAGCCCTGAATCCTCTCTTCATGGGCCGCAGAGTACCCGACAGCCGAATCCGATGCAAGGCAACTGCGCTTACGTTTAAATACCGACATCGAGCACCGCATTCTCTGATCCAAATCCATCGCCTGAGGTTTCGCCCGCCAAGGGGTCGGCGATCCATTGCTTGCCGTCAATCACAAACATATATTGATACCGGCCCGGCCTCAGAGGAATCGTGGCGGTCCACATGCCGCCCTCCGACCGCTCAAGCTGCGTTTTGTGCGGGTTCCAGCCGTTGAAATCACCGGCGACGGACACTGAATGTGCTTCCGGCTGCAACAACACCAGCCGGACAAAGACCTGGGGCCCAGCATTCGCTTGTGCGGCAATCGTCTGCGCCGGCGCCTGGCCTACCGGCGCTTTCACAATCCGCTCCGGCGTCATTCGCAGCAATCCCACAACTGCCATCACCGCCACACAGGCCACCACCATCGCTCCGACCAGATTCCACTCCAGCCTGCGGGGCACGGTGAGGACCTCGCGGACTCGATCCCACAGACCGACCGGTGGCGGGGCCACCGTCGCCTTCAACTGACTCAGAAACCTGGCCGAAGGGGTAATTCTCGGCAGGTGCGCCGCCTCAGCCACCACCATCTCAAGATTAAGCCAGCTCCGGCGTAACCCGGGATCGGTATCGATCAATCGGAGAAACGCCACCCGCTCCTCCGGCGTCAAATCCTGATCGAGAAACCGTTGCACCATGAGATCCTGGTCATCCATCGCCTATATCCTATTTCAGTGACCCTGCGTTATCGCGTCGGCTTCAGCTCTGCCAATTCATGGCTAAGCTGCAACCGTCCCTTATACACGCGCATCTTTAACGTATCGCCATTCACCCCGAGAATCTCCTGCATCTCCTCGTAACTGAGACCTTCCACGTGTTTCAACACAAAGGCTTCACGATAGAGCGGCGGCAATCGCTGAATCGCCTGTTCCAATTCCTGCGCCACCTGTTGCTGGGAGAGCAACCGCTCCGGCGTCCGACCTTCGGACACGTCGATATCCAACACCTCGTCAATATCCACATCCTGCTGACCTTGCCCTGGCCGTTTGGCTCGCAGCCAGTCTGTGCACTTGTTGGCCGCGATCCGATACAGCCAGGTTGAAAACTTCGAATCCGCCCGAAACGACGGCAGCGATTTGAACGCCGCCAGGAATGCTTCCTGGGCCAGATCCTCGGCCTCGGCGCGATTCCCGACCATCCGATAGGCCAGACTGACGATACGGGCCGCATGCCGATCGATGAGCTGGCCAAATGCGTCATGATCCTGCTTGAGACTGCGCGCAACCAGCTGCGCATCGTCAGGCCCCTCTCGCTGATTCAGCGGCATCGAGCAATCCCCACAACCTGCCTGCCACCAAATCTGTTGCGCTGACCGGATTGATTCATTAGACGAAATACCAGCATGGGCGCAACCAGAGGCCGCCTCCGTCAAAATCGGTAGCTGGTTCCGACCGTCAGTGCAAAGTCGGGCGCGCCATCGGAAAGCCCGAGCGTTAACCCTCCGTTGAAACGCCACGCCGATGATGCCGTATAGTTAGTGGCAATGAAGATATCCCGCGCATTGACGAAACCTGGCGCGATCGCGCGATACTCCTCATAATACGCACTGAGCAACATGGACTTTGTCACGTAGTACCCAGCCCCGACATCGTACCAATGCTGATTTTGCAAGGTCAGTCCGTCCGGATCACCGATGATGTTGTAACCGCCATCCAGAAAGGCAATCCATTTCTCACCGAGCATCTTGGACATTTCCACGCCAAATCCATAGTCGAATGCGCCGGTTCCCAGCCCCTGGCTGGCGCTGGCGGTCGGCAGCTTCATCCGGCCCGTCACGGCAATGAGCGGCACGTAGTCCTTTTCCTCGACGACATAGTACCGGCCCTTCAGAATGATATCGCCCAGGCCAGAGGTCGTCACCTTCTGGCCTGGATTTCGTGTCGTTAATCCGCACACTCGGTTTTTGCCGCTGACGTTAGACCCCTTCCCGCTACATCCCCCATCAGTACCGGTTCCACTGCCTGTCCCGGAGTTACTCCCACCATTGTCATCGATCCTTGTCGCACTGCCACCCACCAGCGTCGTCCGCCCATCGCTCGTCACCGAGACAAACGGCATCACCAACGTCACATCGCCATCCTTGAATAATCTCCGAATTGAAAGCGGGACATATAAAAAACTGCTCGTCGTATTCGTCCCAAAGTTGCCGCTGCTGTAACTGGGGGTGAATCCCACCTGCCACTGCTGCTCCTCACGTGCCGGGCCTTGATCAATCCTGTCTGCCGCAAACACAGTCCCGCCGCACAATCCTGCCACCAGGCCTCCTACCAGCACCTTGCTCCACCGCCTCATGTCCACCCCCTCTTCCTTTCCGTACAGGCCAGCCCCCCACACTACTCGCGTCGCCTTACTCTTCACTGACTCTACCGCGCTTCGTCTCACTCAACGACTTTATATGAGTCGCCGGCACCGGGAACCTTCCCCCATGCCGGCGACAGAGCGCTGACAACCGTGGCTAGTTCCGCCCCGCCCGTTCCGTTCGCTCCGGGCGCTGTGGACGCTCCGGACGTTCCGGCCGTTGCCCCTGTTCAACCCGCTCCGGACGTGTCGATCGTTCCATCTGAGCCGCGCGTGCATTGTCACGCCCCTGTTGGCCATGTTCACCGGCAACCTGATCGGCACGATCCAACCCACGCACTTCCCCGCCGGCATTGGAGCGGCTATCGGCTTGCCGATCAGCCCGCCGGTCCTCACGCCTGTCTTCGCGGCGGGCTTGCTGGCGGTCTTCTTGGCGCACATCCTCTGCCTGTGCCACTCGAAGATCATCCCCGCCACGCCGGCCGCTGTTCATAGATCCGGAACCGCTATTCAGCGACCCAGGGCCCCGATTGTCCGTACGCACAGACGGCTCCCCCACAGGATCCGTCGCTTGCCCCACCGCCGGCGCCGCAGTGATCAATAGACCCACCAGCATCCCCAACAACATCCTGTTCCAACGCTCAGGTCGACGATAATTCATCATAATCCCTCCGGTTAAGGTGATCCACCGCCTCTGCGCGCGACATACCCGACTGGACATCGCCACGCAGTGGCCTCAGTCTACTGAGTTAGACGTGGCCAGCGTCAAAATGTAAACGACGTCACCAACCTTCCCCAAGCTACCCGTTTCTTCACGATAAGAAAACGCCCGGCATTTGCTCCCGAGTCTGGCGCAACAACTCCCTGAGCAGAAATGCACAGCCGAATGACGTTTTTCTCCTTTCTCTTTCCCATCCCCCTGCGTACCCCACCTTAACCAGCCATCTAACCCTCTGCTTTTTAACGATATCCCCCCTTACCCACTTACGGCACATGCCTTGCTGATACATGCTGGTAAATGACAGCACCTACTCACTCTGCTGTTCACGCAAGGAGGTTGCCGATGAAGAGAGCGATTCAAACCCAGATTCTGACTATTGCGATTGCCGCCCTGGCTACCGTGGCACTGGCCCCGGCTCCGGCATTCGCAAAGGAAAAGGACGCAAAGAAGAAATCGTCAGGAACGCAGCATTCCTCCGCGGCAGCCGCCGCCTCATCCACCGGCCAGATTCCTGAAGTCGGCCATGAGCCGAAGGCCGGCGAACATGATAGCAAGCCGGGTCCGGCTTGGAAGACGGTCGGAGGGACGGTCAAACAAATCGACGGCAATGCCTATACGGTTGAAGATTACGACGGCAACCAGGTGAGGCTGTACGTTGGCCAGGGAACCAAGCAGCTTCGGGGAGCGAAAAAGGTCGGGGACACGGTCCGCGCCGAAATCACACGGGGTGGCTTCGCGAATTCCGTCCAGTAACCCCTCTCATTGAATCCGCGCACCCGCCCGGGTGCGGGACGGTCCTCGAAGGGGGCTGGCCCTGTACAGGCCGGCCCCTTTTATTTTGCCTGACGCCCCTCCTATTGCGGCGCCTTCCTGAATGATATATCGCCGTAGTAGGCAACCGCACGGTCCTTCGTGTTATCCGTATCGCTCATGATGGCGACTCCATTGATCATCGGCGGCTCTTCGCCAAAGGCTTGTTTATAGTCTTCGTAAATATTTCGTTCCTCGTCCACCCAGACCCCCACCTTCTGCGGCCCGCTCTCGACGACAATCATCTGGGCGAAGCCGGTAAACGCATTTTCCACAATGGCCCCGACGGGCGCCTTCGTCTCCCAAATATAGTTCAGCGCCCCGATCGGAATATCTCCGAAGAGGGCTCGGCCGGCCTGGTATTTGAGCTTCTTCCCGACACTCACCTTGTCTGGATCGTAGGCGAACGTGATGTACAACCGCGCCGGGTAATCATCCCCCTCCTTGCGGCTGACATCACTGCGCTGGAGGAGATTCTCCACTTTCCAGCGCCAGTGGACAATGGGATAGTCTTTGGGATTGATCGCCACGGCCTTGATGAGCCCGGAAGCCGACGCCTCGCTGGTGGCTTTCACCACAACCTGCCCACCCTCGCTCACTAGCATATACTCCGTGTGCTTGGGGATCTTCTTGAACGTCAGGGGCTTCCACCCAACGGGAAAACCTGCCCCCGGCTGATCTGATGAAAATGCCCCCACCTCGATCAGCGGGACAGATTGCGCCCAGGAGAGGACCGGATGACCATCCCCGCCCATGATCAGAACCGTCACGGCGATGATCCGATACAAGGCTATCACGCCACGGCCTCCCTATCGCCTCAGCATTGCAAACAGCTTCACAAGAAGACTCTTCGAGCGCTGCGTAAAATGCGCCTTGCGCCACAAGTTGATGACCTTCTTGCTCACCTCGGCCTGGGTCGGATAGGGATGAATCGTGGCCGCGAGGGATTTTGCGCCGAGTCCGGCTCTCATGAGCACCGAGAATTCGTTGATCATGTCGCCAGCGTGAGCCGCGACAATGGTTGCCCCGACGATTTTATCGGTGCCTTTCTGGATGTGAACTCGCGCAAACCCCTCCTCGTCGCCGTCAAGGATGGCGCGATCAACCTCATCCAGCTTGAATGTATAGGTTTCGACTTCCAGGCCCTTCGCGTTCGCATCCTTTTCATATAGACCGACATGCGCGATTTCCGGCTCCGTAAACGTACACCAGGGCATGACGAGGGAATCGACACCGGCATAGCCCAAGCCCAAGGGATGCGGAAACAGCGCGTTCTGAATGACGATCTGCGCCATCGCATCGGCCGCATGCGTAAACTTATAGCGGGAGCAAATGTCGCCGGCGGCGAAGATGCGCGGGTTTGTCGTCTGGAGCCGGTCATTCACGATGACCCCGGTCTTGTCATACTGCACGCCTGCCGCCTCAAGCCCGAGGCCCTCGACATTCGGCTGGCGTCCGGCCCCCACCAGGATGTCATCGACGGTGATGGCGTAGTGCTGTCCGTGTGACTCCACGGTCAACCGCTTTTCGCCATCCGCCTGGCTCACCGTCAGATCTTTTCCGCAACAATGCAGGGTGACGCCGTCACGCACCAGTTGCTGCTGGACAAGGTGCGCCGCCTCCCGATCCTCATTCGGCAGAATGCCGTGCATCGCCTCGATAAGCGTTACCTGGCTCCCCAAGCGGGCAAACGCTTGCGCGAGTTCACACCCAATCGGACCCGCGCCGATCACACCCAATCGGGGCGGCAACTCCGTGAGCGAGAACACGGTTTCATTGGTGAGATACCCGGCTTCCTGGAGCCCTGGAATAGGCGGAGCCGCCGCACGAGCCCCGGTGCAGAGGGCCGCCTTCACAAACGACAGGCTCCGGTTCCCAGCCTCTCCCTTAACCGCAATCGTATCCGGTCCTGCAAAGTGAGCTTGGCCGATCAACACATCGACGCCCAAACTCTTGTAGCGATGGGCCGAGTCGTTATGACTAATCCGCGCCCGTAGCTTTCTCATGCGGGCCATCACCGCCCCGAAGTCGTACGTCACGCCTGGCGGAATGTGCAGGCCAAACTCTCCGGCCTTCTTCAGATCCGACCAAGCTCGCGCCGCCCGGATCATCCCTTTGGACGGCACGCAGCCGACGTTCAGGCAGTCGCCACCCATCAGGTGTTTTTCAATAAGCGCAACCTTTGCTCCCAAGCTAGCGGCAATGACCGCAGTAATCAGCCCGGCCGTTCCCGCCCCGATCACGACGATGTTATAGCGGCCGGTTGGCTCAGGATTCACCCAGTTGGCAGGATGCACATTGGCGACGAGCTGCCGATTGTGTTCGTCGTCAGGCAGCACAAGCCTCTGGTCATGCAGGCTCATCAGCGCGTCCCTCTGAATTTCTTATACAGCGTCGGGACCAGCGCCAGCAGCCCCAACAACACAAACGCTCCAATCACATTCGGCGAGGCAATTTCTTTCAGCGAATTGATCGTGCCCAACTGCCGGCCGGCATAGGCATAGACGAACGAGCCGGGAATGATCCCCAGCGCGGTCGCCGCCACGTAGGTGCCGACCTTCATGCGGGTCAGACCTGACACGAGGTTGATCACGAAAAATGGAAAGAGCGGAATCAGGCGGAGGGTCATCAGATAGCTGAAGGCATCCTTCGCAAACCCGGCCTGCACCGGCTCAAGCCATGTCCCAAATTTTTGTTCAACCCAATCCCTGAACAGATAGCGGGCGGCCAGGAAGGCCAGCGTGGCGCCGGTCGTCGCGCCAAGATTCACGAAGAGCAGGCCCCAACCAGTCCCAAACAGAAACCCGCCGGCCAGGGTCAGGATCACCGCGCCGGGGAGCGACAACCCCGTGACCGCAATATAGGCGAGAATAAACACCCCGGCAGACACGGCATAATGGGCCTCTGTCAACGCCAGCAATTCATCGCGATGCTGCTGCAAGGCATCCAGCGACAACAGGCGGCCCAGATCGAAATAGAAAAACAGCCCGAGCGCCGCCGCCACGCCCAGCATGATGGCGGCCTTGTGCCCGATGGACGGCTGTGCGGGTCTCGTTGTGGAGGCTTGGCTGGTCATAGCGGCTTCGGCCTGTATCATGGGGGCTCTGCTCAGTCCTGTCAATGCGATCAGCGATGTACAGACGCACCGGCTCCACTCCGGGAGTGACTTGTCACAGACGGTTCGATTCTCGTACTCTGTGGCAGGAGGCCACATCCATGGATCAGGACAATCGGCTCACAAAAACCAAAGAGCAGTGGGCACAGGCGCGGCGCGGTGGCGAAGAGCGCGAGGTCTTTTACGAAGGCGATGACCGGCTGCCGCCGGGCCAGCATCTGGTCGAAACCTTTCCGGTCCTGGATCTTGGCTTCAAACCGGATATCCCCCTGGCTGAATGGAAGCTGACCATCGGCGGGTTTGTGACCAGCCCGGTCACATGGACATGGGACGACTTCCTCGCCCAGCCGCAGTTCAAGGACCGGTCGGATTTTCATTGCGTCACCTCCTGGAGCCGCTATGACAACGACTGGGAAGGAGTGAGCTTCAAACACATCATGTCCGTCGTCAAGCCGCTCTCCCTGGCCAAATTCGTCCTGTTCAAATCCTACGACGACTACACCACCAACTTGCCGCTCGACGCCTGCGACGATACCGACGTCTTGCTTTCCTATAAATGGAACGGCAAACCGCTGACAAAAGAACACGGCGGACCGGTGCGGGTCATCGTGCCCAAGCGCTATGCCTGGAAGGGCGCGAAGTGGGTGAAGGAGATCACGTTTTCAGATAAAGACGAAAAAGGCTTCTGGGAAGTCCGTGGCTATTCGAACACCGCCCTGCCCTGGAAGAACGACCGCTACGGGTGAGGCGGCCACAGGGCCGCTCCCTGCGACAGATGGTCGCCCTGCTCTCTCTATTCACGAACCCCCTGATTCAACGATTCATGCACCACCTTGCCAAACTTGTATCACTCGCCTTGGTTCTCCTCGTCTGCTGCGCCGGACTCCCCAGTCGCGCTACCGCGACGGCCGCCTCGCAATCGAACGACGACGCGATCCGGCAACTCGACGACCTCTCCGCCCTCTGGAGCTTCTACAAACGGACCTATATCCAGAATGGCCGGGTCGTCAGCCTGGATGAACAGGGCATCACCACCTCGGAGGGCCAAGGCTACGCGCTGCTCCGCGCCGTCTGGTCGAACGACCGGACCACCTTCGAGGCGGTCTGGGACTGGACCAAGCAGCACCTCCAAGTCCGCGACGACAAATTGTTTGCCTGGAAATGGAAAGGAACGGTGCTCGACAGGAACTCGGCCACCGACGCGGATACCGACATCGCCCTTGCCCTGATCCTGGCCGCGCGGCGGTTCGACCACCCGGCCTTTGAACAGGATGCGCTGGCCATCCTCGATTCGATCTGGAATCTGGAACTGGTCCATATCGGCACCCACAGCTATGTCACCGCCGGCAATTGGGCGCGCCATGAGCCGGTTCCAACAATTCACGTGGCCTACCTGGCCCCCTATGCCTACGAGATCTTTGCTTCCATCGATCCGCGCCATCCCTGGGCCCAAGCCATCGCCACCAGCTATGGCCTGCTGCACTGGCTCTACGATGAGGAAGGCCTGCCAGTCCCTCCCGAACTTGTCTACCTGAACCGGCAGACCGACCGGCTGACCGTCACCCATCCCGTGTCCGGAGCTACGTCTTCGTTCAGCTATGATGCGTTCCCCATCTTTTGGCGTGTGGCGCTGGATGCCGCCTGGTTCGGACGAGCGGAAGGCCCCCTGCGGGGCAAGATGCTGGAATTTTTCGCACGCGAATGGAAGACGCGCGGGCTCTTCGCCGACCACTATTCACTCAAAGGCTCGCCCCTGTCATCGAGCGAGGGACTCCCGCTCTACGCCACCATCCACACGCTGGCCGTTCAGGAGCAGCACGACCTTGCCCGCCTGTTGCGCGCCAAGAAACTCGCCCCGCTCGAAGCCGGCATTCTGGCAGGGAAGCGACTCCCGTACTATTTCCACAACTGGCTCTGGTTTGGCCAAGCCGTGACGCTGTCGCAAGCCCGTCACTACGATGAGTTCCTGGGATTCTTGCGCCCCTTCAATGTCGCCGGATTCTCGGCCCACTTCCCCTGGGAACTGTTCGCCGTTACCGTCATCCTCTATCTGCTCGCTCGGTGGCATCCAGTCATCAAGCTCGCCTTTCTGCTCTGCGGCTTCAGCCTCTGTCTCCGCTACCTCCACTGGCGGCTCTTCCATACACTAAACGTCCTAGAAACCGGCGGGCTCTTTATCAGCCTCTCCCTCTGGGCCGCCGAGCTCTATGCCTTCTCCACCGTCGTCCTGCTGTTCATCCAGGTCGGAACCGGATGGAGACACAAGCCGGCTCGCCCCCCTGAGCTCTCACAGGGCTTTGCGCCAACCGTCGATATTTTCATCCCCATCTATTCCGAGTCCTGCGAGATTCTGGAGAAGACGCTGATCGGCGCCGTGGCAATGAAATACGGCTACAAACAGATCTACGTCCTGGACGACAGCCATCGGGACGAGGTTGCCCAGCTCGCAGGACGATTCGGAGCCACCTACATCAAAGGCCCCAAGAAGCATGCGAAAGCCGGCAACTTAAACCATGCCTTGACCAAGACCGACGGCGAACTCATCGTGGTCTTCGACACGGACCATATTCCCGTGACGACGTTTCTGGCGGAAACCGTGCCATTTTTCGCCGATCCCAAGATGGGTTTCGTCCAAACGCCGCACCACTTCTACAACCAGGATATCTTTCAACGGGCGCTCGGAGCGGGCCCCCGCATCCCCAACGAGCAGGATCTGTTCAACCACGCGATCCAGGGTGGCCGCCAGCGCTGGCACGGCTCGTTTTTCGTCGGCAGCGGGGCCGTCTTTCGGCGCGTAGCCATTACCGAACTGAACGGCTTCAACCTGATGAGCATCACAGAAGACATTCACACCAGCCAGCATCTCCATGCCAAAGGCTGGAAGTCCGCCTTCGTGGACAAGGACCTGGCGGTCGGGCTGACGGCGGAAAATCTGGCGTCCTATATCGTCCAGCGGCGGCGCTGGATGCTGGGCTGCCTCCAGATATTCTTCAAAGACAATCCGCTCCTCTGCCGGGGTCTCTCGCTTCGCCACCGGATCGGGTACTTTGCCTCGCTCTATTACTTCTTTTTTCCGATCGCGCGCGTGATCTTCTGGATCACGCCTCTCTACTTCCTGCTGTTCCATCTCCATCCGATTTTTGCCGACGTCTCGATCCTCGTGGCCTATCTGCTGCCCTTCATGATCGTGCTTCCGATGATGTCGGCCACGCTGCTCCCAGGCTGGCCCAGGCTCATGTGGTCGTCACTGTATGAAGGAGCAGTCAGTTTTCCACTCTTCCGGTCGATGTTCGACCTCTTGCTCCCCAAAAACTTGGGGTTCAAAGTCACCCCCAAGGGCCTGCTCTCGGAGCAGCGCTCGTTCGACTGGCGCTCGTCCGCCAGCCTGGCCATCGCCATCGCGATCACCCTCGCCGCTATCGGCAAAGGCCTGTGGGAGTTTTGGTACTTCGGCATTGAACAGGACGCGTACTTTTTCAATATCAGCTGGGCCTCGGTCAATCTGCTGACCCTGCTGGTCGGGCTGTTGATGGCCTGGGAGAAACCGCAGCGCCGCATTGAGGAGCGCATTCTCAAGTCTGTTCCCTTTGAACTCCGCGCCAATGAGCGCTGCCTGCAAGGCACGGCACAGGATATGAGCCTGACCGGGCTCTCATGGAACCAGGCCCCATCCGACCCGCTCCCGCCAACCATGACCATCACATTGCTCGACAAAATTCCCTTCACCTGCCAGGTCCGGGTGGTCTATCATGACCGCTTGCCAGGGCACGGCATCCGCTGCGGCTTGACGTTTCTCAGCCTCTCGGAAGAACAGCGCCGACACCTGCTGCTGAATCTCTATGCCGATCCTGGCACCTGGAAAGATGCGCATACGCACCGCCTGCGCAGCAGTGCCATGATGGCATGTCACTTGCTTTTAGGTTTATTCCGGCACTTTCGGCCATTACGCCTCAGCCGGCGGCAGAGTCCGAGACAATGGAGATGTCAGATCATCCAGATCCAGGTTGGAAATATACGGCACCGCGCAGTCCTCAGAGATCAATCCGCCCAGGGCCTTGGTCTCATGACCTTCGCCCCCAATAGGCCCGGATCCACCCCCTGGCTCATCCCGAACGAGAAGGGACAGCTGACCGCCTATCGCCCGATCTCACGCACCATGATCTTGGGCCTGGTGCCGCGGGTGGGATTGCAGGCTGTCCCTTCGCCATCGACCGAGTAGCCATCGCCCATATTCACTGAAAGAAAGGTATGATCCATGTCGTTACGGTCCCTTGCCTTGCTCAGTCTCATGCTGGTGTGCGTCGCCGCGTTCGACCAGCGCGCCGCGGCGGAAGACTTTACGGAATCCTGGTACCTGTCCCGCGGCCGGTCCAACATGGAGATCGACAACTATAAGGCGGCGATCGAAGCGTTCGAGAAAGTGGTGGAGCGCGACCCGGACCATCGGGAAGCGTTGCGCAGCTTGGGAATCGCCTACGAACGGCAGGGGCTCAAAGACAAATCCATCGAGACCTTCGACCGGTATCTGGCGAAATACGACGACGATCCCGAGATCGCCTTCAAACAGGCCCAGGCGCTGGAATGGTCGCGCTATGCCTCGTATCGCGAAAAAGATCTGCTGAAGTACTACCGCATGGGGCTCAAGCGCAAAGACGACCCGGCCATGCGCTTGAAGTACGCCGCGCATCTCGCCGGCCGCAAAGAGACCGCGCAGGAAGCCATCGCTCAGTATGACAGAGTGCTCGCGTCGCAACCCCGCAATGCGCAAGCCCATCAGGGTCTGGCGAAGGCCTATGCCTGGCTGGGGCAGAACGACCAGGCGCTCTACCATGCCAATCTGGGCCGGCAGGCAGCGAAGCGCGAACCGGGCGATATGACCGCCTTGCGCCACGACATGCTCAAGGGCCGCGAACCGTCGGTCGAGGGCGTGCTCTCCGTGCTGGCCCAGCCGGAAAAACCCTTTGAACTGTATGGGATGCGGCTCGGCTCGCGGGGCAAGATGGACCTCAGCCCCTTCACCACCACGACACTGGAAGCCGGCGCCGAGCGTTTCTGGAATTCAAAAGAGAATCGCGCCGGCGGATATCTCTCCTTCGCCAATCAGCTGCGCATCAATCCGGCCAACCGCTTCGACCTGCTCCTCGAATACCATGATGCCCCGCGCGGCGACGGTATGGCCTACAAGTTTGAATATGCCTATGAGGGGGAGTCGGTCTCGATCCGCCCCGGTGTGAAACGCGAGTTCCGCTACGATTCGTTTGCCGCCCTCATCGGATCGCGCAGCTCCGGACAGCTGGTGGGCCTGGCGCGCTCGACACAGTTTTACACCGACGTGATCTTCGACCTGGGATCGACCCACATCGACGTCACCCCCTTCATCGGCTGGGTGACCGCTGAATCCCTGAGCGCCAATAGCCAAGTCGGTCTCACAGTGAAGACCTCGACGCCGCTGTGGGAGACCGGCAACTGGAACCTCTCCGGTGAATACCTCTTCTATCTCACCCACTATGGAGAGAATCAAAGCGGCTTTACGCCCAGCGCAGTCGAACCGCGCGGCGGCGCCTATTTCAGTCCGCAAGTCTTTGTGAACCAGATTCCCCGACTGGCCGCCACCTACACCTTCGACGAGAAGCAAGACATCACCTTCGCCGCAGGCCCCGCCCTGCAATACATCGATGAGGCCACGCAAGCCTCCGCCTTCCGCGTCGGCGGAGACGCCCACGTCGCCTACACCACGCGCCTCTCAAAACCATGGCTCTTGAAGGTCATGGGCGACTACACGCAGATCGCGAATATCTATACGCGCATCCAGTGCAATGCCTTATTGGTCTACACGTTCTATTAAGCAGAAGCTGGAACGATCCGCCGGCTGAAGAGGACACCCCTTCTTCAACCGGCGGCGCGCTTGACGGCGGGCTTGATTTGCTTGCGCACATGCAGATGCAACTGATCTTCCATGGCATCGATCAGCCGGTGCAACTGGGCCTGCTGTAAGCCCATCCGCTTGAGCCAGGGATCGCTGAACATCCCGGCCAGCAGACTCATGCTCGTCACAAACAGACCAACACAGAACGTGGCCCACACTACCTGCCAGAGCGACGGCTTGGGCGGGAACACCGAATAAAACGCTGAGCCGAGGCTCGAGCCCAATACGAAATGCGACGCCGCCCGGTCTCGGGCCGCCTTTCGGGCAATCTGATCGCCGAGCCCGGCAATGCCAAGGGAATGATCGCCGAACAAGACCCAACCCGTCGCCAGCGTCAACAATGTCGCGGCCATATCGCAGACCAGCCCGCGGCTGGACGAATGGGATTCGAGCACCCGTGTCATATCGGGCAAGCCGTTCAACGCCTCTTCCACGGTCGTCCCCAGCGCGAAGAGGGGGGCGATCGATCGCTCCTGCCTCAGCATCTCCGCCAATCCGCGAGGAGACGCCGCACCGGCATCGCGCCCGCATGGCCATTCCAGCAACTCGGTCGCCAGCAGCCGCTCAATGTGCCGCTGATACTTCGTCTTCATCCCTGAGGGCAGCAGACCGACCAGATCGGCCCCGGCCCGCCAGCCGAGCTTCTCTGGCACCTCGACGACTTTCTTCAGCAGCAGATAGGGAATGGCCCAGAGCGTGTTGACGGGATGGCAGAGCAGGTCGCTGACCAGTGATTGCTTCTGCAAGGCCACCGTTTCCTGCAGCGAAAAATGCCGTTCCACAAAGCCATCGACACGGCCATGGCATTCGGCAATATACCGGTCGATACAGTCGTCTAGCGCGGCCATCGCCGCCGCGGTATCCTGAGCAGCCACGGGACCATCCCCTCCAGAAAATGTCTACTATATATAATTCCTCTCCCCGCTCAAGCAAATCGCCCATTTGCAAAGACGCGCGGCCACGCCCCACAAGCTGTCACCCCAGTTCCTTTTGACAACCGGACGATTCTTGCTATCCTTGTGCGTAATTCTTATCCTCATTGGCAAGAAGCCAGGTTTATTGGCATGAAAGGAGTCTCCCTGATGCGCATCGTTCATAATCTTCGAAAGATCCTCGCTCTCGCCTGTCTGACCGGCGCCCTGTACGCCCTGACGCCCACGGCGTCTCACGCGTCGGAACTGCGCCAAGGCACCCTGACCGGCGGCGCGGGCATTGGCTTCCTAGGCAATACGCCGGACGGCACCGCCTTCGCCATAAACTTCAACGCGGATTATTTTCTGAACTCGCAAGTGTCCGTCGGTCCATTGGCACAGTTCGCCTTTACCGGCGACTTGTTTCAAATGGGCTTGTCGGGGCAGGTGAAATATTGGTTCAGCCTCCCAGGCACCGACTCACGCTTGAAGTTCAATGTCCAAGGCGGCCTCGGATTCCTCTACGCCGACCGCTTTACCTCCGACACCTCCTGGCTCATCCCAATCGGAGTCGGCGCGGAGTACAAGCTCAACGACAATCTCACGCTGACGAGCACCTTCCTGCTCAACTTTACGGATGTGAATACGGGACGGGGCACCGACGCATCCGTGATGCCGGGCCTCACCTTTGGCGTTCGTTTTTAGGCTGTCGAGAGAGCGACCGGCGCCTGCTGGCGCCGGTCGCTTCCCGCCCCGCTGACTCCGCCACCGCAACATTTCCATTCCAATCTGCACAGAGACGGGATAGGCTAGCCGCCGCTCACGACGGGAGAGAGACTCTATGTCCACCCCCATAATCAAACGAATCGAATTCTGGCCTGTCGATATTCCCATGACCGACCCCTTCGTCGTCGCCACAGGTACGCGTGTGGTTGCGGAAAATGTCTTCGTCCGAATGACGCTCCTTGACGGCACGCAGGGCTATGGAGAAGCGGCACCCTTCCCCGAAGTCGGCGGAGAAACCCGCGAATCCTGCCTGGCCACACTGGGTCAATTAGCCCCGGCGCTGATTGGGCAGCCACCGCAGGACTATCCGGCACTCGCCCGGCGCATGGCCGAGATCGCCCGATCCCACCCGGCCGCCCGCTGCGGATTGGAAACGGCCCTGATCGATGCCCATTGCCGGTCCACACACATTCCCCTGTGGCAACTCTGGGGCAAACCCGATGTGCGGCCCAGGGAAACCGACATCACCATACCGATCGCCACACGAGAAAAAACGGTTGCGCTGGCCCACGGCTGGTACGAAAAGGGCTTTCGCCTGTTCAAGATGAAAGTCGGCAAGGATGCCGACGAAGACATCCGCCGGCTGGAGGCCGTGCATCGGGCACTGCCCGGCATCTCGTTCATCGGCGACGGGAATCAGGGGTTCTCGCGCGAAGACTGTCTCACATTTGCCAGGGGCGTCCGGCAATTCGGCGGCACGATGGTCCTGCTCGAACAACCGGTCGTGCGGGAGGATCTTGACAGCATGGCGGCGATCCGCCGCGAGACCGGCATTCCGGTCGCAGCGGACGAAGCCGTGCGTTCACTGGCGGACGCCCGGATGGTCGTTGAACATCGCGCCGCCGACTACATCAATATCAAGATCATGAAGACAGGAGTCGTGGAGGCCGCTGAAATCGCCGCGTTCACGCTGGCCTCAGGGCTCAAGCTGATGGTGGGTGGAATGGTCGAAACGCGAATCGCGATGGGCTGCTCCTTCAGCCTTGTACTGGGCATGAAGGGCTTCGACGTGCTAGACCTCGACACACCGCTGCTCTTAGCCAACGATCCCATCGCGGGAGGCTATCGGTATCGCGGGCATCTCCTCGATCCATGGCATGCCCCAGGCTTGGGCCTGACGGCTCCGCCACAGGCAGGCCTGATCACGATCGAGTAGGCGGCTCTCCCTCGTCGCACTTCTTGCACGCCAGCGTCTCCCCGAGATGCTGGGCCCGGCCCTCCGGCGTCAGCACCCAGGGCCGGCTGAAAAACGGCGGCTGATGCCGCACATGCTGCCCATGGCCGCAGGCCAGATCCGCCACCCAGTCGCCATATTCATCCTGATGATAGCCGATGATCGGTTGGGTCATGCCTAAAAACGCTTCCCCATACGATCCGTATTGAGAACACGCCTGAATTCGCTGAGAGTATCCGCTCCCACTAGAACCTGTTGAGTCCTCATAAGATCGCGTGACAAGCGAACCGGAACGTGTCCTCAGCGGAAATCTCTTTGGCCCTCCCCTCGCGCAAGTCTTTGAGCCGTCGTTCAGCGTCGGCCACCCACAAACGCAAATTCTCCTCATCCGAAGGCGCGTCCAAACTCAAAAGAAGCTTTTCCGCCAGCCGCGCCCTGGCATCAAGGCCAAGCTTCATGATCTCCGCTTCGAGCTGCTCATCGTTCATGGCCATAGCACAGCCTCCTTGCTATCATTGTCCTAGCCCCCATTACTCATAATGCTCTGTATTTCTCTGAGATTGGTTCCACTTTACGCCACCTTCAAAAACATACCAGGATCGTTCCACGCAGGATATCCAATGGCCTTTGCCTTTCACGTTCCCGGATGCTTCTTTGGCGAAGCTCACTATTTCGCTTAGCTTTCCAGACAGATAACTGTCTATTGCGCTTTTCATGTCGGAAGCCACAAACTCTAACCGCCGTACTGAGCTCCGTGCTTCTTTTTTTGTCGCGGCGTACATGACTTCATCAACAAGCTGCCTAAGTTCTTTCAGTTTACCTTCGTTCATATATAAGCCTCATGAAGCGTATCTTTGTTGCCCCCTAAAGCTGATAACTGATGGCTATACGCTACTTCAACCGGTCCGCGCCTCACAAGATTTGCTCGACGAAGAGCTGACCAGCAAATCGGTGATAGCAGCAAAATTTCCATGAACAATCGTACTACAACGCATCGAGAATTCGATGTGACCACAATTCTGCTAGTGGGCCAAGATTACCATCGTCGGCAGCTTGCAACGCATCCAAATACTGACGACGTGTGGTGGATTCCAGCGGAGCGGTTTCGACGTGAGGCAAGCAGATCTTATAGAGGAGCGCCGCGAGCAGGACGCGGCCAATTCGGCCATTGAAGTCCTTGAAGGGGTGAATCCACTGGAAGCGCCAATCCGCCCAGGCCAGGAGCGCCGCGCAGCCGCCAAGCGTTCCGTCCGGTTCATGGCGCAAGCGTTCAGCCAGATCATCGCAGAACTGCCGCATATGGATCGGGACCTCGTAGTATGGCGGAGGCGTGTGTCCGCCGACCTGCACATCCACATCACGGAATCGTCCGGCCCAATCGGGAAACAAATGCCCGGCGAGCCGTTTATGGCGTGCGCAGAGCCATTCCGAATTGATGACGATCTGATCGGGCTTGACCTGAAGAATCTCGTCGTAGATGCCGACGAGTGGCACAGCGAGGCGTTCGGAAAGTTCTGAATAAGAGAGGCGGCCCTCCGCTGTGTCGAACTGGCGAGTAGAGCCTAGCTCGCTTTGGCCTTCGGGATTTCCGTGAGCGCCTTGAGACGATCCGTACTGACCGGCTGGTTCTCGAACGCCATGGACTGGCTCACCCGCTCCAGCAACACCTTCCGGTGCGCCGCCGCTACCTTCGCCGGGGTATTGTGCTGGCTGCGCCACTGTTGCAGGCGCACCTCGGCTTGCACCAGGTCGATCGGCTGATTCGGCTTCTGATTCATGACGATCATTCTCCTTCACTTTGGATGAGGATGCAACCGAGGCCGACTCAACGATCTTGATCTCCTCTTCCGTCAAACCATAGAGGTCATAGACCAGCCGATCGATCTCTTGATCGGTCGCGTCGATCTGGCGTTGCAGACGGTCTTTGTCCGCAGGCGTCTTGGCCTCAAAGCCGCGCTCTTTAAGAGCGAGCATGCGTTCGACCAGCACTCCCATCTGATCATGCTTAACCTTGTCTAATTTGTCGGAATAGTTAACTGCACGTATAGGCAATTGTTTGAGATACGTTCCTTTAATTTTAGGAAAGGTATGGCGCTGGTCATAGAAGCGATCCAACCAAAAAGTACGCATCAGCTTTGAATTCAAAATGCCTAGCACATATCGAACGCTTGGCCATTTTTCACGCAGATTTACCATGAATATGGTGTTCAGGCAGTGCCACCCTTCGACATCGATAGCAAAATCCGGATAACGTCCGATCTGACGGGTGAGAAGTTTATTCTTTGCGCCATGTTTACTTGCATCCCAGCATCCTCCCGATCTGGCGATCTCATCATTGAGGCATGCCAGATTCCCCCATTTTAGTAAGTACCGATTGATATCACGTCCCGAGTAGCATGGACGGTGGGTAGACGGCACTTTGCTGCCACTAGAAACCTCTATGACATCTTTTATAAATTTCTTTCGATCTCGCAATTGCTTCCCGAAGTTCACATCAGCAATATCGCCTAACCCACAGGATCTCGCAGCGATTCTCTTCCAAAGCTTCGCTAAAGCAGACTGGCCTGTTCCGGAGTAGAGAACGTGAGCATCTTCCAGCGCCACTGCTGGCGAGACAGTTGTCTGACTAGTTTGAATCAATTGTTGTCCTTCAAGCCTGGCGTGAGCGACTCGGAAATCCTGCATAGCCCGCTTACCAGGACTGAATACAAATATCGCGTTATCCACGCTAACTCCATCAAATACACCTCCGTCGATAATAACAACATGGTGAACGCTTGATCTCTCTAATATTACGCGCCGAAGCTTATCGAGGTGATTGTTCGTTAGGAAGTTGGCAGGTGTAATCATTGAAAACCGTCCACCAGTCCGACAAAGATTTATTCTTTGCTCAATAAACAGATGGTAAGTGTCAATCTTGAAGGAGGCGGCCTTGAAGTTGGAGCGGAAATAGTCAAGCTGTCTGTTATCACGAAATTGATCCTGAAGGAGTACATAGGGCGGATTGCCGATGACGGCATCGAAGCCCCCCGCTTTCATGATTGCCGGGAACTCGGCCTTCCAGTCGAAGAGATTCACCCGCCGCATCTCCTCATCGTCCGGCATGAGCTGGCCCGTAAAGTAATCCGGCCCGATGAGGCTGTTGCCGCACTTAATGTTCTGCCCCAGGTCGGGCAACGCCCGCTCATGGACAAAGGAAAGCTGCCGCTTGAGCGTCTCGTCGCTTTCTCCTTCCAATACTTTGAGCAAGAGGCTGAGCTTGGTCACTTCCACGGCCTGGCTGTCGATGTCCACGCCGTGGATATTGTTCAGCAGAATGCGCTTCTTTTCTTGCGTGGTCAGCCGCCATTCTCCGCTGGCCGCCTGAAAGAGTTCCTTGCGGTGCTTCTCCGGGCCGTCCTTCACGTACCAGTCTCGATGGTAGGCCAGGAGGTAGCGATAGGCCCCGAGCAAAAACGAGCCCGATCCGCAGGCCGGATCGAGAATCGTGAGCTTCGCAATCTGCTTGGGCGTCTTGCCCTCGCACAGCACGCCGACCGTCTGCTTGACGATGTATTCGACGATGTAGGCCGGCGTGTAATAGACGCCGCCGGCTTTCTTCACTTCCGGCTTCTCTTCGATCCTGGCCTGATGGCCGGAGGTGAGCCGGATGACCTTTCCCAGGAATTGCTCATAGACCTGGCCGAGAATTTCCGTGGGCAGCACAGAAAACTCGTAGGGACTCTGGGGGTAGTAGAGCCGCCCCAGAATCTCTTTGAGGACCTTGTCGTCAATCTTCAGGCTGGGGGTCAAATCGTCGGGCGATTCGGCGCGGTCTTTCTCCTTGTGAAAATGAAAAAGACCGGAGTTGTACCGGTCGTCGGCCTGTTCGTAGAGGTAGCGCAACCGGCCATAGATGTTCTGCCCGTTCAGCAGGGCTTGCAGCTGGCCGTAGGGCTCGACGCCACGATCTTCGCAAATGCGGAGGAAGATGAGCCGGTCGATGGTGCGCTGGACGGAAAAGTTCAGCTCGTGGACGGTGAGCGCCGGATTGCGGAGCGCGAGATTCTTGGCGAGCGTGTCCCGCCAGGTTTCGATCTCCTTTAGAAACTCCGCATCGACGGTGGCCGTGCCCCGCTTACGATCGGTCACCGCATACTTGTCGAAGGAGCCTTTGAGCACCGCCTCCTTGGTGAAGATGGACGCGATCTCGTCCCATCGGGCCAAGTAGTCACGATACGTCAGATAGAGAATGCGGCCTGTGCTGGATTTATCAGACGCGTTCGGGCGGGTCCGGCAATCGTAAACGGCGAACTCTTCGAAGTCGGTCAGAATCGACAGCGGCAGCTTAGCCGACCAGGCGTAGCGGCGGAGCTGATAGGCCGGGGGAATCTCGTCTTTGACGTTGACGGCCGGTTTCTTGGCTTCCAGGAAAAACTTGCGCGCGCCGCCAACCCGAAAACAATAGTCGGGCGCTTTAGTGTTGCCGCCGATCTTGATGGCATCTTCATGGATGACATCCTTGTAGGCCTCGGCATGGCCCTGCCTGTTGGCGACGTCCCAGCCGAGCGCTTCGAAAAAGGGATCGAGAAACTCCCGACGCACTTGGGTTTCGTTGTAACCCTGGCTCTTGTAGGCATCCCGATTCCGCTCGAACCGGTCGATGAGGATGGCAACGATGGGAGGCGCCTGGCTCACGCGAACACTCCAAAGAATCGCTCAGGATGCGCGGGCATTGCAGGCGGGAGTCTAGGAGCAACCTGCGACACTGTCAAATCACCTTACCGTTTCTCGAACGGGCGCTCGGGACGTTCCGAGGCTGGGAGATAGGTCCAGCGCTCCCCGGCATCTTCGTCGAAGCTCCCGAGAAAGATCACCTCACGGTCGAGGTGGCGGAACTCGGAGAGCGTGATCGTGCAAGCCTGACCATCGATCACCCGCGCATCGAATTGGCCGACGACATAGACCAGCCCATTTCTCGTCACGTACAAATTGCGGCGGCTCGCATGGCCGGTATCCGGAAAGAGATCGACCTCGGTGCGGCAGTCCGGAGCCCGCTCGACGGTGAGCGCAAGATTATGCCGGGACAGAAACGGATCGGTCGCGATCCGCACAATCGTCAGCCGGAGGCCGGTTCCTGGAACTTGCACAGAGGCCGGTTCAGGCACACCGCTGTTGCATCCAACCAAGCCGGCGCTCAAGGCCACGGCGAGGCACCACCACAGCCGTCGCGTCACTTGGCTGCCGGAATCTTGGGCGCCGCGCCGATGGCGTCGAGCCCTGCTTCGGCGCAGGCATCGTCGAGATGCGTGCCGGGCGCCCCGCCCACACCGATGCCGCCGACGACGTCGCCGCCCATCTCGATCGGCAACCCGCCGCCCAGCATGAGAATCTGCTCGTTCATATCGCGTAACGCCTGAAGCGGAGGAGTCCGGCTCATGAGGTCGGCCAGTTCACTCGTCGCCCGGCGCAGGCTCGCCGCCGTATAGGCTTTCTTGCGGCTGCTATCGACCGTGTGAGGGCCCGCGCCATCCGCCCGGCCCATCGCGCGAAGAATCCCCGCGCGATCCACGATCGACACACTCACGCGATACCCATCCTTTTTGCAGGCATCCACCGCGGCTTGCACCGCCCGCTGGGCCAGATGCAGCGGCAAGACCGACTCCTTGGCCAGTTCCTCGGCGGACACATCCCTCGCCCCCATGGTCAGACTAATCGCGACCAGCACCACGCCACACCAGACTCGATTCATATCCATCTCCTTTATGTGTCCCGACATCGTCATGAGAAAAAGAAGACCGAAGAGTACGAAGGCTGCCGGGGGCTGTCAAGTGCGAGGCCGTGCGGGCACACATCCCCCGGCGGCTCGTATCACGCCAAGCTCTTCGATCAGCACTCGCAGCGGCTCCGCCACCGACCAGGCCTGCGCTATACAGCCACGTGCCTCATGCGGCGGGTCGCCATCGAAAATTTCCGACACCTGACCGACACAGGCCTGTTCCAAATGGGGGACAAGCCCGTTCAGCCACGTCCGTGCGCGAGCTCTGTTCTTCACCGTCTGACCGTAGGTCTTCAGCCAGGCGCTGACAAACGGGCCCATGAGAAATGGCCAGACCGTCCCTTGATGATAGGCCCCATCCCGCTCAGCCACACCCCCGTCATACCGCCCACGATAGCGTGGATCGTGAGGAGAGAGCGTCCGCAAGCCCACCGGCGTCAGCAAGTGCTCCTCGACCACCCTGAGAATCTGTTGCGCCTGTTCCTTCGCCACCAACCCGTCGCACAGTGCGAGGGCATAGAGCTGATTAGGCCGCAATGATGCATCGTCTCCCTCCGGGCCATCGATCACGTCATACAGATAGCCGCCGGCCCCATACCAGAAGCGCCGCTGAAACGATTCCGTCGCCAGCGCCCGATCCCTGCGGCACCGTTCGGCCTGGGCCTTGTCGCGAAACTTCTTGGCCAGCATTTCTCCAACCGCCAGCGCCCTGATCCACAGCGCTTGAATCTCGACCGGTTTGCCCTGGCGTGGCGTCACGACCCACTCGCCGACCTTGGCATCCATCCACGTCAACTGCGCTCCCGGCTCGCCTCCTGTGACCAGCCCGTCATGATCGACATGAATGCCGTAGCGCGTCCCCCGACGATACCCATCGAGAATCGCGGCCATCGCCGGCCAGACCTGGCGCACCCCCCCCATATCCTTCGAGTAGGCCAGATAGCGGTCCACGGCATGGATGAACCAAAGAGAGGCGTCAATCGTGTTGTACTCCGGCTGCTCTCCGTCATCGGGAAACCGGTTCGGGATCATGCCGTCAGACACGTGGGCGGCAAAGGCGCTGATCACCTGCCGCGCGATCGTGTACCGGCCGGTCACCAGACAAAGCCCGGGGAGTGAGATGAAGGCATCGCGCCCCCAATCCGTGAACCAGGGATAGCCGGCCACGATCGTCTGCTGCGAACCCCGCTCCGAAAGAAAGGCCTCCGTCGCCACCCACAAGCGTCGAACCAGCGCATCGGTGGACGGCACCGCCTCGTCACGCGCCTCACGGCGAGATCGCTCGGCCTGCTCCAGCCTTGCCACATCCACCGCCTCCACGGTCTCGCTGCTCAAGACGAGATCAGCGGATGATCCAGGCGCGACCACGAACGAGAGTTCCCCCGGCGACCACCAATCTTCCCGATCATCGAGGCCGCGCTGTTGCTCGACAGGAAACTGAACGTGCCGATACCAATCCGGCGCATGCCGATAGCGGCCGTTATGAACGGCTCGAACCGCCGGCACGTCCGGATAGGGCTGCCAGGTGACCTGGCCGTCCCTGACCGTGGCCTCAGTCCTCAGGGCTCCGTTCTCATGGTGCAAGGCATGATAATCCCGCCCCGTGAGCTTCGGTCGCACCCGCAAGGTACCCGTCCGTTTTGATCTGCCAACCACATGCCAGCGCAGCACGACAAGATCGCGCCCCTGCACACAGAAAAGCTCGCGCCGGAGGGTCAACCCGCCAACCTTGTAGGTCCAAACGGGCCAGGGAGCGAGCGCAAAACCTGCACAGTGGTCATAACCGGTCGGATGCACCACGCCGGGGTATAGATTGGTGGAGAGAGGGAAGGAGTGCCCGTCAAGGTCGAGCCACTCTTCGACGCTGTTCACCAACACCACCCGCTCGGCCGGCGGATTCCTTGCCGTGAGCAGCAACGCATGATACCGCCGCGTATGAGCCCCAGCGACCGTGCCCGATGCGAACCCTCCACGCCCGTTCGTCTCCAGCCACTCGAGACTGAGCGCCTGATCGAGATGTCGGCAGTCTTTGGAAGGGATGTTCATTCTTGGATCTGAGGATGCTCAAAATGTCCATCCAACAAGGCCGCAGCTCGGGACTTCCCCTCGTTTCACCTTTCACGCCTCACGTTTCACGACTCCTGAGAACGCCATTGGGGGGCATTTTCAGCATCCTCACTCTCCCGACTGCTGGATCAGCTTCGCAACCAACCCCGTCCACCCCGTTTGGTGACTGGCGCCGATCCCAGCCCCGTTGTCGCCATGGAAGTACTCGTAAAACAGCACATGGTTCTGCCAGTGCGAATCGCGTTGAAACGTGGCTGTGCCGCCGAACACGGGGCGGATGCCGTCAGGATTTTTGAGAAAGATGTGCGTCAGACGCCGCGAGAGTTCCGCCGCGACCTGCCACAACGTGGCCTGCCGCCCTGAACGAGTCGGATACTCCACCGTAAATTGGTCCCCCAGAAAGTAGTGAAACTTCTGCAGCGACTCGATGAGCAAATAGTTCACCGGAAACCAGACCGGCCCGCGCCAATTGGAATTGCCACCGAACAAACCCGTCCCCGACTCAGCCGGTTCATAGTCCACCCGATGCTCCTTCCCCATGACCGAGAGAATATACGGATGATCCTTGTGATAGCGCGACAACGCCCGAATGCCATACGGGGAAAGGAACTCGTCCTCGTCCAGCATGTAGCGCAACACCGATTTCAGCCGATGGCGGTTCACCAGGGAGAGAAAGCGCCGCACGCCGCCGTCGTAGGACTGGGTTTCGACATGGGCGCTGAAGTCTGGACGGTTTTCGATGAACCACTGCATGCGATGCTTGAAACGCGGCAAGCTGTCAATGAGTTCAGAATCCAGCGTTTCCACGGCAAAGAGCGGGATCAGGCCGACCATGGACCGCACCTTCATGTGAAGGTTCTTCCCATCCGGCAAATGCAGCACATCGTAGAAAAACCCGTCCTCCCGATCCCACAGTTCGATCTGTTCACCGCCGATATTGTTCATCGCCCGGCAGATATAGACGAAATGCTCGAAAAACTTGCTCGCCACATCCTCGTAGGCCCGATTCTCCCGCGCCAGTTCCAGCGCGATTGAGAGCATGTTGAGACAGTACATCCCCATCCAACTGGTCGCATCCGACTGTTCGATATGGCCGCCGGTCGGCAGCGGCGCGCTGCGATCGAACACACCGATATTGTCGAGCCCGAGAAACCCGCCCTGAAAAATGTTCTTGCCTTCGGCGTCTTTCCGGTTCACCCACCAGGTGAAGTTCAGCAGCAGTTTGTGAAACACCCGCTCCAGGAATACCCGGTCGCCGGCGCCCGTCCGTTTCTTTTCAATCTTGTACACACGCCAGGCCGCCCAGGCATGGACCGGCGGATTCACATCGCCGAAGGCCCATTCATAAGCCGGAATCTGGCCGTTCGGATGCATGTACCACTCTCGCAACATAAGAATGAGCTGTTCCTTGGCGAAGGTCGCATCGACGATCGCGAGCGGGATGCAGTGAAACGCCAAATCCCACGCCGCATACCAGGGATACTCCCACTTATCGGGCATGGAAATGACGTCGGCGTTGTAGAGATGCGTCCAGTCCGCGTTGCGCCCCTGTACCCGTTCGCGCGGAGGCTCCGGTCCTGCGGGGTCGCCCTTCAGCCAGCGCGACACATCGTAATGATAGAACTGCTTGCTCCAGAGCAGCCCGGCAAACGCCTGCCGCTGCACCAGGCGGGCATCCGCCGACACATCTGGTGGGGCCAGACTCTCATAAAACTCGTCGGCCTCGGCCAGGCGTTGCGTGAAGATGGCCGCGCATTCCGCTGGTGAGTAGGCACGGCCGCCATCGCCGTTCAGAAATTGAAGCGAAATCGTCTTGGTCTCGCCCGGCGCGAGCGCGAGCCGGTAATGCGCCGCCGCCTTGCTCCCGATCTGGCCGGGATTGACCGCCGCGCGGTCTCCCCGCACCACATACTCATGAAACCCGTCTTTGACATAGCGCGCGCCGTCGGCATCGCCGTACAGCCGCTTGGTGTTCGTCTCGTTCTCGGTAAACAATACCGGCGGCGCGCCCTCACAGAGCAGGCGCCGCAGGCCGTACTGCTCATGCGTCAACTCAATCGCGCTCATCCCCTGCGCCGGCGTCCCGGCTCTCATCCGTGGCCGCCGGACATCCAGCCCCCAGGACCAGGTATTGCGAAACCAGAGTGTCGGCAGAAGCGTCAGCTCGGTGGGATCGGGCCCTCGATTGACGGCATGGATACGGATCAGCAGGTCCTCCGGCGAAGCCTTGGCGTACTCCACCACGACATCGCAATAGCGATTCTCCGCGAACACGCCGGTATCGATGAGTTCGTACTCCGGATCCGTGCGTCCCCGCCGCCGGGTTTCCTCTACAAGCTGGGCGTAGGGAAACTCGGCATGCGGATACTTGTAGAGATATTTCATGTACGAATGCGTGGGAGTCGAGTCGAGATAGAAGTAGTAATCTTTGACGTCTTCGCCGTGGTTGCCTTCGTTCCCGGTCAGGCCGAAGACACGTTCTTTGAGGATCGGATCGCGGCCGTTCCAGAGCGCCAGCGCGAAGCAGATGAATTGATGGCGGTCGGAAATCCCCGCCAGACCGTCTTCGTTCCACCGATAGGCCCGCGACCGGGCATGATCGTGCGGGAACGCCTCCCACGCGGTGCCATGCGGGCTGTAGTCTTCGCGCACCGTTCCCCAGGCCCGCTCACTCAGGTAGGGCCCCCAGCGTTTCCAATGTTTCTCGCGGCGGGCATCTTCCTGGAGACGCTGCTGTTCTGCCAGCCTCAGGGCCTGACGCTGCGAGGAGGACCGATTTGCGTTAGGCATGCGCCGCCTCACCAGTCTGATTGAACCCGTCAGAAAGAAGACCGCCGTTCAGGCCATCCGGCGATCTCTCGACGGAATTCTGATGACGATGCGCCATTCTGACAATCATTTCAAGGCGTCCTCACACACCGGCGCTCCTCCGACGGAGCACGGCACAGGGCCCCATTCGTCGCTTTATCGGACGATTCGCGCCCCCGCATGAAGGCAGAAGGGATCTCCCGTTGAAACAGGATCTGAAGACGTTGGAGACAGGATGAACGAGAAAGAGAACCGCGCAATGATGGACAAGACAGGACGGAAAGCGCTACATCCAGACGACGCGTTCCCGATTGAGGAGATAATCGATCACTTCGATGCTGTTGCGCATCTGCGCCTGGGCCTTATCGGACATCGGGAGCACCGCGCCGACGAGCTTTCCCGACTCCATGTCTTCCAACGACGGAATGCCATCGCCGGAACGGGTATCGCAATCTTGCCGGAAGCTGGCCACGGTGAACCTCCTGTTAGACTCTTCTCGGCCTGTCTGCCGCTTTCCTTGAGTACCGGTTCGCCGGGAAGAGCCGCCCCATAGAGAAAGCCTACCACACCCCGGGAGAGGGCCTGAGCGGCTGACACAATCCTGCGCTTTAACAACTACTTGGACTGGCGTTGTGCCGCGGACGGGTGGACGGGAGGAAGCGCCCCAAGAAAGGGGAATTGGCCGACGTTCAGCAACGCACTGTCCGCGCGAAGCCGAAAGTCATCGTGCTCGGCATCGACAAAACGGGGATCACCGATGAGATCCGAATCCTGCTTCAACTCGGGCGCCGGGATATTCGGCGAGCCGGCGCGCATATAATTGCCATCACTATTGAAGAATGCATTGAACGCGGTCTTGGTCTGGCTGGATGGCGCCACGAGAAAGCCTACCTTATTGAGGCTCACCACATTCCCGAACGCCTCACTTTGGGAATAGCCCAGGAAGGCCACGCCGCCACCGTTCTTCACGAGCGTATTGCGAACCAGCATGGCCTTGGCCCTGTCAGTCACGACCACGGCTTCAAACAGGCTGCGCGTAATGATGTTCCCTTCCAAACGGACCTGGGACTTGCCCGCCACATTCACCCCATGATCGTTATCGTGAATGTAATTGTGCACCAGCACAGCCTGGGAGTCGGCAAACTGGATGCCGGTGGTCTCGCTGCCGCCGATCACGCAGTCCTCGATCCGCACATCCTGCACCTGCTGGCCAAACACCATACCCTTGACCCGGAGATCCCGCAGCGTGATGCGCTCGCCGTTAAAAATGCCCAGCGCATGGCCGCCGTGTTCGTTGATCGTCAAACCGCGGATCTCGATATTGGTCGCGCCATAGGGCCACTTGCCGACATGCAGCACGCCCACCATCTGGCCCTTGCCCAGCATCGTGACCTGGTCCACGCCCGCCCCGATCAGCTTGATGCTGTCTTTGCTGTGAATCGTGAGATCTTGCTCATATTGGCCGGGCTTGAGAAACACCGTGTCGCCCTTCTTGGCCGCATCCACCGCCTCTTGAATCGACGTGAAGTCTCCGCTGCCATCGAGCGCGACCGTAATAGTACGCGGACCGGTGACAACCGGCTCATCGGCCCATGCCGGTACGCCCAGACCCATCACGCACGCCATCGCCACAATCAGATTTCGCATGAGCAAGGTATTACAGGCGGGCGAGGCGGCCTGTCAACGGGGTTTCTTGTGAGGTGGCACCCCCCATGATAAGCTCCGCGCCATGCTACTGGTGGGACTGACAGGCGGGATCGCAACCGGGAAAAGCACCGTCGCCGGCATGTTCACGCGCTGCGGCGCCGTCGTCATCGATGCTGACGAGCTGGCCCGCCAGGTCGTCCAGCCGGGCAAACCGGCCTGGCGGGAGATCGTCAAGACCTTCGGCAAGACCGTCCTCAACCCCGATCGCACCCTCAATCGCCAAGCCCTGGGAGCGATGGTGTTTGGATACAAGACCCGGCTGCGCCGGCTGGAACGCATCATCCACCCCCGTGTCGCGCGCGAGCAGACCAGGCTCACCAAGCAAGCCGCCAGACACGATCCGCACGCCGTCGTGATCTACGACGTGCCGCTGCTCTTCGAAGCCGGTATCGATACACGGGTGGATGCCACGGTCGTCGTGAGCACCGGCCGCGAAACCCAGATTGCCCGTCTCAAAACACGCAACGGCCTCTCCCGCGCCGAAGCCCTGCGCCGGATCAACAGCCAGATGCCGATGGCAGACAAACGCCGCCGCGCGGATTATGTGCTGGACGGAACCTTGCCCCTTCCCGCGTTACGGAAACAAGTCGGCTCACTCTTTCGCCTGCTTCGCGCGTCCGCCTAACGCTCAACTCCCCCTGCATTCTGTTTTCTCTCTATGTTAGATTGCACGCCCATGCGCCATGTCATCATCATTGGCTCCGGACCGGCAGGATTGACCGCCGCCATCTATGCGGCGCGGGCCAATCTGTCTCCGCTCCTCATCGAAGGCTGGCAATCCGGCGGCCAACTCACGACCACGACGGAAGTCGAGAACTATCCCGGCTTCGCCACAGGCATCATGGGCCCGGAGTTGATGAAGAGCATGCGGGCGCAGGCGGAACGGTTCGGCGCCGAATTTCTCACCGGCGAGGTCACGGCGGTCAATCTGAAAGCCCGTCCCTTCTCCGTCACCGTCGATGGCGAACAGACCATCGAGGCCAACGCCGTCATCATCGCAACCGGAGCATCGGCCATTCAGATCGGCCTCCCCAACGAACAACGCCTCACCGGCCACGGCGTCTCCACCTGCGCGACATGCGACGGCTTTTTCTTCAAGGGGAAAGAACTGATTGTGGTGGGCGGCGGAGACAGTGCCCTGGAAGAAGCCCTGTTCCTCACGAAGTTTGCCGCAAAGGTATCGCTCGTCCATCGGCGGGACAAGCTCCGTGCGTCAAAGATCATGCAAACCCGGGCGATCCACAACGAACGGATCGCCTTCGTCTGGAACTCGGTGGTCGAAGATATCCTGGGTGGAGAAGTGGTGACCGGCGTGCGGCTCAAGAACCTCGTAACCGGCAAGACGGCAGCACTTCCCTGCGCCGGCGTCTTTGTCGCCATCGGCCATCGGCCCAACACGGCGCTCTTCGCGGGCCAGATCGAGATGGATGAGAAGGGCTACATCCTGACCCACCACGGCACCGCCACGAATATTCCCGGCGTCTTTGCCGCCGGCGACGTGCAGGACTCCAGGTACCGCCAAGCCGTGACCGCCGCCGGCTCCGGCTGCATGGCCGCCATCGATGCGGAACGGTTTTTAGAAACAACCTCCCATAACTTGTGAGACTCCTGGGGATGCTCAAAATAGTCGTCCAACTAGGCCGCAGGCGAGACACACACCGGAGGCGTACCCTCAGGGGTACGTTGAGGATGTTGGCGAGCCGAGAACGACGTTGGCGGCTATTTTCAGCATCCCACTAGCATCATGAAATGCGCCATCGTCCACTACCACGAACTCGCCCTCAAAGGCCGCAACCGCGACTACTTTGAGCAGCGGCTGGTCCGCAATATTCAGCTCGCCCTGCGGGGCCTCGGCATCACCCGCGTAGAAAATCTTCGCAGCCGCATTCGCGTGATGCTGCCGCCGGATGCCAATGGAGCCGCCGTCAGCGAGCGGCTGGCGCGGGTCTGTGGCGTGGCGAACTTTTCCCTGGCCCGCGCGGTGCCGCTCAACCTGGCCGAGCCGAACCTTGAGGAACTCAACCGCGCCATCATCGAGGAACTGCAGTCGAAATCTTTTTCGACGTTCCGCGTCACGGCGAAACGAGCCGACAAGCGTCTGACGTTGACCTCGATGGATGTCGAACGATTGGTCGGCGAAGCCATTCATGAACGCATGGGGAAACCGGTCAGCCTCAAGGCCCCTGACCTCACCGTCTACATTGAGCTGCTATCGAGAGACGCCTACTTCTCCGTGGACAAAGTTCAGGGGCCCGGCGGCATGCCGGTGGGAGTCAGCGGCACGGTTGCCTGTCTGATTTCCGGCGGAATCGATTCACCGGTCGCCGCCTATCGCATGATTAAACGCGGCTGCCGCGCCGTATTTGTCCATTTCTCAGGCCGGCCGCTGGTGAGCCGCGCCTCGGAAGACAAGGTCCGTGAACTGGTCCAAACCCTCAACGCCTCACTCTATGAGACCACGCTCTACGTGATTCCGTTTGGAGAGATCCAGCGCGAGATCGTGCTCAACACCCCCGCCCCCTTCCGCGTCGTCTTGTATCGCCGGATGATGATGCGGATCGCGGAAACCCTCGCAAGGAAGGAAGAGTGCTGGGGCCTGGTGACGGGCGACAGCCTGGGACAGGTCGCCTCTCAGACGCCGGAAAACCTGTCGGTGGTCGAAGAAGTGGCGGGACTGCCGATCCTCCGGCCGCTCATCGGGATGGACAAACTGGAAATTACGGACGACGCGAAACGCATCGGCACCTATGAGACCTCCATCGAACCGGATCAGGACTGCTGCAAACTCTTCACGCCGCCGCACCCCAGTACTAAGACACGCCTCGCAGAACTCTTGAATGTCGAGCGCGCCTTAGATATTCCCCGCCTTGTGCAACAGGGACTGGACAAGGCCGAGCGGACGGAATTTACTTTCCCCGCGTAGCCAGCGCCAGCCCTTTCTCCCGGACTATCGCAAAGTGCGTCTCCAGCTCACGCCGCATCGCCGCGGCCACCATCCAATCCGGCACGACCGTCTGGATCTCGACCAGTAATTCGAACTCGGCTTTGGTATGGGCGCCGCCATCAACCGGCAGGAGCTTCCAGAACCGGTGATACTGTTTGAAGTCGCCGCCCTTCAGCTCCGTCAGCAATCCGCCGCCTGGCAGCGTGCGCGACTCGCTGAGCAATCGCCGCTCTCCCGCCAGCAAGACATGCTCGATCCGGATGTCCGTCAGCACCGTGCCCTCCTGCTCGCGTATCTCCGCCATGCGCATGCGGGTGTCGAACAATTCGGGCCAATGGGCATAGTCGGTCAAGAGGCGTTGAATGATCGCCGGCGCCACCGGAAAAAGCACCGTCGCCGTCGCCTTCACCCCGCCAGCAGGTTCCGTCCGCACGTCCAGTACGACCGGTTCGGCCCCAACGCTCCACCCCGGATCGCTGCACAGGAGACCGGCTAGCAGCATGATCGCTCGCCATACCATGGCGCGATTATATAGGCCCATGGCGATCCAGGCGAGGCCCTTGATTGACGCATCCAAACCGCTCTGTGCTAGGATGCGCGGCATGACTCGCTGGACCTTGTGCCTGCTGACAATCCTCAGCCTGTGGAGCCTTTCAGCCTCCGCTCACGCCCAGCCCATGGACGGCTCGCACGCAACCACCGAACAATCCTGCAGCTTCGGCATGGGCAAGGGAGAAGCCTCGCATAGCTGTGCCGTCCCATTTCCCGCCGGATGCCGCGTGGCACAGGCGCCCGGTTCCACGAAACCCTGGACGACCATATCCAAGGGCGGCCGGTTCTTGTGCCGATTCGATGAAAAAGCCACCGACTGGAAAACCACCATCACCGGCGCCTGCGGCCGCTGCCAATCCGACCATTGCTCAGCGCAATTCAGCGTCCGTTATGACTGTTCCCCTCAACAGTAATCTCTATGGCCCTCGCTAGGGCAATCAAACAAGAAGCCCAGGCGCTCGGATTCGATGCCGTGGGCATTGTCCGCGTGGACACGGCACCCGCTCTGCCGCCCACGCTCGCCTCGCGCCTCACCCAATGGCTCCAGCGCGGGTTCCACGCCACCATGGCCTGGATGGAACGGACGCCGGAAAAGCGGGCCGATCCCCGCCTCGTGCTCCCCGGATGCCGCTCGATCATTGCCGTAGGCATAAATTATTTTACCGGCCATCGCGCGGACGAACGGCCGGGCCACGGCCGGATCGCCCGCTATGCCTGGGGACAGGACTACCATGACGTAGTGGGAGCAAAGCTGAAGGCCCTCGAAGCCCGTATTACCGCCCTCGCCCCCCATGCCACAACCAGATCCTATGCCGATACCGGCCCCATCATGGAAAAGGCCTGGGCGGAACAGGCGGGGCTCGGCTGGATCGGCAAACATTCCAATCTCGTGTCGGCCGAGCACGGCTCCTGGCTCTTGCTGGGGGAGATTCTCACCACACTGGAACTGGACCCGGACGAACCGGCCAGCGACCTCTGTGGCAGCTGCACACTCTGTATTCAGGCCTGTCCAACAGGGGCGATCGCCGAGCCCTACGTCGTGGATGCCACCCGCTGCATCTCATATCTGACCATCGAACTGCGCGGCGATATGGCTGCCGTGCCGGAGGAACTACGGCGCCGCATGGGCAATCACATTTTCGGCTGCGACGACTGCCTGGATGTCTGTCCGTTTAACTTGCGCGCCGCGCCCACTCAGGAACCGGCATTTCAGCCCTCTCCTGTGACCTTGGCGCCGGATCTGGACGCGCTTGCCCAGTTGGACGACTCCGCGTTTCGCCGCACATTTCACCAGAGTCCGATCAAGCGGGCCAAACTGGCGGGACTTCAACGTAATCTTTCAATCGCGAAAACCAACCAATAAATAGCCCCACCTACATATTTCCATTAAAAAGTGTCCGCCCCTCTTTATTCCATCCGGCAAGAGGAGTAGGCTATCTGTAGTCGATCGGTGTTCGACGGGAGCCCTTAACAAGGAGTCCTCCGAATGAACCCTGCGACCTTCCTCCTGATTTCAAGCGACGTCCATACGCGGCGTGCCCTTGAACAGGTCGTTCCCCGGCATGCCATCCTTCTCACAGCCGACACCCCGTTATTGGGCATCCGGCAGATCCAGCAATCCAATCCCGCCCTCGTCCTCTGCGAAGGCACCCCGCATACGGTCGTGCCCATTCTTCAGGAAGCACGGCTGCGCCGCCCGAACCTCCCCGTCATCGTCATCGGCCCTCAAGCCTCCGTTCACGAGGCCGTCGAGACGATGCGCGCCGGAGCAGCGGACTATCTCGCCAAACCGCTGGTTCCCGAGGAACTCGATGCCGCCATTCGCCGGCTGCTCGTCACCCAGGAGCCGGCTCACGCCGCGCAGAAGCCGGTGGACCGGTTCGATCTGATCGTGAGCGTCTCTCCACAGATGAAACTCATGAAACAGCTGGCGCGTGAAGTCGCCCTGACTGACGCCGCCGTGCTGATTACCGGCGAAAGCGGAACAGGAAAGGAATTGTTCGCCCAGGCCATTCACGCGGCCAGCCCGAGAGCCCACGGCCCTCTGGTTGCGCTGAATTGCGCCGGCATTCCCGAGCACCTCCTCGAATCGGAGCTCTTCGGGTATCATCAGGGTGCTTTCACCGATGCGACACACACGAAACCAGGGCGGTTCCAACAGGCCGAAGGCGGCACGCTCTTTTTGGATGAAATCGGCGAGATGAGCCCGGCCGCACAGGCCAAGCTGTTACGGGTCCTCGAAGACCATACCGTGGACCCGCTGGGCGATACGCAGAGCCATAAAGTCAACATCCGCATCATCGCCGCAACGAACGAAGATCTCCCGGCGCACATTAAAACCGGCCGCTTCCGGCTCGACCTCTACTACCGGCTCAACGTGTATCAGCTCCGCCTGCCTCCGCTCCGTGAACGGCCCGAGGACATCGAGCCGATCCTTCAGCGCTTTCTGGAGCAGGCCCGCGTCGAGCGTGGCTGCCGCATCACCGGCATCACCCCCGACGCCCTGGCCCTCTTGCGACGCCACTCCTGGCCGGGCAACGTCCGGGAACTCCATAATATGGCCGAATGGCTCACCATCACCTGCAAAGCAGACTGGATCGAACCGCAGCATCTTCCCCCCTCAGTGCATACCGAGAACGCCTCGGAGCCAGCGAGCCCTGAGCTGAAGCCGTCGCTCCTCGCCTTCGGACTCTCGGTGTCTGACATGGAGAAAAGGATGCTGGAAGAAGCCCTGCGCAAAGCGGCAGGGAACGTGTCAGAGGCGAGCCGCCTCCTGAAAATCACCCGCAACACCCTGCGTTACCGCATGGCCAAGTACCATCTGTCGTAGCACGCGGCCACAACAGCCTCGATCCTTCTACCGGATCGTCACCACCGTCACCCCATCGCCACCTTCGGCACGGTCGCCGGGACGGAGACCGGCGACGTAGGGGGAGCCTTTCAAATACTCTCGAAGCGTGGCCTTGAGCTTCCCTGTGCCGTGTCCATGGATGATGCGCAGAAACGGCGCGCCGTCGAGCGTGGCCCGATCCAGGGCTGCGATGACCTGATCGAGCGCCTCGTCGGCAGCCTGGCCGCGCACATCGACCACCGTCTGCTCATCCAGCCCCAACCCGCCGCCGGCCGGGAACTTGCGCGGGCTCGATGAGGGCGCCGGGGGAGCGGGCGCAGCCGCCCCGCGCGCCACACCGACGAGATTGGCGACGGTGGCCAATACTTCGCCCTCGCCCACTTTGACGCGAACCCGCTTCTTTCCTTGCGGCGCTTCCAGCAAACTCCCGGTCAGGCCCAACCCTGAAATTTCCACCTGATCGCCGATACTCAGCTGCGCGAGAGGAATCGGTTCGCCCGCCGGCGCCAGTTCTTGCTTGGCCTGCGCCTCCATCTCGCTCAACCGCTGTTTTGTTTCCTTGGCCTTGATCAGCTTTTGCTCGCGCTTGAACTCATCGACGGTCGCCTGCACCTCAGCCCGGGCGCGCTGAAACTGCTCGCCGATTTTTTTCTTGAGCCCCTTGCGGGCCTCCTGCTCGGCTTCTTCCAATCGTGCTTGCAGGGCTTTCGCTTCACTGGCCGCCTGTTCGGCTTCTGCTCTGGCTTGCCGCGCCCTCGCGGCGTCTTCAGCCAGCTGGCGCTGTTTCTGCTGCAAGTCGGCCATCAGATCTTCCAGCCGCCGATCTTCATGGCGCAGCCGCTGGCGCGCATCGGTCAAAATGGCTTCATCCATGCCCAGCCGCCCGGCAATCTCCAGCGCCGATGAGCCGCCGGGAATCCCCAAGAACAAGCGATAGGTCGGCGCCAGACGCGTCACGTCGAATTCCACGCTGGCGTTGGCAAACCCCGCCGTGGTCTGCGCCAATTCTTTCAAAGGGCCATAGTGCGTCGTGACGACGACCTTCATGTTCAGCGACGCCAAATGGCAGAGCAGCGCTTCCGCCAGCGCCGCGCCTTCTAGCGGATCGGTCGAGGTGACCGGCTCATCGAGCAAGACCAGCGAATGAGCGCGCTGGCCCACAAATCGCCTGGACTCGGAGAGCAGCTGCACCATCTGCGACATGTGCGCGGAGAAACTGGAGAGGTCCCGGCTCAGATCCTGCGCGTCGCCAATGTCGGCATAGAGATCGGGAAAAATCGCCATCTCGGATTCCGGCGCACAGGGCAGATGCAGCCCGGCCCGCACCATCAACGAAAACAATCCCACAATCTTCAGCGTCACCGTCTTGCCGCCGGTGTTGGGGCCGGAAATCACGAGGGCACGGATGGATTCATCGAGCAGGATGTCGTTGGGCACGACCTGCTCTTTGGCCAGCATCAACAGCGGATGCCGGGCCTGCTTCAGCATCACCCGTCCGCAATCATTGAGCGAGACCGGACTGGCCTTGAGCCGCCGGCTGAGGGCCGCCTTGGCCTGGAGGCAATCGAGTTCGGTCAAGACCTCGATGCCGGCCTGTAGAGGCTCCGCATGAGCCGACACGAGCAGGGAGAGTTCGCGCAGGATGCGCCGCACTTCCCGATCAATCTCCAGATCGGCGACCTTGATCGAGTTGTTCAATTCCACCAGCTCGCGGGGCTCGAGAAACACCGTCGCGCCGCTGGCCGACACATCGTGCACGATGCCGGGCATGCGCCCGCGCATGTCGGCCTTCACCGGCACCACATAGCGGCCCTCGCGCTGCGCAAAGTAGGATTCTTGCAGGACCTCTTCATAACGGCTGGAGTGCAGAATGCGATCCAGCTGTTCCCGCATGCGCTGTTTCAACTCCTGGGCCGCATGGGTGAGCCGCCGCAATTCGGGGCTCGCCGACTCTTTCATCGCGCCGTCCGGCTGAATCGCCGCATCCAACGCCCGCTGGAGCCCCTGCAACTCCCTCGTCCACTGCAACGGACCGGCCACCGCGGCGACGGCAGGCGCAGCGTGTTGATGACGGCCGGCAAACCGCGCCACCTCTTCCATCAGACTGAGCACGAGCCCGCAGTCGCGCAGCTCGATCGTTTCAAGCACCCCGCCTTTATGGGCGCGCTCGACGACCTCACGCACATCCGGACACGATAAAACGGGAGCAGGATCGCTGCCCTCCCCGAGCCTGAGCCACTCCGTCGTCTCCTGTTGCCGCTGGATCAGGAGATCCAGCTCGTTTTCGACGGCCAACGTCCGGCAGCGCGCCGCGCCCAAGGCGGACTGCGCCCCTTGCGCCAAGCAGTCGAGCAACCGGGGCCACTCCAAGGCCTGCGCCGCTTTTTCCGAGAGTGTGTGATTCATCACAGCATCAACAATCGGTGACCAACGTGAGGATGGCAGGACTCTAGCGAAGAGGCCGAGCGAGAAGCAAGGCGACCGGCAATTCAAGACGGTTTCCGCCGGGAATTCTACTGAGCGCCAGCGCGTGAAAACACGGCAAACACAGGGTTTTCAGCGCATATTCCTCCTTCGTATAGCTTGACAAGGCTCCGGGGCGCCGCTACTATCGCGCCACCATTTCCAGGGCGTTGGCCCCGGCTCGTTATTCAGTAAAGGATATAGACGCATGGCTATTCGCATCGGCATCAATGGATTCGGACGTATCGGACGCAACGTGTTTCGGGCCTCGATGGGAGACCCCGAACTGGATATTGTCGCCATCAACGACCTCACGGACGCCAAGACCTTGGCCTATCTGCTCAAGTACGACTCCGTGCATGGCACGCTCAATGTCACGGTGGAAGCGAAGGACGATCATATTCTCGTCGATGGGAAGCCCATCAAGGTCCTGGCCAAGAAGGATCCGAAAGAGCTCCCCTGGAAAGACTTGAACGTGGATGTCGTCATCGAGTCCACCGGCCGCTTCACAGATCGCGACAGTGCCGGCAAACACCTGTCGGCCGGCGCCAAGCAGGTCATCATCTCCGCCCCCTCGGCGGACCCGGATGTGACGATCGTCCTCGGCGTCAACGACAACGACTTCAAGCCCGCCTCGCACCACATCATTTCCAACGCCTCCTGCACGACCAACTGCCTCGCGCCGGTCGCCAAGGTGTTGCTGGAAAACTTCGGCATCAAGCACGGCGTGATGACCACGATTCACTCGTACACGAACGACCAGCAGCTGCTCGATCTGCCGCATAAGGATTTGCGGCGGGCGCGCGCGGCCGGCATGTCGATGATTCCGACCAGCACCGGCGCCGCCAAGGCGCTGCATCTCGTGCTCCCGCAGTTGAAGGGCAAACTGGACGGCTTGGCTATTCGCGTCCCGACCCCGAACGTGTCGCTCGTCGATCTCACGGTGGAGGCCGAGAAAGATTGCACGATCGCCGAAGTCAATGCGGCCTTCAAGAAGGCGGCGGAGGGCCCGCTGAAGAACATCCTGCATTATTCGGAAGACCCGATTGTCTCGATCGATCAAAAGGGCGATCCCCACTCCGCCACCCTTGATGCCCCGCTCACGAATGTCATCGACAAGCGCATGATCAAGGTCACGGCCTGGTACGACAACGAATGGGGCTATTCCTGCCGCGTCCGTGATTTGATCAAGGCGCTGGCGGTCAAGGCCAAGGGGTAACCGCACACAGCGGGCTGAAGAAGGAGCACGGATGAACCTGCGGAAGCAAACCATCGACGATGTGGCTTTGCGCGGAAAGCGCGTGATCATCCGTGCCGACTTCAATGTTCCCCTCGACGACTCGCTCCAGATTACGGATGACACACGCATCCGTTCGACCCTTCCCACGATCAACCGGGTCGTCGATGAAGGCGCCAAAGTCATCCTCTGTTCGCACCTTGGGCGCCCCAAAGGGGCCTTCGACCCCAAATACAGCCTGGCGCCCGTCGCCAAGCGGCTGAGCCGCCTGCTGGGCAAGGAAGTCCTGTTCGCGCCGGACTGCATCGGCCCCGCCGCCGAGAAGCTGGTCGCCAAGATGAATCCCGGCGACGTGCTGCTCCTGGAAAATCTTCGTTTTCATCCCGGCGAAGAGAAAAACGACGAGGCCTTCTCCAAAGCACTGGCATCCCTGGGCGATGTGTTTATCAACGATGCGTTCGGCGCGGCGCACCGTGCGCACGCCTCGACCGTCGGCATCACGAAATTCATCAAAGACTCGGCCGCCGGCGCACTCCTCAAAAAGGAAATCGAATACCTGGAAGGGGCCGTCGAAAATCCGGTCCGCCCCTTCGTGGCGATCCTCGGAGGCGCCAAAGTCTCCGGCAAAATCGGCGTCATTGAAAACCTCGGGAAACGGGTCGATAAGGTCATCATCGGCGGCGGCATGGCCTTTACCTTCCTCAAGGCCAAGGGGCTGGAAATCGGGAACTCCCTGGTCGAGAACGACATGCTCGATTTTGCGCGCGGCATCGAAGACCACGCGCTCTCACGGGGCGTGAAGTTCTACCTGCCCGTCGATTGCGTGGTGGCGGCCAGCCGGGAGCCCGGCGCGGAAACGAAAATCGTGCCGGTTCAGGAAATTCCCAAAGGCTGGTACGGCCTCGACATCGGCCCGGCCTCGGTCAAACTGTTCAGTGAAGCCCTGCAAGATGCCAAAACCATTCTGTGGAACGGACCGATGGGCATGTTTGAAATCGACGCCTTCGCCCGCGGCACCCTCTCGGTGGCGCATGCCGTCGCCAATGCCTATGCGCTGACGATCGTCGGCGGCGGCGAAACCGCGATGGCCATCCACCGCGCAGGCGAGTCCGACAGCATCTCCTTTATTTCCACCGGCGGCGGCGCCGCCCTGGAGCTGCTGGAAGGCAAACAACTTCCAGGGCTCGCCGCGCTGCCGGACCGGGCCTAACCGTCTCCACAGCTCGCGCTGGACGCCCGCGACCAAAGGACACCGTGCGCACACCGCTGATCGCCGGCAACTGGAAAATGAACAAGACCGCGTCGGAAGCGGCTCGCTTCGCGCGCGAGCTGGTTCAGGCCCCGTTGTCCACTGCCGCCATCGACATCGTGATCGCCCCGCCCTTTACGGCGCTGGCCGCTGTCAGGGATGCGCTTGGCCACGCCGCGTCGATCGCACTGGGCGCACAAAACCTCCATTGGGAAACCCAGGGGGCCTTCACCGGAGAAATCTCCGCGCCCATGCTCAAAGACCTGGGCTGCCGATACGTCATTCTGGGGCATTCCGAACGGCGCGCCCAATTCGGAGAGCAGGACGATCTGATCCGTAAAAAGCTCCTCGCCGCGCTCACGCACGGGTTGAACCCGATTCTCTGCGTCGGGGAATCACTTGGCGAACGGGAATCCGGCACAACCGCCACCGTCATCGAGCGGCAGCTAAAGGGATGCCTGGCGGGATTCGAGCCGGCCCAGCTGGCGCCGCTGACCATCGCCTATGAACCGGTCTGGGCCATCGGAACGGGAAAAGCCGCCACGCCTGAGCAAGCCGTCAACGTACATCAGCTGATCCGGCGCGCCCTCGCAACAGGCTGGTCGGCCGCCGTGGCCGCTGGAGCACGCATTCTCTACGGCGGCAGCGTGACTCCGCAAAACGTGGAGGGGTTCCTGGCCTTTTCCGACATTGATGGCGCATTGGTCGGTGGAGCTTGCCTCCAGGTCGATTCCTTTGCTACTATCGTCCGACTCGCTCAAAAACGAATAGGACATTAACAATGCTGTATACGCTCGTAGTGATTCTTCATGTATTCGTCTGTTTCCTGATGATCGGCGCGATCCTGCTGCAATCGGGAAAGGGCGCGGAAATCGGCGCGGCCTTTGGCGGATCCAGCCAGACCGTCTTCGGCAGCCGCGGCCCGGCGAACTTCCTGAGCAAACTCACCGTCATCGTCGCCGCCGTGTTCATGCTGACCTCGTTCAGCCTGGCCATCCTGGCGAAGCAACGGAACTTCTCCTCGACCGTCATCGACCTCAATTCGAAAGACACGCCTGCCGCACCGGCGGCTCCGCCGGCGGAGACGAAGCCGGCCAGCGACGCGCCAGCGGCCGCTCACTAGACACACCTGTTTCTTCCTGATCGAACCGCTCTATGATTGAAATGATGGCGCCCCGCGTGAGCCGAAACGGCTACACGCGGGTCAGCCAGGCTTGATGGGCCGGATCTTCGCCGCGCACGATGGCGAAAAAGGCCTTTTGGAGGGCCAGCGTGACCGGGCCGGGCTTGCCGGTTCCGATGCGCCGGTTATCGATTTCCCGCACCGGTGTCAGCTCCGCCGCGGTGCCGGTTACAAACACTTCGTCCGCCACATACATCTCGTCGCGGGTAAACCGCTCTTCCACCACCGGGATATTGCGTTCACGCGCCAGCTCCATCACGGAGCTTCTGGTAATCCCCTCTAGAATCGACGTCAGCGGCGTCGTCTTGAGCTTGCCTCGGCGAACGATAAAAATATTTTCTCCGGTCCCTTCCGAGACATACCCCTCCGGGTCGAGCATAATCGCTTCATCATACCCGTCCACTTTGGCTTCCCGCTTGGCCAGGATCGAGTTCACGTAGTACCCGGAAATCTTTCCCCGCGTCATGGACACATTCACATGATGCCGGGTAAAGGACGAGACCCGCGCACGCATCCCGTTGGCCAGCGCATCGTCACCCAAATAGGCGCCCCACCGCCAGGCCGCGATGGCAATCCGGATCGGATTGTTCCCCGGATGCACACCCATGGCGCCATAGCCGATATAGACCAGCGGCCGGATGTAGCAGGCATCGAGGCGATTGGCCCGCACCGTCTCGACGATGGCGTCCGCGATCTGCTTGCGATCGTACGGCATCTCCATCATCCCGATATGCGCGGAGTCGAACAGCCGGTCGACATGCTCCTGAAGACGGAAAATCGCGGAACCGGACTGTCCCTTGTAACAGCGGATCCCTTCAAACGCGGCGAGTCCGTAATGCAGCGAATGGGTCAAAATATGGACGTTGGCATCCGCCCAGGGCACCAACTTGCCATCCATCCAAATCTTCTCGACTGGCTCCAGCATCGAATAGCACTCCTCTACGACATGGCCGACGACGGGGAAAAAAGAATTCGCAGACTATAACGTGGGGGTCGAGAAGGGGTCAAGCGAGCCGCGCTCCGCCAACACCGTAGACGCGCGGTCTGAATTGAATTACGAAGAAGCGCAATAGGACCGCAGGCGGGAGCTCAGAAACGTCCCGACACGCTCCTCGCCGTCCGGACTCACGGTCACGATCTTCGCCCCGAAGAGCAGCCCGCGAACCCACCGGACCACCACACGCTGAATTTCGACCGGCTCATCCTTGTCCGGCAGTGACAGCCGCAGCACCAGCTCCATCCCCGGCACCACTTGATGATCGCCGAGCACGCGCATCCCCTTTCTGGACATATTCACCACCGTCCCTTTGCCCAGAAATTCGCCCCCCATGTAATACAGAAGACAACGGACAGGAATACGGTGGTAGGCTCGAATGATGAATCGCGTGGTCTGAGGCATCCCTCTCACTCCTGCTCAATAATCTGTAATACCGGCACATCCATCTGCCCTGACACGTCAGAGAATACGTCCAAAAACATCCGCTCTCATAGCCCACAAAAGAGGGGGAGGCACGATGATCGAGGCGACACATACCCTCCCTGCACAGATCAGCCATTGAAGCCGTCGCTTGACACTCTACAGAACCCTATGTTACACAAGGCGTTCCTGTTGGGAGGAATATAGCAATGTACGCGATCATTGAGACAGGCGGTAAGCAGTATCGAGTTGAAACAGGCTCTCTGTTGCAAGTTGCCTCATTGGAGGGTGACGTGGGAGCTTCGGTGGAGCTGGATCAAGTCCGGCTCGTCCACGGTGAAGGTGGCGTCGTCATCGGGCAGCCGTTGGTCCCAGGGGCCAAGGTGACCGCTGAAATCGTCCGTCACGGGCGTACCCGATCCATCACCGTATTCAAGAAGAAGCGGCGGAAGGGCTACCGGCGCACCCGCGGGCATCGTCAGGGCTTCACCAGCTTGCGCGTAACCGGCATTGCAACGGCATAAGCACGTATAAGAAGGACTTGCCATGGCAACAAATAAAGGCGGCGGATCATCACGGAACGGGCGGGATAGTAATCCACAATATCTGGGCGTGAAGGCCTATGGCGGACAAACCGTCACAGCCGGCAGCATCATCGTCCGTCAGCGCGGCACGAAGTTTTTCCCGGGATTCAATGTCGATCTCGGCAGAGATCACACGTTGTTCGCCAAGGTGACCGGCGTAGTGAAGTTCGAAGGTGGGCGCGACAGACGAAAAGTCAGCGTGTACCCCGCCCCTGCCCAATCCTAGGCCTCGCTCATTCGCTCTCTTTGAAATTCGCTTGAGATCGTATTCTGACCCTCCCCTATCAGGGGCAGGGTCAGGTATACTCATCCCTCCATATCCGATCGCGAATGAGCGCTGAAGGACACCGCATGTTTGTCGATGAAGTTCGAGTCGTAGTAAAAGCCGGGCGAGGCGGAGACGGATCCTGCAGTTTCCGCCGGGAAATGTTCGTGCCCCGAGGCGGACCGGATGGAGGAGACGGCGGAAACGGCGGCGACGTCGTATTTGCCGCCTCCCATCGGCTGACCACGCTGCTCGATCTGCGCTACCAAAAACATTACGAAGCAGAAGACGGACGGCACGGCGGCGCCTCCAACTGCACTGGACGCTGCGGAAAGTCCGTCGTCGTGACGCTGCCGGTGGGCACCGTCATTTACGACGAGGACACCGGCGACGTCCTGGCCGATCTGGTCGCCGATGGCGATCAAGCCGTCATCGCCCAGGGAGGACGAGGCGGCCGCGGCAACGGGAACTTCGCCACGCCGACCAACCGGGTTCCGACGCATTTCGAGCACGGCAAGGAGGGCGAAGAAAAACACCTGCGCCTCGAGCTCAAGCTCCTGGCCGACGTGGGGCTCGTCGGCTTTCCGAACGCAGGCAAATCCACGCTCATCGCCGCGATCTCGTCGGCGCGGCCCAAAATCGCCGACTATCCATTCACCACCTTGGTGCCGAATCTTGGCGTCGTCCGCTGGGGATCGGACCGCAGCTTCGTGGTTGCCGATATTCCCGGGTTGATCGAAGGCGCATCGGAAGGCAAGGGATTGGGGATTCAATTCCTCCGCCATATCGAACGCACCTCCGTCTTGCTCCATCTGATCGACGTCTCGGAATGGGCGACAGAAGAGCCGGTAACCAGTTTTGAAATTATGCGGCAGGAACTGGATGCCTACGATAAGACCTTGAACAAGCGCCCCTTCGCGATCGTCGCCACCAAAGTCGATATCAGCGGCGCATCCGATCGCCTGATCCAGCTCCAGGCCTATTGCAAGCGCCGCAAATACAAATGCTTCCCGGTATCGTCCGCCACCAGAGAAGGACTCGACGAGCTGATCGCGTTCGTCGGAAAGAAAGTGGACAGCCTCAGGAACACGCCGTGCGAGACGAACTCCTAAAAAGCGCCAAACGCATCGTCGTCAAAATCGGGAGCAGCCTGATCGCCTCCCGCGCCAGCGGACTCCGCCCCGAACAGATCGAACGTCTGGCCGACGAAATCGCCGCGCTCCGGGCGGATGGGCGGGAAGTGCTCGTCGTCTCATCCGGCGCCATCGTGTCCGGCATCAAAAAACTCCAGCTGAAGGAGTACCCGAAGAACCTGCCGGTGAAACAAGCCGCCGCCGCGGTGGGACAAAGCCGGCTCATGTGGGCCTATGAAAAAGCCTTCGACCGGCTCAATATCCAAGTCGCCCAAATCTTACTGACCCACCAAGACCTGGCTGACCGCCGCCGGTTTCTGAACGCCCGCTATACCCTCACAGCCCTCATTGGATTCGGCGTGCTCCCGATCATCAATGAAAACGATACGGTCGCGGTCGATGAAATTCGCGTCGGCGACAATGACACCCTTGCCGCACAGGTCGCGCATCTCGTGGATGCCGATCTGCTCGTCATCTTATCCGACGTGGACGGCATGTTTACCGAGGACCCCCGCAAGAATCCGGCCGCCACGCTGATTCCGCTCATCCCCGAAATCACCGAAGAAATCGAACGCAAAGCCGGCATGTCCAGCACGTTCGAAGGGACGGGCGGCATGGCGACCAAGGTCCGCGCCGCCAAAAAGGTCGGCGAATACGGCGTGGCAACACTCATCGTGAACGGGCAACAACCGGGCCTGCTCCCTCACGTACTGGCTGGCGGATCTGGCGGCAGCTTGTTTGTGGCGAAAGAGCGGCGGCTCACGAGCCGCAAGCACTGGATTGCCTTCACCTTGCGGGCGCGGGGACAGATCCGGGTCGATCAGGGAGCCGTCGAGGCGCTCACACAACGGGGCAAGAGCCTGCTGGCCTCGGGCATCGTCGAGATCACTGGCCCCTTCGAAACCGGCGATCCGGTCAGCTGCCTCGATCAGGACGGAAAGGAATTTGCCAAGGGTCTCGTGAATTTCTCTTCAGAGTTGCTCGACCGCATGAAGGGACTCAAAACACCCGATATCCAGCAACAGATCGGCCCACAGGAATATGAAGAAGTCATTCACCGGGATAATCTGGTCATCCTCTAGAACCATGCGGCGCGGGATCGTGACTACGGCGTTATGACGGCCCCCGATTCCCCCTCTTCATGTCCACCCCGACTCGGCCTCTTCGGCGGCAGTTTCAATCCAATTCACAACGGCCACCTCGCAATCGCGCGACAAACCCATACGCTCCTGGCGCTAGACCGCATCCTATTCATTCCAACCGGCGATCCGCCCCATAAACAATCCGGCGCGCTGGCACCGGCCCGGCATCGCTATGAAATGGTGCGCCTGGCAATCACCGGCAATCCCGCATTTGCGCTCTCCGATATTGAGATTGCACGGCAAGGAAAATCTTACTCCATCGATACCATTCGTGCACTCCAGCCGCAACAACGGCCTGAGACCGCGCTGTTCTTTATCATCGGCCTTGATGCCTTTATCGATCTACCGACCTGGCGGGAGCCCGAAGCCCTCCTCGACGCCTGCTCCTTCATCGTCATCTCACGGCCTGGGCAAACCTACCGCGCACTGGCTTCGTTGCCGCTGCTCCCCAAGATCGACGCAGATCAACTGGCCGCACTGGATTCCGGCTTGATCCATCGACTCGATCTCCCCCTGCCGTCGGGACGCACCCTCATTTGCCTGCCGCTCGCACCCTGTACGATCTCAGCCTCCGATATCCGGCAGCGCGTACAACGCGGCGCGACGCTAGCAAATTTGTTGCCGCCCCCTGTTGAATCTTATATACTCCAGCATCAGCTGTACCAGGAGGACTACAATCGCACGCACATCTAAGGCCACCGCCCTTGTCATCGGAAGGGCGATGCTCGATAAAAAGGCCCTCGATGTCCAGATCCTCCATGTCGCCCCCCTCACGTCGGTGGCCGATTATCTCGTGATCGGGTCGGCGGAATCCGACCGGCAAACGCGCGCCATTGCGGACCATATCGACGGGATCATGTCCAGCAAAGGCGACCGGCCGCTGAGCATCGAAGGCCTGTCGTCCGGACAATGGGTGCTGATGGATTTTGGAGACGTCGTCGCGCATATTTTCCGGCAAGACACGCGCGAACAATATGCGCTGGAACGGCTCTGGAGCGACGCCAAACTGGTGCCCATCGAAGACGAAGCCCCGGTGCCGGCTCCAATCGCGGCGCCCAAGAAACGCGCCGCCGTGCGGAAACCGCGCGCGAAAAAGTCGGCCTAACACTATGCCGGTCAGTCTTGTCAGACTGGGCCGCATCGATCATTGTTGCGTGACAGGCTGCTAAGCTATGCTCAGACTGCTGCTCACCATCTTCCTCGTCAGCGCCGGCGTCTTTATCTACAGCTATTTCCGCGAACTCAACCCCGGCACGGTGCTGGTCCGCACGAGTTCGTCCGTCGAGTTTGAACTCAGCCCCGTCACCCTCGCCCTGATTTCCATGGCCATCGGCGCCGTGATCGTGGCCTTTATCGTCGGCCTGCAGCAAACCGCGCACGCCATCCTCACCTGGCAAAGCACCCGCCTGGTGCGCCGGAAAGAGAAAGTGGACGCGCTGCACCGGGAAGGCACCCATGCCTTCATGTCCAAGCGGACCGTCGAAGCCATCAGCCTGTTTGAAAAAGCCCTGGCGATGGACCCCAATCGCGTGGACTCGCTGCTCTGGCTCGGCAATATCTATCGTTCCGAACACAACTTCGCCGAAGCCATTCGGCTGCACCAGCATGCCCATCGCATTGACGACCGCAACATCGAAGTCCTGCTGGAACTCGGCAAAGATCTCGAAAAAGCCAAACGCTACGAGGACGCGCTCCTGACCCTTCAGAAGATTTTGAAGATCGAGCCGGATAACCTGACCGCGCTCATTCGGAAACGCGACTTGCACATCAAGCTGGAAAAGTGGAGCGATGCGCTGGAGATCCAGCACCGCCTTTTGAAGGCCAACCTCCCGGAGCCGGACAAACAAGCCGAAGCCGAACTGCTCGTCGGGTGCATGTATGAAGTCGGCCGCCAGCTGCTCGAACGGGGCCATCCCGACAAAGCCCGCCGGTACTTCCGCGGCGCCATCAAGAAAGACCGCAGCTTCCTGCCCGCCTATATCGGCATGGGGGAAATCCTCATCCATGAAGGGAAAACCAAGGACGCCGTCGAAATCCTCAAGAAAGTCTACGCGCGCACCAAAAGCGTGATTATTCTCCATCGCCTGGAAGAATTCTTTCTCGAACAAGGCGAGCCGAGCGAGATCATTCGCGTCTATCAAGAAGCGCTGCAGCAGGACCCGCAAAACCCTGTCCTGCAATTTTATCTGGGCAAGCTCTACTACCGGCTCGAAATGGTGGACGAGGCCTTCGACGTCCTCTCGACCATCGAAGGGCCGCAGGATCATCTGCTCGACTATCACAAAATCATGGCCAATCTGTACCTGCGCAAACAGCACTTCGAGCAGGCCATTGTGGAACTCAAAAAAGCCCTCAACTTCAAGAAGCGCGTGATCGTTCCCTATATCTGCACCCAGTGCCAGCAGGAATCGCTGGAATGGTCCGGCCGCTGCCGCCGGTGCGCCCGCTGGAACACCCTCACCGCACTCCCCTGGCTCGAAGCCAGCCAACCGTCCGCAGTGCCGGCTGAAGGCGCGCCTACGGCCCCCACCGTCCCCTATCAGGGCATTGCTTCTCCGTTTGAAACCGTGTAGGTTTTCCCTCGTCTGAGTGCTCAAAACCCTTGTTCCATAACCCTCGTGCTCGTGTTCACCACTGAAAGGTGTCCGTCATGACCGACTACATGCAGCTGGCGCACAAAGCCCTCAACGACGAACCGCTCACCAGAGCGGAATCGCTGTCCGTGCTGACCGCACCGGACGACGATCTGCTCGCGCTGCTGCATGCCGCCTTTCAAGTCCGCTCGAAATACTTCGGCCGCACCGTCCGCTTGCAGATGTTGCAGAACGCCAAGAGCGGCGCCTGCCAGGAAGACTGCCACTACTGCTCGCAATCCGCCATTTCGACGGCGCCGATCGAGCGCTATAACTTGCTCCCGCAGAAACAGATGATGGAGGGCGCCCGCCAGGCCGCCGCCTCAAAGGCCCAGCGCTATTGCATCGTCATCAGCGGACGCAGCCCCTTGGATCGGGAAATCGATGAAATCGCCGGGGCCGTGCGCTCGATCAAGCAGGAAATCCCGATTCAGATCTGCTGCTCGCTCGGCCTCATGAACGAGGAACAGGCGAAGCGGCTGAAGGCGGCCGGCGTCGACCGCGTGAACCACAACCTGAACACCAGCGAGGCCTACCACGAGTCGATTTGCACCACCCATACCTTCCAGGACCGGCTCTCGACCATCAAGAATGCGCGCGCCGCGGGCTTGGAAATCTGCTCAGGCGGAATCGTCGGCATGGGGGAAAGCAACGAAGACCTCATCGACCTGGCCACCGCCCTGCGCGACGTGAAACCGGACTCGATTCCGTTGAATATGCTCAATCCGGTGGAAGGCACGCCGCTGGAGAACATCGCCGCCCTCACACCGCAACGCTGCCTCAAAGTCCTCTGCCTCTTCCGCTTCCTGCATCCGCGCACGGAACTCCGCATCGCCGGCGGCCGCGAACACAACCTCCGCAGCCTCCAGCCCCTCTCCCTCTACCCGGCCGACTCGGTCTTCGTGAATAACTACCTGACGACACCGGGCTCCCCCGCCCCCGAAGTCTGGGGCATGATCGAAGATCTGGGATTCAAGATTGAGGTCGATTACCAGCAGCCGGTGGCGAGCTGATCGATCTTGTAGTCTTTCATCGCTTCGGCTAGCATAGCGCCATGCGATCATCCAACGCAGTGCAAAAAACTATTCCGGCCACTGAAATCAGGCGTCGAGGACTCTCCGTCATCGACAATGCACTGAAGCGTGGGCCGGTCCACGTCCTCAAAGACAACGAGCCCACCTATGTCATCATGGCCGAAGCACAGTACCAGGAATTGGCGGAGCGGTATCGCAAATCATATGTGACCCGAATCAGACGATCGTTACAGGACCTCAAGGAAGGGCGCATCCGTCGCATCTCGGCCAAAACACTCATCGACGAGCTTCATCTCGAATCCTGATGTACACGCTGGCCACCACCAGCTATTTTGATCGACGTGTGGCCAAGTTCACACAAGCCCACCCAGAACTGAAGAAGCCTCTGGCTAAAGCCCTTAGAGGGCTAGAAGCCGATCCATTTCAGCCACAGTTACGTCTACATGCGCTCAAAGGCGAGCTGGAAGGGCTGCATGCCGTCAGCCTGACTCATTCGCATCGCATCACGCTTACCTTGAGAGTGACCAAGAAAGAGATCGTCCTTCTCGACATCGGAACACATGACGAGATCTACCGATAGCGAACCGTCCCCATACCGAGGAGCGAGCATTAGCAATGCGATCGCCCAAGAAACAATCTTCGAGCGCCTTTTCACAAGCCGCCGGACGCGTACTCCGCAGAGCCGCCAAGGTGGCTCGCAAAACCGCCCGCATGCATGGCACGCGATCTATATATGGGAGAACGGCAAGGTGGTGGCGAAGGAACCGCGAGGTTTGTGAACGCTCTTGATGTCACAATAAAGACAGACTAACCGATTACTCCTCTCTCAACCCCTCCACCACCGGTTGCCGCGCCGCCCAGCGGGCGGGGAAATACCCTGCAATCAGGGTGGCGGCAGCTGCCAAGCCGACGGCTTGGGCCAGGGCGCCAAGAGGCAGAACCATCTGGATCGTCCAACCAAATGACTGTTTGTTGATCACTTTGATGAGCAGCAGGGACAGCAGTCCGCCGCCGACAAGTCCCAGCGCGATACCGACCACACCCAGATAGACCGCTTCCCACAAGACCAATTGCCTGATTTGCTCCTCACTGCCGCCGATCGCGCGGAGCGTGGCAAACTCGCGCCGACGTTCCAACACAGACGTCACCAACGTATTCACGATGCCCAGCATGGCGATGATGACGGCGATGGCTTCCAACACATAGGTCAGCAGGAAGGTTCGGTCGAAGATGTCGAGAATCTCCTTGCGCAACTCGCTATTACTAATGATAAGCGGCGGCAGCGTCCGGTCCTGCGTGTGCTGCAATGCGCCGGCAATCGCCTGCCGGACCTGCTCTCTATCAGCCCCAGTTTGCAGATAAATCGGAAATACCGTCACATGTTCGTCCTGCCAGAGGGATTGATAGAGGCTGCGATCCATGACCAGTTTCCCGCCGTCAGTCGCATAGTCGTAGAACACGGCCACGACGGGGAACGACTTTGCCCCCTGCGGCGTCATGAGTTCCAGCAACTGGCCCTCCTGGATACTCAGCCGGTTGGCCAGTACTTCGGACACCACGATGCCCCCGCGCTCGACCGCCTGATTCAACAATTCGGTTGAGTGTCCCTGGCGCACGAGATATTGGCTGCGTCTGGCATGGAGCCGGAGATCGCGCGAGACAATGGCCACACGTTGCCCTTGCACCTCCACCCGCACATCCCGATAAGTATCGACCTCGGCAATGCCGGGAATCTCAGCCAGCCGGTCACGCCAGGTTGGCGGCAGGCTCTTCGTCCCGCTCCCGCCATTGGCTTCTCGCAACCAGGTCGATGGCGCGACGACGATATCGGCAATGATCGTCTCGTTGATCCACAACTCAACGGTATGCCGGAAGCTGCGCACCATGATCAGCACACCGATCATAATGGCCAGCCCCACCATCAACGCGGAGACCGTCACGCCGTTTCGACCGGGATTTCTGGCCGCATGCTCGACCGCAATGTCGCGCATGGCGCCTTGAACACCGGGAATGCGATTCCGTTGGGGGCTCGGCCTTCGCCAACCAGTGACACAGCCCGGCGCCAGACACGAGAGTCCGCCAAGCAGACAGAACGTCGCGAGATAGCCCAAGACCGGCACCCCGCCGAGCGGACTGGCCAGGGCTAAGCACCCTGCCGCCACGAGCAATCCGATCCCGCCCATCGCCAGAATTCCCACGCGCAGTTGCCGGCTGGCTTCATAGTCGCCGGGGGCCAGCGCACGGATCGTCGCCGTCCGGCTGGCATCGAGGCTCGGGGCAATGGCCCCGATCATCGACACAAGACAGCCGATCGCCACCCCTTCGAATGAGGCCTGCCACAGCTCCGCTGAGACTGACCACGCCGCCTCCCCTTGGCTCAACGGCACATAGAGGTCCGATACCGTCCGGCTGACCAGCCCAACCAGCTTCTGCGCCAGCACCACACCGCCCAGGCTCCCAACTATCCCGCCGAGCAGCCCGAACAAAGCCGCTTCGACCAGAAAGAGGCCGGCGACGCGGGACTGCGTCATGCCAATTGCGCGATAGATCCCGATCTCCCGCCGTCGCTGCGCCACGGCAAAGGCCATCGTGTTGTAGATCAGAAACATGCCCACCAACAGCCCGACCCAGCTCAAGACCGTGAGATTGAGCCGGAATGCCCGCACCATCTGCTCGACCTGTTTCGTTCGGCTGGCCGGCCGTTCGACGGTCAGATGCGGCGGCACGGCCGCGCGCACCGCCCGTGCCACGGCCTCAACGGACGCGTCCGCCTCTGTGATGATGTCGATCCGGTCGAGCCGCCCCACCATGTTGAACAGGACTTGGGCAGCGGCAATGTCCATGATCGCGAGATGATCCCACGATGACGCACGATCGGATTGGTCTTGCAGCACCCCGGCGATCTGCACCTGAACTGGGCGCGGACCGATTTGAAGTGCGATCGTACTTCCCGCGCCAACCTGCCAATCGGCCGCCAACTTTCGCCCGAGATACACACGGTCGGCGCTCAGCAGATCCTCGATGGGATTCTGGCCTTGTTCCTTGGAGAGCCGGAATCCCCGGCGCTCGATCTCGGCCAGCAGATCGAGACCCAACACATGAAGCGCGCCGCCGGGCTGCCCCACGGCATCCAACCGCACCGCCGTCTGCGCCAGCACCGGTGAGGCTGACGCCACGCATGGCACCGCCCGTACCGTTGCGATGAGCTGCTCGTCGATCCCCAAATCTCCCCCTGAGACCTCCAACGTCGTCGGTCCGGCGACCGTGACCACCGCCTGCTCAAACGAGTGCAACACTTCGATATTGGCCGTCCGCACCGCCACCGATGCCGCCACGCCCAACGCCACGCCCACTACGGTGAGCATGGTCCGAAAGGGCCGTTGCGTCAGATGGACACGCAGCAGCAACGCACAGAGCGTCAGCCAGGCCATCATGCGGCACCACATCGTAAGAACATGAGCATTCACCTACGTATAAACACTATCAGTGAAAACGACTGAGTACGTGCCGATCGAATCCACGTGCAGAAATCGGCAGTTTCGTTTACAGACATTCATCCCTTTGCTAGATTCTCAGGGAACCCTAGATCGGGAGTACGTTATGGCAAGAAGTCGAGGCAATACCGCACTGCAAATAGACCGGCACCCGAAAGTCGAGCTGTCGATTACCCCGCGGCAACGGGAAATTCTCAAAATGGTCGCGCTGGGTCATACCAATCGGGAGATCGCCGAGACGCTCGACATCAGCATCCGCACCGTCGAGGTGCACCGCTTCAACCTGATGCGGCGATTGAACGTACGGAACGTGGCGCAACTGCTCCGGCAGGCCCTTCAGCAGGGATTGCTGCCCCGCAACTTCGGCCTCAAGTAACCCTACAGCTCCTTCACTTTTCCCCGGCAGTCCGCAATCGAGCCATAGCCCTTCTTCGCCAGTTGAGCGGACAGCTCCGCTTCCAATCGGCCAAAGGCCCCAAGGCCTTCTTCCACCAGGACTGTGCCGACCTGCACCGCCGACGCCCCGCACAAGAAATGCTCGAACGCATCGATGCCATTCATCACGCCTCCGGTGCCGATGATCGGAATCTTCCCTTGAAAAATCTTGTAGAAGGCCCGCACGTTCGCCAGCGCCACCGGCTTGATAATCGTCCCCCCGAGGCCGCCAAAGCCGCCTTTTGGCTTGATGACGACTTCTTCACGGTCCGGATCGACCACGAGGCCGTTGCCGACCGAGTTAATCATGTTCAGAAAATCGACCTCGCACCGGCCAATCACCTTCCCCATCACCTCATGATGCGCGGGATCGAAGTAAGGCGGAAGCTTCACGCCCATCGGCACGGTAATGACCTTGCGCACCCGCTTCAACAGGCGCTCGGAGGCCTCCGGGTCATAGCCGATCTGGGGCTTGCCGGGAATATTCGGACAGGACAGGTTGACTTCGATCAAGTCGGGCTGCGCCGCGTTGATCACGGCGGCAATGGTCGGAAAGTCGTCCTCGCAGAGCCCCGCCACACTCGCAATCACCGGCTTGCCGAACCGCTTCAACTCGGGGATCATGTCCGCATAGGCCCGATAGCCGAGATTGGGGAGCCCCATGGAATTGATCGAGCCGCCGGGAAATCCGTAATACCGCGGCTCCGGATTGCCTTGCCGGGCCTCGACCGTCATCGACTTGGTGACGATGGCCCCGGCGCGCGACCGGCCCAGCGCCTCCAGCTCCTCTCGGGTCACACAGAGCGCCCCGGCCGCATTCATGAAACAGCTTGGAAACGTGACCCCCGCAATCGTTGTAGAAAGATCCGTCATGCGGCACCTGTGAGCGCGGACGGGGTCGTGCGCGACACCAGCCGGCCATCCTGCATGGTCCAGACATAGTCAGCGCATTGTGCCGCGCTCTGGCTATGCGTGACCAGCAACACCGTCACCCCTTCGGCTTTCGTCATCGATCGAAGCAATGCCATGATGTCCGTTCCTTGGTGAGAATCCAGATTACCGGTTGGTTCGTCGGCGAGTAAGACCTTCGGCCGATGGGCCAGCGCCCGGGCAATCGCCACCCGCTGCTGTTCGCCACCGGACAACTCCCCTGGACGATGGTGCGTCCGATGAGTCATCGCCACCATCTCCAGCACTTCCGCCGCCCGACGACCGACCGCACTGCCGCTCTCGCCGCGCAGGAGCAGCGGCAACGACACATTTTCCAACGCCGTCAGCCCTGGGAGCAAATGAAAGGCCTGAAAGACAATCCCGATGACATCCCGCCGCGCCGTGGTCCAATCATTGCTCGTAAAACTCGCCGCCCTGCGACCGTCGAGGAGAATCTCCCCGGACGTCGGGCGGTCGAGACCCGCGACCAACCCCAATAAGGTGCTTTTCCCGCACCCGCTCGGCCCGACAAAGGCACAGAACTCGCCGCGCCCGACCTCGAGACTGACATCGCAGAGCGCCGCCACCATCGTCTCGCCGCGCACATAGCGTTTGGAGAGCTGCACCAGCCTCACCATGCCCATCACCCTCCGGTTGCCGCTCCATCCCATGCCACGGCCTTCCTCCTATAACATACCCCTTGAGAAGGCCACAACCTTGACAGCCGGCGGGGATTCCTCCTAGAAATTGTGCGCGGCCCCTTGTGAATCCTGAGAACAATCGATGGCTGGGATTGGGTTGCACAGGCTTTCGGATTTGGTACGGCAGACCCTCCGGGTCTTGTTGCCCGCCGACTGTGCGGCCTGCGGATCGCCGCTCCGAGATGATCCCGTGCCGCTATTCTGCGCTTCCTGCTGGCGCTCCATCGCGCCGCTCGCCTTGTCCCGCTGTGCGCAATGCGACCGCCCTCTGCCATCTCCTGCGGCCCTCACCCATAGCCCGTCCCACCGCTGCCACCATTGCACTGTGCGGCCGCCCGCCTATACGAAGGCCTGGACGCTGTTTCCTTATCTCCCCCCGCTGCAAGATGCCATCTGCCTCTTCAAATATCGGGGGAAAGTCTCGCTGGCCCGCCCCCTGGCCCAGCTGATGATCGATGCGCTCCCGCCCGCCTTGCAGGCGGATCTCATCATGCCAGTCCCGCTGCATCCGTCTCGTTTGCGGGAGCGGGAATTCAATCAGTCCCTGCTGCTGGCCGACCGGGTTGCCCGTCATCTACAGCGCCCCCTCTCCTTCACCAATCTCATCCGCACCATGCCGTCGGATCCGCAAAGCACACTTTCGCGGAAGGAACGGCTCAACAATCTCCGCCGGGCGTTTGCCGTCCGCCACCCTGAACCCATTGCGCAACAACGCGTGCTGCTCATCGACGATGTCTTCACCACCGGCACCACGGTCAACGAGTGCGCCAAGGTGCTCAGACAAGCGGGGGCAGGAGAGATCCTTGTGCTGACCCTGGCCAGAACCGTCGAGTCGAGTGTCGTCCCGGACCGGATACTGGCCCGGCGCGCCAACGATTCCCTGGGATTGCTCGGCGGATAGGCAACACGATGGCCATTTTGGATAATTCCGAAGACACGAATAGACACTGGTGACGGTCTATGACAGGCAATGTCATATAAATTCACTTGACATTCACGCATCAATCCCTAGAATGACCCTTATATTCAGGAGTCTTATGAGGAAGAGGCCCTCTCAACACAGGTGGGACGATGGGGACAGCCCCGAAGAGCGAATTGATGACGGTGGCGGAGACATGCCGCTACTTGAAGATTACGACCCGCACGCTCTATCGCTATATACAGAACAGACAGATTCCAGCCTTCAAGCTTGGGAAAGAATGGCGATTCGTACGTTCGGATCTGGAGCAGTGGATCCGCGATCGAACCAGAACCGCCCTCCCCTCGTAAATTAGGACGCACGATGTTTGCTGGCGAATATCACTGCAAAGTCGATGAGAAGGGCCGATTCATCGTGCCCTCCCCGATCCGTGAACAGATCGAGGCCGAAGGCCAGGCGGTGATGTTTCTCAAGGGGCCGGAGCAATCGCTCCTCCTCTATTCGATGAAGGAATGGGAGAAGGTCCTGGAGCGAACGCGCACCACGCTGGACGAAGACCAGAGCCGGCTGTTCATGCACTTCGTCGTTTCGGAAGCCGGCACATCGGAAATCGACAAGACCGGGCGCATTCTCATTCCCGGCCGTTTGCGAAAGCTGGTCCCGGTGGACGAAGACCTTGAAATCACCCTCGTCGGACTCTATCACCGCATGGAAATCTGGAACCCCAGTGAATGGCGCCGCTACATCGCCCGCACCGAAGACCGCTATGAGCACAACATGGCGAAAATCCAGAATCTCCTATAACTAGCCCCATGCCCGCTGGCCGACGCCGCACAGGCCCCCGCTCCTCAAAGCTGCCGATCCGAACCACCTCCTATCGACGCCCCAGCGCATCGGACTCGGCCACGAACACCCCGCTGTCCGGCGCACGCGTTCTGGCCCGCCCCAAACCACCGCGCCCCCCGCTCCACATCCCCGCAACTGCCGCGACGATTACCGCCGATCGGCTCTGCATCACGCTGCCCGTCCCTCCGAGCATCAATCATCAATACGCCACGGTGAACGGCCGGCGCGTCCTTTCATCGGCAGGGCGCAGCTACAAACTCCATGTGGGGCAACAACTCCTGCTCGCCCTCTCCCGATCTCCGCAGAAACAGGCGTTGATGCAACGATTGCGCACGGAACCGCTGGCCCTCTCCATCCGGTTCTTCTTCACCTCGCCCTTGCGCCGGGACGTCGATGGCGGGCTCAAGATCGCCCAGGACGCCCTCTGTGAAGGGATCGGGCTGAATGACAACCGTATTGTCGAAACCCACCTGTACAAAGATCTGGACAGCACCAACCCCCGCATCGAGGTCTGGCTCTCGCTCGCCGATCAGCGCGTGCCTAAAGAATAATCTCAAGCCACCCCCGCCATTTGGCTTTAGACTTTCACTCGTTCGACCGATAAAGAGGTGAGTTCTTTTCAGGAGCGTCAACATATCCACCATCATGGCAACCAAATTCATTCCGATCGAACAACTGCGCGTGGGCATGTACGTAGCCAAACTGGACGTGTCCTGGTTCCGCTCTCCCTTTCTGAGACACCGGTTTCTGGTCCAAACCGAGGCTCAAATCGAAAAATTGCGCCGGATCGGCATCACGCGGGTGACGATCGATCTGTCCCGGGGGGATGACGTCGAACATCCCCAGGAGCCCCGCACCTCAGTCGCTCTGCGCACATCCCTCCAGACGTCCCTCGCCCAGATGCCTTCGCAGGGGCCGAAACCGCTCGCTCAGCTCAATGAGGAATATGCCCAGGCCAGCGTAGCCAAGAAACAAATCGAACAGACCGTCCGCTCCGTCTTTTCCTCCATCTCCGAACACCGCACGGTCAATCGCCGCCAAGTCACAGAAGCCATCCAGGAAGTAACCATCGTCGCAAGAACGCTTCCCAATTCAGCTCTTTTCATGGCATTGAGCGCCCAGCGGGCCGGCGATGCCTCCCTCAGCCAGCATGCCCTCTCCACCTGTACGCTGGCGCTGGTGATGGGACAATCGCTTGGACATAACCCGCTGGAGCTTCAAGAGTTAGCCACGGCGGCATTGCTGCACGATATCGGGCTCCTCCAAATTCCTGCGAATATCGTTCGGCGCAGCGCCAATACGTCGAACCCGTTGCCCCAGCGAGAACGGCATCTGCTCGAATCGCACCCGCAATTAAGCATTCTGACTCTCGAACGCCAAGGCGGGTTTGAGACCAAAGTGCTCCAGTTGATCGGCGAGCACCATGTCCGGCTGGACGGATCAGGCTATCCTCACGGCACGCGAGGCGAGTTTACCTCGGAGCGGTCACGCATTCTCGCCATTGCCGACCACTACGACGAACTCATCACTGGGTTCGGGGGCGCTTCCCCTCTGGCCCCCTACCAGGCCCTGCAACGCCTCTATCGGGAATCCCAGGACGGCATCTTGGATCAAACCATCTTGTCGCAATTCATTAAGCTCGTCGGCATCTACCCCGTTCACAGCCGCGTCCGCCTGAACACACAAGAACAGGCGGTCGTGACAGACCTCAATCCCTCGGCGCTCCATCAGCCGGTGGTAACCATCACCCATACTCCCGCCGGAATCGAAACGCCGGATCCGCTGCTCGTTGACCTCGCCCATCAGGGGGACGGATCGCCTGAGCGGGCCATTGAAACCGTGCTGGCGACACCGGAGCCAGCACCCACTCATGCTCCCTCCCGAGCCGCCTAGCCGGCACAAATCTCGGCCAAGGCATCATGCCTGAAACGCACTCCAACCGGTTTGCCTGCCTGGGCAGCGGAGGGAGGCTACTCGTAGCGAAGCGCCTCGATGGGATTCAGACGGGCCGCCTTGTTGGCCGGATACAGGCCAAAGAACAAACCGACCACGAGGGAAAACAGAAACGCCGCAATCACCGTACTGCCGGAAATAATCGTCGGCCAGCCGGCGATCACCGTCGTCAGACGAGCCCCCACCACACCGACGATGATGCCAATCGTCCCGCCCAGCAAACTCAAGGTCACCGCTTCAATCAAGAACTGGATGAGGATATGCCGCCGCTTGGCGCCGACGGCCATGCGCACGCCGATCTCCCTGGTCCGTTCCGTGACCGACACCAATAAAATGTTCATGATCCCGATCCCCCCGACCAAGAGCGACACGGCCGCAATCGAGAGCAGCATGACGGTCAGCGTTTCGCTGGTTCCCTCCTGCAACTTTCCGATATCAACCTGCGTCTTGATCGTGAAATCGTCCTCTTGATCGGGCTGCAGCCGATGCCGGGCCCGGAGCGCCTCGCGAATCTGCTCCGTGGCGGGCCCCAGATCCTCCGCCCGCTCGGTCGACGCAAAAAGCGCCCCGACGGAACCGAAAAACTGCGTGCCAAACACTTTCCGCTCCGCCGTGCTGAACGGAATGAAGATCACATCGTCTTGATCCACCCCCTCCGCCGACTGGCCCTTCGGCGTCAGCACCCCCACAATGCGGAACGGAACATTCTTAATGCGAATGGCGGCCCCAACCGGCTCCTCGCCCGCCTCAAACAAGTTGTCCACGACCGTTTGTCCAACGATCGCGACTCGGGAGGCCGTGTCCACATCCGACTGTGTGAATTCTCCGCCTTTCTCATATGACCAATCACGAATCGTCAAATAGCTGGGGGAGATTCCGTACACCCGCACATTCCAGTTGCGATTGCCGTTGACCACCTGCATCGCGTCCCGCTTCGCCCACCCGGTATCGCGAAGGAGCGGAATCCGCTTTTTCAAGTACACCCCATCCGAGGTGGTGAGCGTAAATTTGCCTCCCTGCCCTCCCCGCACGCCCGTGGCGGTCGTGGCGCCCGGCAGAATAATGATGACATTGGTTCCCATCGTGGCCACCTGGGCCTGAACGGCAGCTTTCGCCCCTTCGCCAATGCTGACCATCGCGATGACAGCCCCCACCCCGATCACGATGCCTAGCATGGTCAAGCCCGCCCTAAGCCGGTTACGGCTGAGAATGCGAACCGCGGTGACAATGGTGAGCAAGAGAAAAGCCGGCATCAGGCCCCCGCCAGAGAAGACGGTTCTTTCGGCTTGGTCTGACGATCGGTCAGCACCTGCCCATCTTTAATCACCACTTCCCGCGAGGCATAGGCGGCAATGTCGGGCTCGTGCGTGACCAGAATGACGGTGATGCCTTCGTCCTTGTTCAATCGGTCGAGAATAGTCATGATCTCCCGGCTCGATTCGGTGTCGAGATTTCCGGTCGGCTCATCGGCAAGCAGCAGCGAAGGGGTCGTCACCAGCGCCCGGGCGATGGCCACTCGTTGCTGCTGCCCTCCGGACAATTGCGTGGGGTAATGCTGCTCCCGGCCCTTGAGCCCCACACGCTCCAGCGCGGCCGCCGCCAGCGCGCGCTGCTCGCGAAGGGGAAGGCCCCGGTAAAAGAGCGGCAGTTGGGCATTTTCCAAGGCGCTGGTGCGGGGAATGAGATTGAAGCTTTGAAACACGAAGCCGATCTGCCGGTTCCGGATCTCCGCCAACTCGTCGGCCAGAAGCCCCGCGACATCGACGCCGTTCAGCCAATAATGCCCCTCGGTCGGCTGGTCGAGGCAGCCCAGCATGTTCATCAAGGTCGATTTGCCGGACCCCGAAGAGCCCATGATCGCCACGAATTCACCCTGCTCGATCGTCAGGTTCAATCCGCGAAGCGCATGCACCTCCACATCGCCCAAACGGTACACCTTCCACAAATCTTCACAGCGGATCAGGGAGTCCGTCTGCCGGCCGTCGATCTCACCCACAAGACATCCCCCTCACAGACGTTCGGGCCGAAGAGACATCCCCGAATCGGCCTCTACGCCAGACCCGTCTCAACTTAGATTCCCCGGCTCCGCGATTTCTGCTGTCCGCCGCTCCCGAACCCCGGAGGCAGCTCACCGCCGGCACGAGTGCCGCGCGGGACATCCTGGCCCACAATGACCACATCGTTTTCCGCCAGCGGGCCTCCGACGATCTCTGTGGCCACACCATCGGAAATCCCGGTTTGAACGGATACAGGCACGAGCTCGCCGGACTCATCTTGTTTCCAAACCTTACGGGCCGTCCCTGCCATGTCTGGCGGAACGGATGAGGGCCGTCCGCCGGACGGCCTTCCGTCCGCCTTCGCGGACCGGCCTTCGGACGAAGCGCCCTCCCCCCCTCCGCCCTTGGGGGGCGTGAATCGCAAGGCGGCATTCGGGACCTTCAAGACCTGGTCTTTTTGCGCCACCACGATGGCAACGTTCGCCGTCATACCGGGCTTGAGCCGCAAATCCTGATTATCCACCGCCACCACCACATTGTAGGTAATGACATTTTGCACATTGATCGGCGCGAGACGAACCTGGCGAATCGTGCCGGAAAACTTCACGCCGGGATAGGCATCCACCGTAAACGTCGCGTCTTTTCCCTCCGTCATCCCGCCAATATCCGACTCGCTGACATTCGTATCGACTTGCATCTTGGTGAGATCCAAGGCGATCAGAAACAGATTCGGCGTCGCAAAACTCGACGCCACCGTTTGCCCAACCTCGACATTTCTGGCCACGACGATTCCGTCGACCGGAGACCGGATCACCGTATATTTCAGATCCAGATCGGCCGAATTCAACGCCGCTTCGGCCTGCCGCACCTGCGCTTCCGCCACGTGCACTTGCGCCTCCGCACTCTGCGCGTTGGTCAGCGCCACATCCACATCATTCTGCGAGACGAAATTCTGGGCGATGAGGGACTTCACTCGATCCAATTCACGCTTCCGCTGCCCCCAGTCCGTCTTTGCCCGCGCGACATTGGCTCGCGCCATCTCCAGATTGCTGGCCGCCTGATCCCGTCGGGCCTTGAACGGCTCAGGATCAATGACCGCTACCGTGTCGCCCGCTTTGACGCGGGAATTGAAATCGGCATGGAGGCTCTTGATCATCCCCGACACCTGCGTGCCCACCTGAACGGACACGACGGGATTGATCGTCCCGGTGGCGCTGACAATGGAAACGATCGAGCCTCGCTCGATCGCCGCGGTTCGATACCGGACCGGCGCCTTGCGCTCCCCGGTAAAAAATACATAGCCGCCAATGGCGAGCCCGAGCCCCACGACCGCCAGAATGATTCCGATACGCCGCATGCCAATAATCCTCTCCTACTGCGGGAAGAGTGCCATCTTACCAGGAAAAACGCCGGGGAATCATCACTGGAAGGGAAAGACCAGAAGCAGCAAAGGCCGTTCTCCCGCTGCCAGGAGAACGGCCTTTGCTGTGACAGCTGTCATGCCCAATCAGCTACGGGCTGACGGAAATACGATCCTTGATCATATCGAAGGTTTCTTTGGGCACCACGTTCTTCGCAACCAATTCCCCTTTGATGCGATAGGGCCGATTCGCAACGATCCGATCCGCCTCATCCTTCTTCAACCCAAGAAAGAGCACCAGGTCGCTGGCCGAGGCCTTGTTCACATTCATCGCCGCTGCCCCCGCAGCCGGAGCGGCTGGAGCCGCCGGCGCTGGCACTGCACTGGGGAACGGCGTCAGCGATGACGACGGAGTAAGCGTCCCCGACACTGACCGGGACCGATCCTTGAGCTCCTTCTGATAACGGGCAACCAGCGACTTCAACGTTTCATTGTGCCGTTTCACATCCTCATACTCAGCCCGCACGTTTTTATTCTGCGAGGACAACGCCTTGACCTTGTCTTCCAGCTCCTTCGTCCGGCCCTCGATCGTGCCGCGCTCCTTGTCCCGGCCGTGCTCAATCCGCTGCAATTCGTCGCGGGCCGCCTGCGCTTCGCTGCCGATCTTGGCATTCAATTCCTTCAGTGTCTTGACCTGCTGCTCCATCACGTTCTTTTGCTGGCGCACCTTTTCCAATTCCATCTTGGCCGCATCCGCCTCAGCCAATGCCCCCTCATACTTCTTGCTGGTCACACAGCCACTGGCCAGCATCGCACCGACCAAGATGACCGACATCATCCACTCCCGTCTCATACGAACCTCCCCCTTCGGAATGACCACACATTAGTGAGTCGAACAGGCCGGCGCATCACCGCACGGTTTCTGGCAGACGGCACTCGATCACCGTGCCTGAATTGTGTGTATGCCAACCCCTGTTCTTTGTCAACCAATTTGCACTTGCCAGCGCACGCAGCTCCACCTACGGAGAAAAATGCGCGCACAAACGCGTCACGTGCTTGACGGGCCAAAGCCGCTCTGTGATGATCGCGCAATCGACTCGATCGATGAACCTTTCTCGCATAAAGGATGATCATGACCGAATGGGGCCCCGCTCTCGCCGTTATTCTCGGAATCGTGGAGGGCCTGACCGAATTCCTGCCGGTCTCCTCGACGGGCCATCTGATTCTCGTCGGGCATGCACTCGGGTTCACCGGAGATGCCGCCGCCAATGCCGAGATCTCCATTCAGCTCGGCGCCATTCTGGCGGTGATCGTCTTCGAGCGTGAAAAGATCAGCCGGCTGATCTCCGGCGCGTGGCAGGAACAAGCGGTCTTGCGGCAACTCCGCAACAACGGCCAGCATGCCACCTGGCAAAGCGTGCTCTTATCGTCCATGCGGGCCCATCCGAGCCTCTGGTTTGTCATCGGCCTCGGCCTGGCGTTTCTCCCTGCCGCCACCGTTGGGTTCCTCGCTCATGGCTGGATCAAGTCCGTCCTCTTTACCCCGCAGACCGTCGCGGCCACGTCGATCATCGGGGGCATCATCATTCTGCTTGTCGAAGCCCGGGCACCTCGTGTCACAACCACGCAACTCGACCAGGTTTCAGTGAAATCCGCCTTCTGGGTGGGAGTGGCACAATGCGCCTCGCTGATTCCCGGCATGTCCCGTTCCGGCTCGACGATCATCGGCGGATTGCTGGCCGGCCTCGACCGGAAAGTGGCGACGGAATACTCCTTCTTCCTCGCGCTCCCCACCATCATCGCCGCCACGGCCTACCAAATGCTGAAAGCCACGGCGACGTTTACCCAACAAGATTACATCGCCCTCGGCATCGGGCTGATCGTCTCATTCCTCGTCGCCTGGGCGGTCATCGCCGCCTTCCTCACCTACGTGCAGCGGCACACCTTGCGGGTGTTCGCCTACTACCGGATCATCCTCGGGATTCTTGTCTTTGTTGTCGTGCGGTAACGACAGGATGCGCCGGCAGCGGGGTTATCGAACGAAGCGCCTGAGGGGATTCAGAGAGACAGACGGATGGCCATTCTCTTACTTAAGGGGCAGGGGTGTGAACCGATGGATTTTCAGGTGCAACCGGCGGAACATCTTTCTTTTCGAACATGAAATGGATGACGAGAAAGATCACACCAACCGTGATCGCCGAGTCGGCAACATTGAAGGCCGGCCAATGATAGTCGTTCACATACACATCGAGAAAATCGATCACCTCGCCATAGCGCATCCGGTCGATCAGGTTGCCGACCGCGCCGCCTAAAATCGACGACACGCTCAACCGCCCCATCCACTCGCTCTCAGGCATCCGATACAAGATCGATCCCAGCAGAACCAACGCAAAGAGCGAGGTGAGACCGAAAAACACCATCCGGAAGGCGTTGCTGCTCCCGGCCAGCAACCCGAACGCGGCACCAGGATTGCGGATATAGGTGAGGCTGAACAGATTCGGAACGACGGGAATGGATTCATGCAGCCGCATGGTCTGCATGATATGCAGCTTCGTGAGCTGGTCGGACAAAATCACGCTGCCGGTCAGCGAGGCCAGCACAAGATTACGCCAGACTGAGCCGCTCAACGGATCGCCTCCACACATCGGTCGCAGAGCGTCGGATGATCGGCGACGCTGCCCACGGCAGGCCGGTAGTTCCAGCAGCGCTCACATTTCGCCCCAACAGCTCGGTCAACTTTCCTGACACGAAAATCAGGGTGATGCGGCAAGTCGGTAACCGGCTCGACTATTACCTGAGAAACGATGAAAAGACCGGGCAAGTCTTGTTCATATTGCTTGAGTAACTTGTACTTATCAGGATTGGCTTCGAGTTCTACCCGTGCCTCAAGCGGCGCACCAATAATTTTGTCACGCCGTTGCTTTTCCAACTCACCCTGAACGGCGACTCTCACTTCCAACAGTTGCCCCCATCGTTGCGCCAGCCCGGCATCAGCCCAGTGCGATTCGATTTCGGGGAATGCCGCTAGATGCACACTCGATGCAGCGAGAGTCTTCTTACATGCGTCAGGCATCGTCCGCCAGATCTCCTCCGCGGTAAAACTCAATACCGGCGCCATGAGCTTCGTCATCGCCAGGAGAATATCGTACAGTACCGTCTGCGAGCTGCGGCGTTCATGCGAATCCGTCCGGAAGGTATAGAGCCGGTCTTTCAGAATATCCAAATACACGGCGCTGAGATCCACGGAACAGAAATTATTCAACGCGTGGAAAATCGCGTGAAACTCAAAGTCATCGTACGACTGCCGGACCTTGGGAATCAGTTCGCCCAGCCGCATCAGGGCCCAACGATCCAATTCTGGCAACTGCGCATAGGGCACGCGGTGCTGGGCCGGATCGAAGTCATAGAGATTGCTCAAGAGGAAGCGGCAGGTGTTCCGGATCTTGCGATAGGCTTCGATCAGATGGTTCAAAATCTCCTGCGAAATGCGGAGATCCTCGCGATAGTCCTGGGCCGACACCCACAGGCGGAGAATTTCCGCGCCGGACTGTTTGATGACATCCTGCGGCGCCACGACGTTCCCCGCCGACTTGGACATCTTCTTCCCCTGCCCATCGACGACAAAGCCATGCGTGAGAACAGCCTTATAAGGGGCTTGATGATCCGTCACCACGCCAGCCAACAAGGCGCTGTGAAACCACCCGCGATGCTGGTCCGACCCTTCGAGGTACAAATCAGCCGGGTACCACTTGCGCGGCTTCAGCACCGCCGCATAGCTCACCCCGGACTCGAACCAGACATCGAGAATGTCTTTCTCTTTCTCAAACGACGCGCCGCCGCACTTTGGACAGGTCGTCCCAGGCGGGAGCAACTCGGCCGCCATCCGCTGAAACCAGACGTCGGCCCCCTGCTGTTCCATCAGCGAGGCGATATGGTCGATGTGCCGCGGCTCCGCGAGAACGGTACGACAGCTACCACAGGTGAAGCCAGGAATCGGCACGCCCCAGACCCGCTGCCGGGACAGGCACCAGTCCGGCCGGTTCTCGATCATGCCGTTGATGCGGTCGCGGCCGTAGGCGGGAATCCAGCGGACCCGCCCGATCTCGGCCAAGGCTTCCTTGCGCAGTTCGTTCGTCTCCATCGAGACAAACCACTGTTCGGTGGCCCTAAAAATCACGGGGCTCTTGCAGCGCCAGCAATGCGGGTAGGAATGGTTCAACGCCGCATGGCCCAGGAGGCGGCCGTTGGCCTGCAGATATTCGACGATCTTCGGATTAGCCTTGAACACATGCTGGCCGGCGAATTCCTTCACCACCTCCGTAAACCGCCCGCCGTTATCGACCGGCGCAAGAATCTCCAGCTTTTCCCCCACCGACGCCGCGGCATTGTGGTTGAGGACGAGGATATAGTCCTCCATGCCGTGCCCCGGCGCGATATGCACGCAGCCAGTGCCCTGTTCGAGCGTCACGAAATCGCCCAGCAGAATCGGCGACAAGCCGGTGGAAAGAGGCCGCTGCGTTTCCAGCCCCTCGAACCCTTCACCGCCCTTCTTCACCCCCAACACCCGATAGTCTTCGAGGTTGCAGGCCTTCGCCGCCGTCTCCAGCAACTTCTCGGCGACGATCAAGATTTCTTCGCCCACCTGCACAAATGCGTAATCAAAATCACGATGGAGACAGACCGCCTGATTGGCCGGCAGGGTCCAGGGGGTCGTCGTCCAGATGACGACGGAGACCAGCTTGATGCCGTCAGGGAAGGCAATGCCCGGGAATGTCTTGCTCAACACCGCCGGCGACGTGACCACCGGGAACTTCACATAGACGGAAGGCGACGTATGGTTGTCATACTCCACTTCCGCTTCGGCCAGGGCGGTCTGGTCCTGCGTGCACCAGAGCACCGGCTTGAGGCCCTTATAGACCCCGCCCCGCTCCACAAACTTGCCGAACTCACGAATGATCGCAGCCTCATAAGATGGCGTCATCGTGAGATAGGGCTGCTGCCACTCACCCAACACACCGAGCCGTTGAAACTCCTCGCGTTGGATCGCGACATATTTCTCCGCATACTCGCGGCAGAGCTTCCGAATCGCGGACGCGTCCAAGTCCTTCTTCTTGTCGCCCAGCTCCTTCATCACCTGGTGCTCGATCGGGAGCCCGTGGCAATCCCAGCCCGGCACATAGGGCGCCTGATAACCCGCCATGGTCTTGGACTTGATGATGATGTCTTTCAGAATCTTGTTCAGCGCATGGCCGATATGAATGCGCCCGTTCGCGTACGGAGGGCCGTCGTGCAACACGTAGCGCGGGCGGCCCTTGCCTGCCTCTTGGATCTGCTCATAGAGCTTTTCCTGCTCCCACCAGGCCAGCATCTCCGGCTCGCGCTGGGGCAAGTTGGCTTTCATGGGGAAATCGGTCTTGGGAAGATTGAGTGTGGCTTTGTAGTCCATTGCTCTTATCCAATAACTCAGGCCAGGGGTTCGCGGCACGGGGCGAGAGGGAATTTACAGGAGGGAAGAACCGGTAGCAATCTCATTTTTTGACGCGATGCACCATCTCCTCGTGCCTCTAGCCTCGCGCCACTCGCCAGGTATTCAACTCACGGACATCATTCTATCGAGCGCAATCTTCGCCCAGTGCTTCTCTTCATCGGGCACCACAATGTGGTTGACGACGTGGCCCTCGGCGAGGTTCTCCATGGCCCAGCAGAGATGCGGCGCATCGATGCGGAACATGGTGGCGCACTGGCAGACCGTGGAGGACAAGAAGAAGACCTTCTTGTCGGTTAGCTCATGCTTGAGGCGATTGACCAGATTCAGTTCCGTCCCCACGGCCCAGGTCGTCCCGGCCGGCGCGGCGGTTACCGTCTTGATGATGAATTCGGTGGAGCCGATGAGATCCGCCTTGTTGACGACATCCTCATGGCATTCGGGATGGACGATCACCTTGCCGTCCGGATATTGCTTGCGGAAATTGTCCACATGCACCGGCTGAAACATCTGGTGCACGCTGCAATGGCCCTTCCACAGAATCAGCTTGGCGCGCGTGATCGCCTCGCGGGTATTGCCCCCGTTCGGCTGATAGGGGTCCCACACGATCATCTGCTCGCGAGGAATGCCCATCTTATTGGCCGTGTTCCGGCCCAAGTGCTCATCGGGGAAGAAGAGGATCTTCTCACGCCGCGCCCAGCACCATTCAATGACCGCTTTCGCGTTGGACGATGTGCAGGTAATGCCTCCGTGCTCGCCGCAAAAGGCCTTGAGCACCGCTGCGCTATTCACATACACCGCCGGCATCACCGTCTCTTCGACCGGAATGATCCGCCCCAGCGCTTCCCAGCATTGATCCACCTGCTCGATCGCAGCCATATCGGCCATGGAGCAGCCGGCCGCCATGTCGGGCAGAATCACCGTCTGATTGGACCGGCTGAGAATATCCGCCGTCTCGGCCATGAAATGGACGCCGCAGAAGACGATATAGGGCCGTTCCGACCGCTCCGCCGCCAGTTTGGACAGCAGGAGGGAATCGCCACGGAAATCGGCATGTTGAATGACTTCATCCCGCTGATAGTTATGGCCGAGGATCATCACGCGCTCACCGAGCGCACGTTTCGCCTCGACCGTCCGGCGGAATAGTTCCTCGGACGACAGGGATTGATAGTCGGTAATCGGTCGTGGAAGCGTGGCTGTCGTTTTCACAAGCCCCTCAGCAAAGTTCCTGGTCGGATGATTGTACGGGAGCCCTCCCTCGACAATCAACGAACCGCACTCGTGAAGAAGGCCTACCGGGCCGGTAGGCCTAATAGCCCGTTGACAACGGGGGGGGCCGAGCATACGATCTCCACTGTAGCTAGGGGAGCCAGATGGCTGAGAGTCCGTGAACTCGGACGACCCTCACAACCTGACCTGGGTAATACCAGCGTAGGGAAGCCGGCATAGACGGTCTTCTGTGAGCGATCAGCCGTACCTCCCCGCGTGGTGCGGCTTTTTTTATTGTTCGGTCACCGCGGCGTTCACGAGAGCGAGAAAGGACCAGACCATGAGCGAATATACTGGATCGAATGGCGATGGGAAGAAGGCAGCGTCCACCACATTGACCACCGACCCCTTCCCGTCTTCACGGAAGGTCTATATCAACGGCACCCACCCCGGCGTGCAGGTGCCGATGCGGGAAATCAGCCTGAGTCCAACCAAGTCGATGAACGGCGGCGCACCGACACCCAATGAACCGGTCACTGTCTATGATACCTCAGGCCCCTACACCGACCCCTCGGTGACGATCGATGTGCGCGCGGGGCTCGCGCCGCTCCGCCGCCCCTGGATCCTCGGCCGGCAGGATGTCGAACAGTTGTCCGATATTTCGTCGCAATTCGGCCGCATGCGCGCCGCGGATGCCAAACTGGACGAGCTCCGCTTCCAGCACATTCGCAAACCCTTGCGCGCGAAAACCGGCATGAACGTCACCCAGATCCACTATGCCCGCAAAGGCATCGTGACTCCGGAGATGGAATTCATCGCCATTCGCGAAAACCAATCGCGTGAAGTCGCCCGTGAACTGGCCGAGCGAAACGGCAAAGGCGGAGGCATGACCCAGCATCCCGGACAATCCTGGGGCGCCAATATCCCTTCGGCCATTACGCCGGAATTCGTGCGCGATGAAGTGGCCCGCGGCCGCGCGATCATCCCGGCCAACATCAATCACCCGGAAAGCGAGCCGATGATCATCGGCCGGAACTTCCTGGTGAAGATCAATTCCAACATCGGCAACTCGGCGGTCGCCTCGTCGATCGAAGAGGAAGTCGAGAAGATGATCTGGTCGATCCGCTGGGGCGCCGACACGGTGATGGACCTCTCGACCGGCAAGAACATCCACGAGACGCGCGAATGGATCATCCGCAATTCGCCCGTCCCCATCGGCACCGTGCCGATCTATCAGGCGCTCGAAAAGGTCGGCGGCAAGGCCGAAGACCTGACCTGGGAGATCTTCCGCGACACCTTGATCGAACAGGCTGAACAGGGCGTGGACTATTTCACGATCCACGCCGGCGTGCGCCTGGCCTACGTGCCGATGACCGCCAAGCGCATGACCGGCATCGTCTCGCGCGGCGGCTCGATCCATGCCAAGTGGTGCCTGGCGCATCATCAAGAGAACTTCGCCTACACCCATTTCGAAGAAATCTGCGAGATCATGAAGGCCTACGACGTGTCCTTCAGCTTGGGCGACGGACTCCGTCCCGGTTCCATCGCCGACGCGAATGACGAAGGCCAGTTCGCCGAACTGGAAACCCTGGGCGAGCTGACCAAGATCGCCTGGAAGCACGACGTGCAAGTGATGATCGAGGGCCCCGGCCACGTCCCGATGCACATGATCCAGGTCAATATGGAGAAGCAGCTCAAGGAATGCCACGAGGCGCCCTTCTATACGCTCGGCCCGCTGACCACCGACATTGCGCCGGGCTACGACCACATCACCTCCGGCATCGGCGCCGCAATGATCGGCTGGTACGGCTGCGCCATGCTCTGCTACGTGACCCCCAAAGAACACCTTGGCCTTCCTGATCGTGAAGACGTCAAAACCGGCGTCATCACCTATAAAATCGCGGCCCATGCGGCGGACCTGGCGAAAGGCCATCCCGGCGCTCAGATCCGAGACAACGCCCTCTCCAAGGCCCGCTTCGAGTTCCGGTGGGAGGATCAATTCCATCTCTCACTCGATCCCGACACCGCCAAGGAATTCCATGACGAAACGCTGCCGGACAATGCCGCCAAGGTGTCACACTTCTGCTCGATGTGCGGTCCGCATTTCTGTTCCATGAAGATCACACAGGACGTGCGCGACTATGCCGCGCAACTGAAAGTCGATGAACAGAAGGCAATCCAAATCGGGATGAAGGAAAAGGCGGAAGAATTTAAGAAGTCCGGCTCCGAGATTTATAGATAGGAACATCCGATGGCAAAGCCTAAACCAGCCCCCTTGCGCGAACGCGATATTACCCGGCAGATTGCCCGGGAATACTATAAAGAATTCGATGCCCTCATCGAGAGCGACGTGATCATCGTGGGCGCCGGGCCGTCGGGCCTGATCTGCGCGCATGACCTCGCCAAGATGGGCTTCCGCACCTTGATCATCGAACAAAGCCTCGCACTCGGCGGCGGGTTCTGGCATGGCGGCTACTTGATGAACAAAGCCACCATCTGCGAACCGGCCAATGAAATTCTCGAAGAGATCGGCGTGCCCTGCAAGAAGATCACGGAGTGCGAAGGGATGTATATGGTCGATCCCCCGCACGCCACCGGCGCCCTGATCGCGGCGGCCTATGGGGCCGGAGCAAAGGTCCTGAACCTGACCCGCGTGGTGGATTTGATCCTGCGCCGGGACGGCATCCTCGAAGGGGTCGTGGTCAACAATACGACCGCCGAAATGGCGGGACACGACATCATCCACGTCGATCCCATCGCGCTCGAAAGCAAAATCGTGGTGGATGCGACGGGGCATGACGCCATCGTCGTGGAACTGCTCCACAAACGCAACCTCTACAAAGCCGTTCCAGGCAACGGCGCCATGTGGGTGTCGCGCTCCGAAGAAGAAGTCATGGACCGGACCGGCGAAGTCTATCCCAATTGTTTCGTGATTGGCCTGGCCGTCGCCGCCGTGTACGGCACGCCGCGCATGGGCCCGGCCTTCGGCTCCATGCTGCTCTCCGGCCGCTACGGCGCGGAGTTGATCAAGAAGAAGCTCAAGAACGAATAACGACGCCATTCTCCTGCGGCTTCTCAAAAAGGTCTCCAGCAAGGCCGCAGGGAGTGCAATCGACGAGGCGTACATTTCTGGTACGTTGAGTCGATTGAACGACCGAGAACGCCGCTGGAGGCGTTTTTCAGAAGCCGACCATGGATGTACAAGATTTTCTCGAACAAGGCCAAGGGCGTGAAGAGGACAAGCGCGAAGCCTGGCAGCTGTTCCAGCAGGCCTACGAACGCCAGATGAAGGGCGAATTGGAAGCTGCCGTGACGCTCTATAAGCAGTCGCTGGATACCCATCCGACCGCGGAGGCCCATACGTTCCTAGGCTGGACCTATAGCTTCATGGGAAAGCTCGACGAGGCCATCGAAGAATGCCACAAGGCCATCGCGCAAGATCCGGATTTCGGAAATCCCTACAACGACATCGGCGCGTACCTCATCGAAAAAGGCGAATTCGACGACGCCATCGTCTGGTTCAAGAAAGCCATGCAGGCGCGGCGCTATGAAAGCCCCGCCTTCCCGCACTTGAACCTGGGCCGCGTCTACGAAAAGAAGGGCCGCTGGGCGGAGGCGATTGAGGCCTACAAGCAGGCCCTGGCCCTCAACCCCAACTATGCCCTGGCCAAGAAATCGCTGGGCCGCCTGATCAGTTCCCTGAACTAGGAGCCTATGGAAACGACCAACCCGACGATCCTTGCCGCCGTGACCGATATTTTTTTCTACACGAAGGTCCGCGATGCCCTGAAGGCCGGCTATCGGCTGGAAAAGGCCAGGACTCAGCAGGACGTCGCAGAGAAGACCTCCGCCGCGACACCGGCCGCCGTCATTCTCGATATGAACGACCTGACGATCGATGCGTTCCTGGCCATTGAAACCCTGAAAGCCAATCCGCAGTCGAAGGCCATCCCCATTCTCGCCTACGCCAACCACGAAGAGGTCGAGACGTGGAACCGGGCAAAAGCCCTCGGCGTGACGAAAATCGTATCCCGCAATGAATTCTCCGCACGCACCAAAGACCTCGTTGAGGAAGTCACGAAGGGGGCTCCATGAAACAATCCCGCCTCCATGCGCAACACCAGCAACTCGGCGCAACATTCGAAGAAGTCACCGGCTGGGAGATGCCCGCCCACTACGGAGACTGGCGCGCCGAATATCACGCCGTCCGGCAAGCCGTCGGGCTGGCCGATCTTTCCCATCGCGGGAAGGTCAGAGTGACCGGCGACGACCGCGTGAAGTGGCTGCAAAGCGTGATCAGCAACGATATCCTGCCGCTTCAGCCTGGCCAAGGCCGCTATTCCAGCTTCCTGACGCACAAGGGCAAGATGCTGACCTACTTCCGTGTCTATGTGCAGCAGGACGCGGTCATGCTGGAAGACGCGGGGGAAATCGGCGACCAGACCTTCACGGCGCTGCGCAAGTTTCTCCTGTACGGCACCAAAGCCAAAATGGAGAACTGCGCCGAAAGCTGGGGATTGCTCTTGGTCAGCGGCCCCCAGGCCGCCCAGACGGTCAAAACCGCCTTCGGGGTGGACTGCGGTGATCTGAAACCGGTGAACTTTGTTGGGGCGCAGATCGGCGGCCATCAGGCGCTCGTCATGCGTACGGAAGAAACCGGAGAAGTCGATCTGGAGATTCTCCTGCCTGCCGATGCCGTCGTCTCCGCTTGGGCCAGCCTCATGGAAGCCGGCGCCTCACTCGGGATCAAACCGGTCGGCAGCCAGGCCCGCGAAGCCTTGCGGATGGAAGCGGGGATTCCCAAAGCAGGACCGGAACTGAATGAAGAAATCGTGCCGCCCGAAGCCAACCTGGAAGGCAAAGCCTTCAGCTTGAACAAAGGCTGTTACCCAGGGCAAGAAGTGGTGGCGCGGATGGATACCTACGGCAACGTCCGGCGGCACCTGGTGGGTCTACTCGTCACAGGATCTGAGGTTCCCCCCAAAGGAGCCAAGCTGTTTAGCGGAGACCGTGAAGTGGGGTGGATCAGCAGCGCGGCGACTTCGCCGCAGAAAAACGGCATCATTGCGTTCGGATTTCCGCTGAGAGACTTCAGTAAGGCGGGAACGACGTTATCGATCGAGATCGAAGGACAGAAGCGCGACGCGACGATAGCGGAACTCCCCTTCTACCGCCGCGCCTAACTTCAGGCTGAACTACTTTTCGGGATTGCGCGCCGCAGAGACTGCCTTGGCAAAGGCCAGCAGACTCGCACGCTCTTCGTCGTCTAACGCCAGCAAGAGATGGGCTTCTTCGCCGTGCATCAAGCGCAGGCTCAGGAACGGCTCCTCGCGGCGCTTTTCCTTGTTGTCCCACATCGCATCGATCACCTGCACCTTGTCCAACTGGCCGACTGACACGACATCATAGCGAAAATAGGAATCGCCGATGACGATGTCGAACACCACATTGCCCGCCGTCAACAGCACGAGGTTGAACCGCCCCTGATCCTCATACCCTTCCGGCAAAAACTTATTGATATGGCACAAGGCGACTTTGCGATCGCCGAGGGCCGCGCGGAACTTGTCCTTCAATGCTTGATAATCGATCTGCAGCGCCTTTTCATCCGGCCCCGTGGCCGCCGCCGCCGCATCTTCCGCCTTCTTGAACACATCATCCGCCGACAATAACCCTGCCATAACGTGATCTCCCCTCTCGGTCGTGATACCGACGTGATTTATGAGACTGCTGCCGCTGATTTCCGTGCTTTCAAAGCCCGCACCACCCCGATTAATCCAAGCCCAGCCCAGGCAAACTCCAACAGAATGAACCCCACCCGCTGATCGGCAATCGCCACGACCCCGAGCAGGAGCGAGCCAATGATATTCAACGCGAGATACCCAGCATCCAATTCACGCCAGATCCCGCCTTGAATCATCGCATAGGCCGACAAGACCATCAGGGCGCCGATCACCGACAGGATCTGAAGGAACATGGCAATCTGGCTCCCTTCTCCCAGCCTGGAAACAACGGAGTACGGTAACTGGCCGTTGGGCCTGAAAGCAAGAGGGGCAGACTGATTCCTGGCAGGCTACTTCGCCGAAAGCCGGTGAGAAAAGCGCACCGTTCCGGCGTCGTCGAGGACCGTGACGTCGAAGAAGGACGGGGTCACCCGCACCAGGCCGAAATTGTAATAGCCCTCTTCATTGATCAGTCTGGTGGGATGCAGCGACTCACTCGCCGCCGTGAGCCTGCCTGGCCTGGCGGACAAGGGGCCTGCGACGAACTCATGAAAGTCGATCACACCGTTTTGATCCGGATCGTACGCATTGGCCTGTACCCAGTGAACATCCCCGCCGAGGAAAACAACGTTCTTAAGCTGCTGCTGCAAAATAGTATCGACCATGACCTGCCGCTCGCGCTCAAACCCTGTGCCATCGGCTCCGCCTGCCCACCCGTCATACCCTGGCACTGTCGCACCGCCGCCCTTGGGGATCGAGAGCGGCACCGAGGTCGCAATCACCTTCCAGGTGGCCGTCGAGCGGCGCAACCCGTCCAGCAGCCACTGCAACTGCGCATTCCCCAGCATCGTCTTCTTCGGTCCATCCAGGTCGGCATTCAGGCTGCGATATTGCCGGTCGTCTAGAATGAACAGTTCCAGGTCGGCGCCATACCGCACCGAACGATACAACCGTTGCGGATCGTCCGGAGGCGACGCAATCGGCCAATATTCGCGCAGCGCCTGGCGGCCGGCCGGCATCTGCGCCTCGAACGGGCCGGCAAAATTGTTCTTCACCTCATGATCGTCCCATGTCACATAGACAGGGATCGTTTCGAGAAATCGCCGCAAGGCCATCGCTCCGCGCTGATACCGGTGCCGCAATCGATAGTCCGCCAGCGTTGTGGCTTTGAAGTCGGCGCCCGGTTCGTTCGGCGGTGAGGGGCACACGTCGTCGCTGTAAATCGTATCGCCCAGGAACAAAAAGAAATCGAGCCCCTGGCGGCGCATCTGGTCGAAAATCGGATAGCCGTCCACTCCGATCCGGCAGCGCTGCTGGCCGCCGAGATCGCCGCTCCAGGCAAACGTCACCGGCATCGACGTCTGTTCATCCGGCAAGGTCGTCAATTCTCCGCGCGCCGCCAGCATGGCGTCCATCTGTTCCTGCGCCGCGGACACTCGGCTAACCAATATGTGATACCGATAGCGCGTACCCGGCACCAAGCCCTGCAACGGAATCACCGCCGTAAAATCATTGTCTGCGCGGGTCTCCAACCGGGGAGTCTTGGCCACCGGCGACATCACCACCGCCATCTTGGAAGCCGTCTCCCACACAGCAGGCGGCGCCCACTCGACCTGCACCATCGCCGGGCCATCAGTCCGCACCCAGATCAGCGCCCCATGGGCCGTCACATCACCGACCGCAAATCCCTGCGGCAAGAGTTCCGCTTTCACCGGCACCCGCTCCGCAAAGGGACTCTGGAGAGGCAACCCCTCGCGATAAGAGGGGGCACAGCTCATCGACACCGACACAAAGATACAACTGAAGACAGAATAAAGAAGCTTTCGCATAGATCAGTCCTTACCCGAGCACTATCAAGAGGCTAGGGGCAACCAGCCACGACTCGCAAGTTGAAAACACACCATCCCGTCCGGCATACTGTGATCCATCATACGAGGACTGCCATGCACGACATCAACTGTTTCGTTCCCAATTGCCAATCCAGACCCTATGCCCCGGCCGGCACGCAGTCCGTCTGCAAAGATCACTTTATCAACTTTCTCACCTGGCGCCGCCGCCGGGGCCCGCAGATGTTCATAAAGTATGCTGCGATGACCATGCAGGATCGCGACGCCATCGCCGCCGAGTGGCAGAAAACCATCCGCGTCGACGAAGCCCCTTCCAACTCGCCGAAGGTCTGAGCGAAGACGATTTCCCACACCTGTTTGTCTTAACGCTGAAGCTTCTTCCTTCGACTATTTCCAAGACGATATTGGTATGGAGACAGTCGCTTCAATACGCCGTTTCTTATCGTGAACTTCACAACCGCATATCCTGGCCCAAGAATCTCTGCCACGCACGCAGCGACCTCTTGCCTCTTAAACAAAGTCCCCTGTTCCGGATTGTTCACCGCAAATGTATCGGTCGAAACGTTGTAGTAAAAAACAAACCGCCGACTCAATGCCGAGGTGATGATATAGCGTATCGGGCTCTCCATCTCTCGAACCCGCCGTTTGATCTCCTTGGCCCACTCAGGAGAAAGTGGAGCCTCTTCCCCCTCAACCTCCTTCATGATCTTTGAAACAGAAGACCTCGGCTTATCTTTTTTAGCCCCCATGACCAGCCTTCCAACGCAGACCATTCAAGATCGATTTAGCTACCAACAAGCACCCCGCCATCGCCGCCGAGTGGCAGAAAACCATCCGCGTCGATGAAGCCTCCTCAAACCTGCCGAAGGTTTGAGCAAAGACTGCTCTTTATGTTCATTCCTATTCCACGAATAATCCTAGCCACCATTTCAAACTCAACGCAGTGTGACTATCTCATTAATCTCAACGGCCCGGGCATTCTTTAGTATCAATTTCTGAAGCAAACTCAGTAAGACCGCGATAGCTAGGTCGGTCTGGGCAAAATATTTAGCAATCTCACCACTCGCCTCATCCTCACTCAGCCATTTGCCTGGGCGCAAAATAGGTGCCGCGCCATGCGCAAATTTGCTTCGAGTATCATGAAGGTCTCTGTACCAAATCTGATGGTTCTGCGGCGCACCGAGCACAGACTCCAACCGCCTTTTCACAATGCTGGCCGGTGCCCCTTGCCCTAACAATGCCTCGAACGCTTGAACACAAAGCTGGATTACATCTAAATCGTGTTCCGCTCGATGCCCTATGCGGATGATTGTAAACAAGGCCCGTTGCCACGGTTCACGGGCGACATCAAGGGCTAGGGCACCATTCCGCTCCAGCCACTCCCAAACTCTGGCCAACTCAACTCGTTCGAATGGTGGCCACCCATGCTTAAGCGAAGATTGATAGGCAAATTGGAGCTCCTCCGCAGACAAATCAAGCCACACTTCACTCTCAGCTCGTGACCAGATAGACCTTTCTGCACCGCGTCTAGCCTGGAACGAAGACCGATACAGGTTGCAACTACCAGGCACCGACAAATTCATAGCGAGATATAGATTCTGAAGGAAACGCTCAATGGCCTCATTACTCAACTGGGCAGGGTCAGTACAACAGAATGTCAACACTATGCGGCTTCCTGCGGGATAATGCTTTTGGGAAACACGAGACTTCAGTCGAGCCTCAAAAGGCTTTTCACATCCCTTCTCCAGATCGGCTACACAATCGAGTAATTGCAAGGTGTCAGTTGCATCAACACTGACCCAGTGACCTAGGTGCTCGCGATTCCTAAAAACATCTTGCGCTGCCTTCCATGCACTAATGAGCCTCTGCACATCTGTCCTGCCATCAACAGTAGCAGCGTTTGCAAAATTCACTTTTACCTTTGAGGATTTTAAATGCCCTTTTGCCCTAGCCTGCATAAAAACCCCCGATAAGGCATTACTTCCCTACCCTATCCCTCTTCTGCTATCAACTGATCTGTACCAACCCTACCCTTCTCCCTCATTTTGCCGACAGTCAGGAGATCTCCTTATCGCGCACGTCCAACACAGACATCCCGAGGCTGTACGTTGAGCAAGCAATTACCATTCTCCTCCCCCTTACCATCTCCCCAGCGGATCGTTGTGTAGTTTTCTCCTGCGCGCATTGAGGGAGCACCGCCCTCAATGCGCGCCTTTGATAAATTCTTGCGTGCGCACTCAGCGAGCAAAGAAAACTACACAACGATCCGCACCCTCACCTACCCCATCACCGCCGACCCATGATGATGAATCATCAGCCACTCGTCCCCAATCCGCTCGAAGAGATTCGTGGCAAGGACCTTCGCCTGCTGCGGCTCATCGGACTGCTGACTGACGATATTTTCGATGCAGATGACCCAGGCCATGTCCCCGGCCACCTGAATCATGACCTCGGACAATTCAAACTTCATCGAGAACGTATTATTGAAAATCAGTACCCAGGAATCGCGCACCTCGGGCCAGTCCGAGCGCAAGGCCCAGCCGGGATGAATGCAGGTCACATATTCCTGATGCGCCCAGATGCGATCCATCTTGGCAATATCGAGATCGCCAAACGCCTCGTAAAAGGCTTGATTGGCTTTCGTTACTTCTTCGATCCGTTGTTCCAGCATGCCGCCTCCTTCTTGACGGAGGCCATCATACTGTAATCAGAGAGGAGAGGGCGAGAGGGAAACGGGCAGAGAGGGGAGAGCCACCTGCTACTTCATGAGCTTCGCCGTTTGCCGATCCACCACCCAGACGCCGGCAAGGATCAGGACAATACCCACAATCTCAACCAGACCAACCGATTCATGGAGGATCAGCGCGGACAAGGCCACCGCGGCGACCGGCGTGAGATTGCCAAGCACCGAAGCGCGAGAGGGGCCAATCCCCTGCACCCCGTATAACCAGGCCTGCTGCGCAACAGCCGTAGCAAACAGAACAAGATAACCCAACGCAAGCCAATCCGGCATCGTGACCGACGCCACACCCACGTCGAGCATTTTCCGATCGGTCCAGAGCAATGGAATTTGGATCACCGTCGCCACCAGCAACGTGGTCCAATTCACGGTCAAGGCCGAAACCCGGTCCATCATAGCGCGGCTGCCGATGCTATAGAGCGCCCAGCTCACGACACCCAGAAACACGAGCGCGCTCCCCAGCAAGGGCTGCTCCCCGGCGGCCTGAAACCCCGCGATCGAGACCAGTGCGACACCCGCGCAGGAGAGCAGCCCCCCCGCCCACACAGACCGAAGCGGCACGTCCTGAATCAATGCGGCCGACAACAGCGCCGTGACCACAGGAGCCGAGCCGATAATAACCCCGGCCACCGCTCCGCTCACATACTTGAGGCCCATCAAGATCAGCAGGTGGTTACCCAAAACGCCAAGCCCGAGCAAACCCAACGTCAGCAGATCCCTCGCATTGAGTTTCGCCAGCGTCCCTTCCTGCCACCACCAGGTCGCCAGAAGGATCCCCAGCCCGCCGATATCGCGCAACACTGAGGCTTCCACCGCTGAAAACGAGCCGAGCGCCAGCTTCTGCGCGACAATCGACCCGCCCCACAACACTGCCGCAAGCGCCAACGCTCCGTACGCCGCACTGGTTGATGGTGATGCCATAGAGAGGGGATACAACCGATCTGTCCAGCCGTCAAGGAGTATTACAGATCTCCAGATGGCCACAGGGGAGAGGGGAGCCTGGCTCGCGGGTAAACGGGTCCGACAAAATCCAGTCGCCCTTTCCGGTTTCCAGTCTTCACGCGGAACGAACCAGGGTTGATCCCCTGCCTGCGCTTATCCCCACCGCATTGCCGGCTGACGCACTACCCACGCACCACCATCACTCCGGGCGGCGGATCATTATGCTCCATCCCCCCTGCGTGGCCTCGTGCCGTCACCGACTCATGCACACAATCGGTTGGCCTAATCGTTCGCTTCGGATCCTTGATCAGGTCAATATTCTTGGAAATGGGAGCAGTCGGATCACACAGGGCCTCATGTTCCTTCAACTTGGCTTCGACTATGGGCAGGCCCGCCTCCTTGGCCCGCCGGAGCATCCAACAGAGGGTAATGTTGGACAGGCCGGGACATTGCCCGCCACCCACATCGGAATGGACCCCACGAAACCACACTTCCTGGAGCCGATCGCCAATCACGCCCCCTTTTCGCGGGACAATCCGGGTTGGAGTAAAATTCCCTCGCCGTTCGTCGAGCGCCATCGCGTGACAGCATTGTCTGACATGGTCAGGCAAGGTGAGAGCCCATCCGATATTCAGATCATTGCCGGGAAGCCCGAAGGAGGCCACCGTGTCCCACAGGCCAAGAAACCGCACGTCCGCTCCCGGCATGTCTTCCCGCACTTGATTGGCAAAATGCAGGGCAAGCGCCGCCCCGCGGCTAAATCCAATAATGTCGATCGTCCGATCCCCTTCGGCGAAATACTGCTCCAGTCGATCCTTCGCGTCGCTGATTCGGAACCGGCCTCCCGCCCCTGCCACACCGCCCAGCAGTTTCCCAATAAATCCAAACCGCGTACCGACGCCCTCCTGGTAAAAGACGTTCATATCCGGCGGCAGGCATTTGCAAAACTTCAGAACATTGGTCTCTTTTGCGGCATCAGCTTCATCTTCGTTCCACGTTCCGTCAAAGGCATACAGTGCCATGGTCATTCCCTCCTTGCGTCGATCCGGCTCAATGCCGGCAGGCGAGTGTATCCCTCCGCCATAAACCGGTCAATTCGCCTTCCTTCTCACCACCAACACCCCGTCGCGGATCGTGACCAGCACGGCGGTCACGCGCGGATCGTTGGCCACCGTGCGGTTCAGCTCTTGGATGGCGGCCGTTTTCTCATCGGGCGGCGGCTGCTTCAGCACATCGCCATCCCACAGCACGTTGTCGATCAGGATGACGCCATGCGGCGCCAGCAGATCCATCGCCCGGCGGTAATAGTTCAGATAGTTCAGCTTGTCGGCGTCGATAAAGATCAGATCGAAAGGGCCGGTCAGCTCCCGCATCGTCTCCAGCGCCGGACCGAGGCGGACATCGATCTTCGTGCCATGCGGGCTCTGGGCGAAATATTTTCTCCCCAGCTCAGCCGTGTCCGACTCAATCTCGCAGGTGATGACTTGGCCATCGTCCGGCAAGACCTCGGCGAAGCAGAGGGCGCTGTAGCCGGTGAACATGCCGATCTCCAGTACCCGCTTGGCTCCCACGAGCTGCGTCATCATCTTGAGAAACGCCCCTTCCAGCGGCCCCACGATCATCTGGGCATAGTCCATCGTCCGCTGAGTCTCTTCGCGAAGAGCGCGGGCCACCTCGGATTCGGGCATGGAATGCGCCTGCGCGTAGGCTTCAATCTCGTGCGATACCAGAGTCTTCATGCGGCAGCCTCTCTCGTTTGAAAACGCGGACGGGGTTGCGTACACTGGCCCGCCATCATACATCACCTTTGCGTGAAGCGTGAGCCATCATCCCTCACCGCGCAATGACCAGGAGGCCGGGCGTGAAGACTGTCGCAGCTCTCGAACCCTTGACGACCAAGCTGCTGGAGATCCAGCGGATCACCAGCGCCGCCGCCGTCTTATCATGGGATCAGGAAACGCACATGCCCTCCGGCGGCGGCGAGGCGCGGGCGGAACAAATCGCCGTGCTCGAAGGCCTGGCCCACGAGAAGCTTGTCGCCCCGGAAATCGAACGGTTCCTTGAAACGGTCGTGGATCCAGCAACCGGGCAAGCCATCGATCAGCCCGGCAACCTGTGGGATGAACCGTCGCGCTCGCTGCTGCGCGAGATCTGGCGTGATTTCAGCCGGGCCAAGAAACTCCCCTCCGACTTTGTCGTGAATATCAGCCGGGAATGTTCGCTGGCGCAGCAGGTCTGGGCCGAGGCCAAAGAGCAGAGCAAGTTCAGCCAGTTTCTTCCCAATCTCAAAACGATCCTCTCCCTCAAGCGGGAAGAGGCACAATACCTGGGCTACACGGACTCGCCCTATGATGCGCTGCTGGACGAATACGAGCCCGGTTCCACCTGCGCCGCCTTGCGCCCGCTCTTTGCCACGATGAAAGCGCGCCTCGTGCCGCTGCTGAAACGGATCACCGACAGTCCCGCGCAGATTGACGACAGCATCCTCCGCCATGCCTATGACCCAACCAGGCAGTTGGAATTCGGACGGCTGGTGCTTATCGCGATGGGCTACGATTTCAACCGGGGACGGCTGGATCTCTCGGCCCATCCCTTCACCACGTCGTTTCACCCCACCGATGTGCGGGTGACGACCCGGGTGTACGAGCGGGAACTGCAATCCTGCCTCTTCAGCTGCATTCACGAAGGCGGGCATGGTCTCTACGACCAGGGGCTCGATCAGCGCTATTTCGGCACGCCGCTCGGCGAATCGGTGTCGCTAGGGATCCATGAAAGCCAGTCGCGCCTCTGGGAAAATTGCGTCGGCCGGTCGCGGGCCTTCTGGCGCTTCTTCTATCCGATTCTGCAACAGACGTTTCCACAGCAATTGCGCAGCATCGATCAGGACGCCTTCTACGCCGCCATCAATTGCGTGCGGCCCTCCTTCATTCGCGTGGAGGCCGACGAGCTGACCTACAACCTGCACATCATGCTGCGTTTTGAAATCGAGCAGGACTTGATCGAAGGCCGGACCAGGCCGGACGATCTGCCGGAGCTCTGGAATCAGAAAATGCGGGACTATCTGGGGATTACGCCCCTGACCGATGCGGTCGGCGTGCTGCAGGATGTGCACTGGTCATTCGGCGCCTTCGGCTACTTCCCGACCTACACCCTCGGCAATCTCTACTCGATGCAATTTTTCGAACAGGCGAAACTGGAACTGCCGCAGCTCGAAGAGCACATCGCCGCGGGTCAGATGCTGGAACTGCGCCGCTGGCTGGAACAAAAGATCCATCGCTGGGGCCGCACCTTTACCCCCGACCATCTGGCCCGGCGGGTAACCGGCAAGAGCATCGACCCTGAACCGTTTCTGGCCTACCTGGAGAAGAAGTACGGCGAGCTCTACCAACTGTAGCGCTCACTATTACAACCATACTCCCGCCATCTCCGCCAACCGGCCCGAGCCACCTGTCTCTATTGCGCCCATAGAAAGAATGGTATCCTATCGACATTGATACTATCAGTACCGACCACTGTGAACGTCGTTGGGGAGGTACGATCGTGCAGGCCCCCTCAGATATTCGCCATTACCCGGTGTATCGACAATATTTTTACGCCATCGTCTTCAGACCAACAGGAGAAGCACCGACCTATGCCTGCCATCCTCATTATTTGCAACGATGAGCCCTTCCGCGGGAAGCTCAGGCATGCTGTGGCACCGGCCAACACGACCGTCGCCAGCGTGCCCAACACTCGCGAGATTCTCATGCAGCGCAGCGCCCGCCAGGTCTCGGGCTACGATCTCATCGTGGCGGAAGTGGAATCCCGCGATCATGACGGCCTCTCCCGGCTGATCCTCTTTCGGAATCTCTATCCCAACACCCCCTTCGTCGCGATCACCCGCGAAGAGCCGGCCATTGGGCAGGCCTTCAGCGGCGCGGCGGCGCGGGCCCTCAAGGCCTGGCTGGTACCGGCCCATACCGACAAGCTTGATGAACTGGCGAAGGTGGCTGAACGCGCCTTACAAGGCGAGGAGCCCTCACTGGCTTCCGCCTCGAACCGTTGAGATCCTGCCTCACCGGATGCCACAGCATCCTCCCGATTACCCACATATCAGAGGCCGGGAAACGACGGAGCTGAACCGGCGCAAGCGGCCGGCGCCAAGTACCCTCAATACCCCATGGCCGCATTCAGCTTGGCAAGGATGGCCGGTGAGAGCGTGAATTCCGCTTGCACGTCGATGCGATGGGGAACCAGCAGGGTGGTGTGAAACACGATATCGCGAATGGGAATCTTGAACTCCGGCTGTTGCGGCGTGCTCAACTCGACAGATTCGACTGACGTGGTAATCGCCCCCGTATCCTGAGGCCCATACGTCGTCACCACGGCATCGATGATTTCTTTGATCTTCTCGTTGGTTTCCACCCCCTCGATGCCCTTCTGAAGCAGCGGCAGCACCTCTTCCTTGGCCTGATCAGACAGCGTGAAGTTCTCTACCCGCTCTTTGCGGCGGAGCGAGGTCAGGTCGTTGTCCAAATCTTTGCTGAAGGCGCCGTAGGCAAAGCGGAAAAACTCGAAGTGAAATCCTTTGAACCCCTTCCCGAAGGTCTGGAGCTCACAGAGGAAACAGAGTTGTTGCAGCTTCACATCGCTCAGCAGCCCATGCGGCTCAGCCAGCGCGAGCACATAGAGCAACAGGGCACGATCGACGGCGATCTGATTCGGCTTGCGCATGATGCGTGTGTCTCGCCTCAGGTGGAGGGCGCACTATAAACGGCCCCCTCCAGCATCGTCAAACCCCTGAGATCCCGACAGTCCTGGCGCCCTAGCCTTTGTCCCCTTGACCCTCGCGCAGGTTTGGTCTTAAATGGGGTCCGAATTGGAGCCCGCGCCGGTCCATGGCCAAAAGTGAAAAAGAAATGAGCATGCTTCGCGACCACCTCGCCAAGCATCAGCTCAAGCTGACGCGCCAGCGCGAGCTCATTCTCGACGCCTTCCTCAAGCAAGAACATATTACGGCGGAAGAGATGTACCACCAGCTGGCCAAGAAAGACCCGCATCTGGGCCTGGCCACGATCTACCGCACGCTCAACCTGTTCTGCGAGGCCGGCCTAGCCCAGGCCCGGCATTTCGGCACCCAGACGCAATACGACAACATCTCCCACAAAGGCCACCACGACCATCTGATCTGCACAGGGTGCGGCAAGATCGTGGAGTTTGAAAACTGCGAAATCGAAAAGCTCCAGGAAGAAGTGGCCACCCGCAACGGCTTTACCATTTCGACTCACCGCCTTGAACTGTACGGCCTCTGTTCCCGCTGCCGTCATTGACCCCTGCCGTTTTTTTTGATACCTTCTTGAGAGGATTTATCAATTTCAATTTTACGAGCGAGGACGCCCATGACCTCCTTCAATATTCGTCACCGGACAGGCGCGGCATCCGCCGGGCGCCGGCTTGCGCTGGCGATGCTCACCGCCTGTTCACTCGCCCTGAGCCTCTCCCTGTGCATACCAACGGCCTCACCGGCCGCCGATAAGCTGACCGTCTATTCAGGCCGGTCTGAACGGCTCATCAAGCCCGTCTTCGACGCCTTCACCGCGAAGACCGGCATTCAAATCGAGCTGCTGTCCTCCGGAACGACAGAATTGGTCAACCGGTTGAAGGCCGAAGGAGATCGGACCCCTGCCGACCTGCTGCTCACGAACGATGCCGGCAGCCTTGAACTGGCGCGCGGCGCAGGGCTCTTGCGCCCGCTGAACATGCGCGAAGTGGAGCGTGCCATTCCCTCGCAGTTCCGCGCCGCCGACAACAGCTGGGTGGGCCTCTCGGGACGGTTCTGGATCATCGTGTATAACACCACGATGGTCAAACCAGGCCAAGTCACCTCGCTGTTCGACCTGGCAGATCCCCAATGGAAAGACAAAATCGCCATTCCAAACTCAGGCAGCGAATATCTCCAGGCTGGCGTCTCGGTCATTCGCGCCACCCACGGCGATGACAAGACGAAACAATTTCTGACCGGGCTGCGTGACAATGCCGGGTCCCAGGTCTATCAAAAGAGTTCCCAGATCGTGGACGCCGTGGCCAAAGGCCAGGTGGCCATGGGGATCGTGAACCACTATTACGTCTATCGCCACCTCGCGACCCAACCGGCGGCGCCGGTGGCCGTCCTCATGCCGGATCAAAAAGAAGGCGGCATGGGCGCGATCATGAACGTGACCGGGATCGGGATCACCAAGTCCAGCACCCATGCCGACAACGCCAAATTGCTCATCGAGTTCCTCGTGGCGCAAGCCGGCCAGAAAATGTTCGCCGACCTGGATAAAGAATACCCGCTGCATCCGGAGGTCAAGGCGGATCCCGCGCTCGTGGATCGCAAGAGCTTTCGCGCCGCGCTGGTCCCGCTGACGAAGCTGGCCGAGCTCCGGGAACCGACGCTGACGCTCATCGAACAAGTGGGCCTCCGCTGATCACACGAGGCTCCTGGTGACGACGCTCCGGCGACAACTGTCTTCTCCGCTGCAGCTCATGGCAATCGCCACGGCGGGACTGATCCTGCTCCCGCTGGGCTATGTCACGCTGCTGGCGGTCACGGCCGACCCGGCCGTTTGGTCGCGCCTCTGGGCCACGCGCATCCCCGAACTGCTCTGGAACACTATCTCGCTCGCGGGTTCCGTCGCCGTGCTCACCCTGATCCTGGGTGTTACGACGGCCTGGCTCGTCGTGCGCTTCGATTTCCCCGGGCGGCGCCTGTGGGAAGCGGCGCTGATTCTCCCCCTGGCCATGCCCACCTACGTGCTGGCCTATGTCTACACCTATCTCCTGGGGTTCGGCGGCCCGGTGGAGCTAGCCTGGCAGATCTGGGCGGGGCCGCAAAGCCGCATTGTCTCCCCGCAAAGCTTTTGGGGCACCACGCTCGTCATGGCGCTGGACACCTTTCCCTTCGTCTATCTGCTGACGCGGACCGCGCTCTTGAGCCTGAACGTCTCATTTGAAGAAGTGGCGCGGGTCAGCGGCGTGTCCCGCATGATGACGCTCTGGCGTGTGACGCTCCCCCTGATGCGCCCCTCGATTGCGGCCGGCGTGGCACTGGTCATTCTCTATGTCGTGTCGGATTTCGGCGCCGTCTCGCTGCTGCGCTACCAGACCCTGACTTATGCCGTCTTTCAACAGATGACCGGCCGGTCCGATAACACCGCCGCCAGTATCCTGAGCGTCCTGCTTGTCGTCCTCGCATTGTTGTTCCTTGTCACCGAGCGCTGGTTCCGGCAACGCAGCCGCTTCTATCAAACCACCGGGCGGTATCGAGCGCCGCAACGGATCCCATGCCGCTGGATCGGCGCGCTGTCGATCACGGCGTTGCTGGGCGGAATTGTGGCCATGTCCTTCGGCGTGCCCGCATATCTGCTGGTGAAATGGAGCTTGTCGCCGGAGGCCCTGGCCATCATCGACAGCCGCTTCTACGGGTTCATCTGGAACAGCGCCCTGCTGGCCGCCGCCGCCGCCACCGCCGGGGTGCTGATCGGCTTGCCGCTCGCCTACTTAGCCAGCCGGCGGCCGACGCTGCTAAATCTTGGCTGCCTCCAGGCCGCCTACGCCGGGTATGTGTTGCCCGGGCCGGTCGCAGCCCTGGCGGTGCTGGTCCTCTGCCTGAAACTGACGCCCATCTTCTACGGCACCGTGCTCTTGCTGATCGTGGCCTACGTGATCCACTTCCTTCCGGCCGGACTCCAGTCGCTCGAACCGGCGCTGCAACAGATCACCCCCAACTTGGAAGAAGTGGCCAGAACCTTGGGGCTGGGGGTGCGCGACACCTGGCGGCGCGTCACCCTGCCGCTCGTGCGCAACGGCTTCATCGTCGCCTGGGTCTTGATGTTTCTCCAAACGATGAAGGAATTGCCGGCCACCCTGCTGTTGCGTCCGGTGGGATTCGACACGCTGGCCATTCGCGTGTGGCTGGAAGCGAGCGAAGAGTACTTTCAATTGGCGGCACCCTCGGCCCTGCTGATCGTCTTGCTGAGCTTGCCGGCGCTGTGGCTGCTGGTCTCCAAAGACTGGCGGTCGGCCTGACAGGCGCGCGAACAGGAGTACCTGAACACCATGATACGGACCGACACTGACATGGCCACTGTGCAACCGGACCTCTATCGGCCGGCTTCCAATGTGCTGGAACTGCGCTCCGTCTCCTGCGCGTACGAAACCGGCCGGCCGGCGATCCGGAACATCTCATTCGCCGCGCGCGAAGGGGAAATCCTCTGTCTCCTCGGCCCGTCCGGCTGCGGAAAGACCACGATTCTGCGGGCCATCGCCGGATTCGAACCGGTCCGTGCAGGGGAACTGTTCCTGTCGGGACAACTCGTGTCCAGCCAGAATCTGACCATCCCGACCGAGCAACGCCGCGTCGGGATGGTGTTTCAGGAATATGCCCTCTTCCCGCACCTGCGCGTGGCCGACAACATCGCCTTCGGCCTGCATCACCTTTCCAGAAGCGAGCGCACATGCCGGGTCCAAGAGATGCTCACGCTCACCGGCCTCGAAGGCTTCGACCGGCGCTACCCGCATGAACTCTCCGGCGGCCAGCAGCAGCGTGTGGCCCTGGCGCGCGCGCTGGTGCAGAATCCGGTCGTCCTGCTGCTCGACGAACCCTTCAGCAATCTGGATCCAGATATGGCCAGCCGGATGCGCCAGGAGCTGCATGCCTTATTGCGCCGCACCAAGACGACGACCATCCTCGTGACCCACGACCATGAAGAAGCCTTTGCCATGGCCGACCGGATCGCGGTGCTCAACCAAGGCCGCCTGGAGCAAATGGACACGCCGGAATTGATCTATCACATGCCCGCCAGTCCCTTTGTGGCGGATTTCGTCGGACAAGCCGACTTCATCCAGGGCACGATCCACAACGGCATGGTGCACACGGAGCTGGGCGAGTTTCCCAATACCCTCACCAGCGAAGAGGGCGCCGGCGTGGTGGTCATGATTCGTCCCGACGATATCCAGCTGGCTCCGGCCAAAGGCGCCGGCGCCCGCATCATCGCCCGGCAGTTTCGGGGATCGGAAAACCTCTATACGGTCAGCCTGCCATCGGGACAGATCGTCCACAGCAGCGCCGGCTCCACGAGCGTGTATCAGGAGGGCGCCGCCGTCGAGTTGCGCGTGCTGGCCACACACACCGTCCTGTTCCCCGGCCCCGCGGCAGCGAGCGATGCGCCGGCCCAACCATAGTTGACAGGCCTTTTCCCCATCTGGCATTCATACGGGTCTATTCCTGTCTTTTACTCACCCAGCCACCAGGATTCATCCCCTGGGCACGCAAGGAGTTCGCTTATGGACGCGTTGAAGAACGCGGTGGACTACGGGATCATCGGCCTGCTGCTCGGGTTGAGCCTCTGGTCTGTCGCCGTGGCGGTGGAGCGGTGGCTGTTCTATCGGACCGTGAACTTCTCCCACTACCCCAATGCCCAGATCTTCGAGATGGCCCTGACCAAGCGGCTGGTGATTATCGGCACGGTGGCCGCTAACGCGCCGTACATCGGCCTGCTCGGCACCGTGCTCGGCATCATGCTGACATTTCATACGATGGGCACGTCCGGCACGATGGCCGTCAATACCATCATGATCGGCCTCAGCCTGGCCTTGAAGGCCACGGCGGTCGGCCTGCTGGTGGCCATTCCCTGCGTCGTCATGAACAACATCCTCCGCCGCCGTGTCAGCGAACTGCTCACCGAGTATAAGGTGCATCATGGATCGTCAGCAGGTTGATCAAATCAACGTTATCCCGCTCGTGGATGTGATGCTGGTCCTGCTCGTGATCGTCCTGACCACGGCCACCTTCATCACCACTGGCCAAATCCCTGTGAGTCTGGCCAAGGCCAAATCGGTCAGCGACCGGAAGGATGTGCCTCTGGTCATTACCCTGACCGCGGAAGGAGGCCTCTACCTCAACGACAAATCGGTCCCGGAAGGAGGGCTGCCCTCGGCCCTGGAAACCCAGTCGCGAGATTCCGCGGTGGTGGTGCGGGCCGATAAGGCAACCGTGCTGGAACGATTCGTCTCCGTGGTCGATGAGGTGCGCGGGCTTGGATTTCAGCAGGTCAGCCTGGAGGTGATCCGGCTGTGACCCTGGCCCATTCCCATGGCCGAGCCTCAGCCATCAATGCGAACATCGCCGGGTGGGTGGCCTCAGTCTGTGTGCACGGCGCCCTTGCGCTCGGAGCGGTCTTCCTGCTACAGCGCCTGCAACTGGCGCCGGACGTGGAGCCGTTCCAATGGGACGTCGCCATGGTGGAACCGGTTGCCAGACCGGCCTCTCAGGCCGCGACGAACCACGCACCCCCAACGCCCCCTGAGCCGTCCCGTCCGGCAACGGCGCCTCTTCAGCGAACGCCTTCGCCCACGCAACCGGCTCCAAGGGAAATGACTGCCGAACCATCACGCATCGAAGCGACTCCGCGCCCTTTGCCGGCTCCCGTCGCTCCCGTTCAACCGCCTCCAGCTCCCGTCCAAGCCGCTCCACCACCCAAGTCTGAGCCAGCGCCCCAGCCGCCACCACAGACCTCCGCTCCGGCGAAAATGGATCCAGCCCCCGAACCGGTTCGTGCGCCGCTTCCGACGGCGCCCAAGCTTCCGATGAAATCGGAAGATCTCCCGAAGCCCGCGCCCGCAGTTGAAGCACCGGCGCCAGCCGTATCGTCATCATCCCATGCCCCGGACCAGCCCACTCCTCCCATGGAGTCTCGCCCCACCTCCATTACTGCGCTTTCCGCCCCCAGCGTGACCGCGCCACCACCAACGGGAGAATCGCTTTCTCAACATACCGCGCCTCCCCAGGAAATGCCGGCGGCGCAGCCCACACCAGCCCCAACACAAGATGTCGCAACCCTCGCCCCTCTGGCCCAATCGAAAATCACCAAACCCGACGACGGCTGGCTGGCAGACTTAATGGGGAAATGGATTCAGGACTTGGAGAAACATTACCCGGCCAGCTTGCGGACGGAAGGCGTTCAAGGCAAAGTCGTGCTGGTCGCGATACTGCATGACGACGGCACGTTGAGTGACGTCAAGGTGTCGAAGAGCTCCGGCAATACGCTGCTCGATCAGGCCGCCGTCAGCGACGTCGAAAAGGGCCCGCCGATTCATCTCTCCCGTCCGCTGGGCCGGCCGCAGCGGCCGATCAAATTCTCGATTAGTTACGATCTGAAAACGGGCCGGTAAGCCTCTCCCCGGATCACCCGCTCAGGGATACCGCAGTCTCGTACGAAGCCCCGATGACACCGTGATCTTTCCTTCGGCATCGATGATGACGGCCTCCACATCCGGCAACCGCTCGACCAACGCCATGCCCCGTTCAGGGCCTAACACGAAAATCCCCGTATCCAGCCCATCGGCCATCGTGCCCTCTTTCGCAATGATCGTGACGCTTTGACACAGACGCGCCGGTTCTAACGAGACCGGATCAAGGATATGGTGATACCGCACCCCCTCCAGCTCAAAATAGCGCTCGTAGTCCCCGGCTGTTGAAATCGCTTCGTCTTTCAGATCGATCGTGGCAACCAGTGCGCCGTCCTGTCGTGGATGGCGAATCCCCACCGGGAATCCCTTCATTCCAGGCAAATCACCGAATGTTTTGATGTCGCCTGACAACGCCACTACACCTCCGGTTGCGCCAGCCTTTCGAAGCACGTCTACGGCCCGATCAGCCGCATATCCTTTTCCAATTCCGCCGACATCGATGCGCATTCCCTGATGGGGCAGAAAAATCGTGTGGGCTTCCGGATCAATGCGGATGCTCTTCCAATCCACCAATGGTTTCAACTGTTGCAGCTCCGCCTGGGAGGGAATCTGTTGCCGCTCCGTCACGCTCCAGGCCTCGACCGCCGGGCCGACGGCAATATTGAATCCCCCATCGGTCAACCGCGCCATATCGAGCGAACGTTGCACCAATTCCAGCGTGTCCCGGCCTACGGCTACCGCATTACGACCAGCCGCCTGATTCACCGCCGACAATTCGCTGGTAGGAATCCAGGTGCTCAGCAGCTGCTCCAAACGCTTGATCTCGGCAAACCCCGCGGCAATCGCCTCGTGCGCGCGCACATCGGTCGGAGCCACGGCCGTAATCGACACCAGCGTGCCCATATGCATCTGGGTCCGTTTGACCACGACCGGCGTGGCAGCCGGATGAACCAGCCCGCACCCTGCGAGAATACCGACCGACAACAGCAGCAGCCACCTCAACGATGACACCATATGACGCACCTTCTTTTCATGACTGGCATTCCTTCTAGCCCCAATCCTGCTGGAAGTATAGGAGATTTAGCCGCTGAAATATATGCGCCTTGCCGCGGCAGCACACCGAAATCAACACTTGACAGCAGCGGCGCTGTCAGGATATTAATAATCGTTCTCAATTTCATTTAGAGATGAGGCGCGAGGATATGGTCACCGTAAAATCCAGTCAACCGGCCGCTCCCCTCTCCAGCGAAACCCGCTGTGAGTGCGGGCAGCTCATTGCCAAGGTCATCGGGGGAGGATTGGAGCTGAAGTGCAAGCGATGCAAACGCATCGTCACCATTCCCTTCTCCGCCATTGAAGGATGGAGCCACATCGCATCATGAACCAGCTCAAGAAAGGAGGCGCAGACACAGTTGCTCTACAGTCAGACTCCCGAACCGACACATCTTCGATTGACCGACCAGAGACCACCGAGTCCCGAGTCAGACCATCATCACATTCACATTCATGGAGGTTCACAATGAGGATCCGGTCAATCCTCGGGGCTCTCGTGATTGCCAGCTTGCCGGTTGCGCCGGTCTGGGCCGAGAACATGACCCCGGAGGACATTAAGAAGCTCGTCGATCAAGCAGTCGAAAAGCGCCTGCAAGAACATGAACGGCGCGAGGGCGCAACGGAACGCAAAGAAGGTGCTTCCGGACAAACGGCCGAGCCGGGTATCGGGTCTCTTCCCGAAGTCGGCAAGGAACGACGGACGGAATCGCAGCCGGCACTAGGATTCGGCTCCACGGGTTCAGGCCGCTTGGTCTACGCCAAACCGTTCGTTACTGCACCGAAAGCGATCGTCGGTGGCTATATGGATATGCAATACCGCTCTCAGCGCAAACCCAGTATCGAGAACGGGTATGGCGGTAACACCAACGGGTTCGATCAGCAGCGATTCGTCCCGTTTATTTATGCGGATATTACCGAGCATGTAAAGTTTGCCTCGGAACTCGAAATTGAGCACGGAATCAGAGAGGATGCTACTCAGGGGGCTGAAATCGGACTGGAGTTTGCCCACATTGACTACCTTGTTAATGAACCGTTTAATCTCCGTACCGGTATCCTTCTCATACCGATTGGAAAGTTTAACCTCTTGCACGATTCTCCGCTGAACGACTTAACCGATCGCCCCTTGGTAAGCCGTTTCATTATCCCCTCGACCATGGCGGAAACTGGGGCCGGTTTCTACGGCACCCTTTATCCTGGCAGAACCGGAAAGGTCGACTACGAATTCTACGTGACCACCGGCCCCTGCGGGTACAAATCCGACGGCACCCCTCGTATCACCGAATCCAACGGAACGCGAGGCTCGAGGCAGCGGAAATGTGCGTCGGATGATGGTCTCGACATCAACAATGGAAAAGCTTTCAGCGGCCGCGTCGCGGTGAGCCCCATGCTGGGCGTTGAAGTGGCAGGATCCGCATACCACGGCAACTCGGCACCAGGCCCCAATCATAATCCGTTGACGATTGCGGCGCTTGACTGGACCTTGCAGCGAGGCCCGTTCGAGATCATCGGTGAAGCCGCCTGGGTCTACGCACGGAATAACGCCCATGCCATTAACGGCAGCACAGCCTACACACCCGGTTCATTGCTCTCAGGGCTATCCTCCAGCACCATCGGCACGGCCCCTCAGCGGATGAACGGATTCTATATGCAGGGCAACTACCATTTTATGCCGGACTTCCTGCGAGCCTGGTCGCCAAAGCGCTTTGGGGAAGGCTCTACCTTCACCGCGGTGATCCGCTACGACCGGATCAATACCAACCTGGATAACAAAACCGGTGGATTTGGCGAGCTTGAACAGATTTCATTTGGGCTGAACTATCGTCCGATTGAAGATACCGTGTTCAAGATCAGTTATCAGTATCAGCCGAAAGCCTATAATCCCAACAATGATGGCAGCCGCATCCATGACAGCGCCCTGGTCATCTCGGCAGCCACGTATTTCTAAATGCCCTATGGCGGCGGCCCTTTTTCTTGAGAAGAGGGGCCGCCGCCGGAAAGAAGTGGATCGAACGTGAACCGCTTGGCAATATTCTCAGGACTCTTACTCTTGGCGAGCGGCTGCGCCACCATGAGCGGAAGCCATGATCAATACTACGTCTGCTCCTACGACCAGGTCTGGGACGCCACGCTGGACACATTGAAAGGGCACTCCATCACGGCACAGAACAAAGAGAAGGGCGTCATCGAAACGGCCTGGATCGAAATGGAAGGGACGGAACGAGGGTTCGGAACCTTTGGCCGGGAAGGCTTCGGCAATCGAGAGCGTGCGCGCCTCACGGCCTCCCTCACTTCGCAGAATGATGTCACGTCGGTCAGCATCCTGGAAACCCGCCAGCGATGGCATGCCCGCGGGGGCGTCACGCAACAGTCCCTGAAATGGTGGCCCGTGGATCCTTCCGAAGAGGTTCTGCAAGACGTGTCCCGTCGATTGAATAGCAAGCTCCGTGAGAAAGGATGTCCGGCATCATGAAACCTTCCGTCCTGTTTCTGGGAGGCCTCCTGACCTTGACCGCGTTCGCCACTCCGGCGTGGAGCGAACGCATTTGGGACAGCGAATTGAAACGTTACCTGACCGAGCAGGAAATGATGATGGCCGAGGTCTTCATGAGCGAAGAAGAAGGCGTCAAAATCATGCTCCCCAAATCGGAACGGGTTCGGAAGGACATCATCAAGCTCAGCCCTGACAAGAAGGCGCAGATCGAGGATCGCATCGGCTGGAAATTCCCTGAAGAATCCTTTGAGGTCTATATCGGCGAAACGGGCACCCACATCGACGGCTACGCCCTCGTCCAAAACACCATCGGAAAACACAAGCCCATGACCTACATGGTCGGGGTGGACAACAAAGGCCGCGTCTCGGATATCGAACTGCTGGTGTTCCGTGAGTCACGCGGAAGCGAAATCCGGCAGAAACGGTTCAATACCCAATACGAAGGCAAAACCGTCCTCGACCCTGTCCGCATCAATAAGGACATCATCAACATCAGCGGCGCGACCATGTCCGTCCGCTCCATGAGCGCGGGCATCAAGCGCGTCCTGGTCTTGGTGGATGAATTCTACCTGAAGCCCGCCGGGATCGGCAGCGACACCGTGGCATCCCGCAAGACCGACAAGGGTGTTTTATCGTCCATTTTTGGCAATTAACCGGAGCGGACCGAGCGTCCCACTATGCGCAATTTTAACCAGCGATTTAAACTTCGTGACTCAGACCGGCACATCCGATTGCTATATACCCTCTTCCTGCTCTTGATGCTGGTGGGGTTTAGCTTTTCCTTCTTTTGGGCTCACAGCATGACCAATTTGTCGCCCCAAGGCATTGCCGATCACTACCGCGGGTCGGACTCCACGTTCGGTGAACCCATGTCGTTCCGTGAGCTGGCGGAAGTCACGCACTTTCACATCTTCACGATGCCGGTCGTGTTCATGATCCTGGTGCACGTGCTCTACTTGACGGCCGCCAGTCATGCCATCAAATCGGCGGCCACCTGGATGGCCTTCGGCGGCGTCATGCTCGACCTCGCGTCACCCTGGCTCATCACCTACGTCTCTCCGGTCTTTGTGCTGACCATGCTCACCGGCGATACGCTGATGACCGTCAGCTTCCTCATCATGATGGGCATCCCGCTGTATGAAATGTGGATATTGGGGCAACCCTTAATGGCAGGGAAACACTCGAATCACGGCTAAGCAGGCACGATAACTCAATCCGTCAAGAGGCCAGAGGTTTCGCCCAGAGCCCGGGATCACGACAGTGGTCTCGGGCTCTTTGTTTTTGAAAGGGATGGTATGCCGCGCACAATCGTTCCCACGGTGAGTCCATCGGTTCTCACGATACAGGGATTGCTCCGAAAGACCGATCGCCTGAAACTTCCCGCCGCGTCGCGCCGCGAGATCGAACGCCTCCTGGTCAGCCAGGCAAGCAGAGAAATCGACCGGATGCTCCCCTGGCAATCCGGCCACGGACGGCGCGCCGCCGCCATCGCGATGAAGCTAGGGGAAGCCGCCGGCCTCACAACCGACGAGCTGCATCACCTGAAGCTGGCCGCGCTGCTCCATGACATCGGCCTGTTGATGCTGCCTCAGGAACTGATTGCGGAGCCGTCTCCCTTCGAGTCCGAGTCCTATATCGCCGTGCAGCACCATTCCCGGCTTGGCGCGCAGCTGCTGGAACCCTACGCCTTCTTGCGCGAAGCGGCCGTGCTGGTCGCCCACCATCACGAGCGGTGGGACGGCACCGGCTATCCCTATGGCATTCGAGGGGCCTTCATTCCCGTTGGCGCCAGGATCTTGGCGATCGCCGACGCCTTCGACGCCATCCGCGTTCCCCTGATAGACCTCCGGGATGCGCGCAACCGTGTCGCGCTCCGGATTCTCCTCGTGGCGTCAGGCACCCAGTTCGACCCAGGACTGGTCAGTCTCCTTTGCCGCCAATATGGTTCGTTTCCGTCACCCCCTGTTTCACCCTAACTGTAAGAGGTTCACCATGAAAGACATCCCCCGCTGCTCCGCATTTCTTCCTCTTTCCGTGCTGCTGTGCTCCGCGCTGGCCTTCTCCGGCTGCTCCGGCGGCGGATCCGATTCGGTCTCCGCCACGGCACAGCCGGCTTCGCAGAGCCCCCTCACATTCGATCCGCCGGAAGTCACCAACGGCGAGCGCCTGTTTCTCGAAACGCGCTTCGCGCAATTTTTCAAGGCCTATCTGGATGCGGGAGGACGGGTCAACACCCCGATGCCGGCGGGCGATCCGGTCATGACGCTCACGGACACCACGGTGCCCGGACAGGGCCTGCCGGGCCCCTTCGCGGGCCTCTCCATGAATTGCCGCGCCTGCCACCTGGTCGATGAACATGTCGGGACGCCGGGAGGGGGCATGCGCACCTACGGCGACTTCGCCCGCCGCAGCCCGATCCCGGCCCGCGCCGACGGCCGTCTTACCGCCCCCAGAAATTCGCCGCCGCTGGTGAACGCCTCGCTGGCTCGGACCGGGGGCACGCTCTTCCACTTCGACGGCGAGTTTGCCACCATGACCGGGCTGACCGCGGCGACCTTCACCGGCCGTAATTTCGGCTGGGTGCCGGGGGAAAAGGCCCAGGCCATCGCCCACGTCGCCCGCATTGTGCGGGAAGACGACGGCACCGGCGCTCTCGCGCAGGAGTTCGGCCGCCTGCCGCTGGCCGTCATGCTCACCGGCAGCGGCCAGCCGATTCCCAATGAGTTCCGGCTCCCTCCCGCCTTCCGGGTCAACGTCGCCAGGGCCACCGACCAGGAAATCTTCGACGGCGTCGTGCGCCTGGTCGCCGCCTACGTCGAGCAACTGGCTTTTGCCCAAGACAAGGCCGGGAGCTTCATCCTGTCGCCCTACGATGTCTTCTTGGCCCGCAATGGCCTGCCCAGAAAGCCGGAGGCGAATGAATCGCCGCTCGACTACAGCCGGCGCCTGCGAACCTTGATCGCCGCCCGCCAGCAAACGGGCACGCTCGTCTTCGTCAGCGGCAATCCGAACACGGCGGACGGCCGGTTCCAATTCCACGATCAATCGTTCCGCTTCGGCGCTGACGAACTGGCCGGCCTGAATATCTTCCTGGCTGAGCCGGCTGCCCTGCCGCTGGCCCCGCGCGAGATTGCCGCCGGCGGCATCGGCAACTGCGTCGCCTGCCATGCCGCGCCGAACTTTACCGATTTCAACCTGCACAACACCGGCACGGCCCAGAAAGAATACGACGGCCTGCACGGCGCCGGACGATTCGCCCAACTCGCCATCCCGAACCTGGCGGAGCGCAGCGCCTCTCCCGAGCGCTACCTCCCCGCAACCCACAACCATCCGTCCTATCAGGAGCCATTCCGGGCTGTTCCGATGGCCGCCAACCCCGGCCTGACGGATCTCGGCGTCTGGAATATCTTCGCGAATCCCGACATGCCGGAGCCGCAGGACACGATCCGCGCCATGCTCTGCGACGGCCAGCAGCCCTGTCCGCTGGCTGACAGCATCCTGCTCGACCGCGCCATCGCCCGCTTCAAGACTCCGGGGCTTCGAGACCTGGGACACGGCGGGCCCTACATGCACAACGGGCAATTCGATACGCTGGACGACACGGTGCAATTCTACCGGGACGCCGCCGCACAGGCCCGGGACGGCGCCTTGCGGAACGGCGCCGTGCAGCTACAGGGCATCGCCCTGACACAGGCCGACGTGGCGTCACTGGCTGCATTCTTGAAATCGCTGAACGAGGATTACGAATAGGAGGGGCACGCATCCAGCATCGTCAACAGCCGGCGCTCTCCACGCGCCGGCACCGGAGTGGGAGCCATGACCTCCCACTTCGCGGGCGGGGGCCCTCAGTCCTCCTGGGGCCCCCCGCCCACACTTTTGCAGCGCAGAACGCCACCGATACCGTGTTTATGACTTCATCTGCTCGGCGAGATAGGCGGGAAGGCCGGTCTGGCCAATGGTGGCGAGCTGGCGCTCGAAATAGTCGACATGTTCCTCCGAATCCACGACCATCTCTTCCAGCTTGTGGCGCGTGGTGAAGTCCCCGACCTTGGCCGCATGGGCGATCGCCTTCCGCAGCATCTCCACATCCTCTTTTTCAAAGGCAAGATTCGTCTCGAACAAGTCTTTAACCGACGCCCCGTCTTTCACCTTGTCCAGCTTGCTCACATCGGCCCGTCCGCCCAGGTAGAGAATATGCCGGACCAACTGGCCTGAATGGGTCACCTCTTCCGTATATAAATGCTGAAATTGATCGGCCAGCCGCTCATAGCCCCAATGGCGGCACAACTCCGCGTGCAGCAGATATTGGTGCACGGCCGTCAATTCGGCTGTCAGGATCTCAGCGAGCCGATCAAGGATTCCTTCTTTGGCTTTCATCAGAGCACATCCTTTCCTTCATCTTGGGGAAACCGTTCTCCGCTAGCTGTCTTTTTTGATCTGCTCGGCGAGATAGTTCTCGAGGCCGACCTGCTTGATCGTTTCCATCTGCGTTTCGATCCAGTCGATATGCGCATCGACATCCTTCGCCATGTCCTCGAACATGTGCCGCGTCGTGAAGTCCGCCACTTTGGCGCAATGGACGACCCCGTCACTCAACAGCGCCAGCATCTCCTGCTCCGCCTTCAGATCGAGTTTGAGCTGCTCGGGCACCGTTTCACCGACCTGCACCGCGTTCATGCGCTGCACGTTGGGCACCCCCTCAAGATAGAGAATGTGGCCAATCAATACATCGGCGTCCTTCATCTCGTCGATGCTGCGCTCACGCACTTTATGGTGCAGCCGTTCATACCCCCAGTTTGCGCACATCTTGGCATGCACAAAATACTGATTGATGGCCGTGAGATCGGCCGTCAACACCTTGTTCAAAAGGTCGATTACACCCTCTTTCGCTTTCATCGGTAGTTCCCCTTTCTTCATTCAGGCAGGCCCTCTGATCGGGGCGCAGGCAGGTCTTATGAGTCGTAGCGACCGAACTGTTATCTTTATTATCCTCTGGCATTCGGCGCCCGTCAACCGACAGCCCTTGAGAGGGTGCCCTCACGACGGAGCGCACATGAATCCGTTTCTCAGATTCAACGGCGGAAAGGATGAGGAAGAAAATCGACGGGCGAGCAGCAGCACTATCCGGCTTCGCGGTACCCGCATTCTTCATTGCGGCATTGCACGCTCCGGCCGGCCTGTTTGCTGACTTTCTCAATGAGGAACGGCGCCTGGCACGTCGGACACGCCTTGTTGACGGGGCGATCCCACAGCGCAAATTCGCACTTCGGGTAATGGCTGCAGGCGAAGAACGAGCGCCCCTTCTTGGTCCGCTTCTGCACAAGATCTCCGCCGCAGTCCGGCTGAGGGCACTTCACGCCTAACGCCATCGGCTTGGTCGTCTTGCACTCGGGATAGGCCGAACAGGCGATAAACTTCCCGAACCGCCCGGTCTTGACGACCATGGCGCTGCCGCACTTGTCGCACTTCTGGTCGGTCGTGAGTTCAATCTTCGGGACAATCTTGATCGTCCCATCTTCGAGCTTCTGAAAATTCTGCGTATTCTTGCAGGGCGGATCGTCTTTATAGGCGGGGCACGCGAGGAACTTGCCGTTCCGCCCCCACTTGATCTCCATCATCTTGCCGCATTTCTCGCAGGGGATATTCGTCGGCGGCTCAACCGTATCCTTCGGCCCTGGAATCGTCTTGGCCCGCTCCAGCTCCTTCGTAAACGGCGTATAGAAATCCCGCACCGCCGTTACCCAGGGCTTGGTCCCCTCTTCCACTTCGTCGAGTTGTTCTTCGAGATGCGAGGTGAAATCCACATTGATGAGCTCGGGGAAGCCCTTCATGAGATACTCATGCACGGTCTTGCCCGTCTCGGTCGGCACGAGCCGCCCCTCGGTCTTTTCGACGTACTTGCGGTCCTGAATCGTGGAAATAATCGCGGCATAGGTGGACGGCCGCCCGATGCCTTTCTCTTCCAATTCTTTGATCAGCAGCGCTTCGTTATACCGGGGCGGCGGCTGCGTGAAATGCTGCTTCGAAAGCAATCCCGGCACCGATTGCCCTTCAGCGTCAACCAGCCGCAGCGATTCCCCTTCTGTCAGGGCCGGCAGCTGGCGCTCGTTGTCGTCCTCCGCCTCCTGATCGGCCTTCGGCTTCTGCGTCGGCAATTCTTTATCGACCCCTTCCATATAGACGATCGTATGGCCGGGGAACTTCACGACCGTGCCGGTCGAACGAAACCCGTACTTCTCCTTCGTCCCAACCGGCGAGGAATCGATCCGTGTCACATCCAAAATAGCCGGGACCATCTGCGACGCGATAAAGCGATTCCAAATCAGCTTATAGAGATTGTACTGATCGTGGTCGAGATATTGGCGGATCGACTCGGGGTCGCGGGCCGCCGCTGTCGGCCGGACCGCCTCGTGCGCCTCTTGCGCCGCCTTCTGCGTCTTGTAGACATTCGGCGTCGCCGGAAGATAGTCCGCCCCGAACCGGGCCTGAATCACTTCGCGCGCCTCGGCCATCGCTTCATTGGAGATTCTCGGGGAGTCGGTTCTCATGTAGGTAATGAGACCTGTCGCCCCTTCGGCTCCAATTTCAATGCCTTCATACAGCTGCTGCGCCAGCGTCATGGTCTTTTTCGGAGAGAAGTGCAGCTTGCGGGCGGCTTCCTGCTGCAGCCGGGACGTAATGAAGGGCGCCACGGGGTTCCGCTTCTTTTCCCGCCGCTCAATCGACTCGACCACGAACGGCTTGCCCTGAATCGCCGCCACCACACGGCCGGCCTGCTCGGCATTCTCGATCGACGCCTCTTCCCCGTTGATGCTGTGCAGCTTGGCCTCAAACGAAGGCGGATTGGCGCCGGCGAGCAACGCGGTCAGCGACCAATACTCTTCCGCGCGAAACGCGTCCCGTTCGGCTTCCCGCTCGCAGATCAGCCGCATGGCGACGGACTGCACCCGGCCCATGCTGAGCCCGCGGCGCACTTTATTCCACAGCAACTGGCTGCCTTGATAGCCGACGATGCGGTCCAGCACGCGGCGCGCCTGCTGGGCATTGACGAGATTCATATCGATGTCGCCCGGCGACTTCAGCGCGCGCTTGATGGCCGACTCGGTGATCTCGTTGAAGAGTACCCGGAAAACTTTGCTCTCTTTCTTCTTTTTCGACTTCCCCTTCAACTCTTCGGCGATATGCCAGGCAATGGCCTCCCCTTCCCGATCGGGGTCCGGCGCAAGATAGATCGTGTCGGCCTCTTCGGCCTTTTTCTTGATTTCAGCGAGGACTTTGGACTTGCCTTTGATCGTGACGTATTGCGGCTCGAAGTCGTGTTCGAGATCGACGCCCAGCTTGCTGGTCGGCAGATCCTTGACGTGGCCGACAGAGGCCATCACGGTATAGCCGCGTCCCAGATATTTGGTAATCGTCTTCGCCTTGGTCGGCGACTCAACGATGATCAGCGATTTCGCCATGACAACCCCATGCTCAAATGACGTGCGTTCCCATCCGTATCAAAATTCCCGCGATCCTGCAACTGGAATGCGCACATGCGACAGGTCACCGGCGGAGGTATTGCTGCCCGGGGAGCTGCCTGATATGCCCGCGCAGCTCCAGCGACAACAGCGTGACCGAGACTTGCGCCGCGCTCAACTGCGTCTGCTCGATCACCGCATCGACCGACCGGGCGTCATAAGACAGCGCGTCGTACACCCGTTGTTCTTCCGGCCCCAGCCGCTCGCTCGACGATGACGGCGCCGCATCGGGACGCATCCGCGCACGCCACGACGGCTCCACCTGCGGCAGCAGCGCCTGCAGAATATCGTCCGCGCACTCGACCAGCGTCGCGCCTTCCTTGATGAGGCCGTTCGATCCGCGGCACCGCGCTTCCTTGACCGAACCCGGCAGCGCGAAGACCTCGCGCCCCTGCTCCAACGCCAGCTTCGCCGTAATGAGGGACCCGCTGCTCACCGCCGCTTCGGCAACCAGCACACCGACGGACAAGCCGCTAATAATCCGGTTCCTGCGGGGGAAATGATGGCTCTGCGGCGGCGACCCGACGGGGAGCTCGGCGATCACCGCCCCATGGGCGTCAATCTGCTTGCGCAGCTGGTCATGCTCCGGAGGATAGGTCCGATCGACTCCGCAGCCGAGCACCGCCAGCGTGCGGCCGTTCCCGGCCAGCGCGCCACGATGGGCCGCGGCGTCGATGCCGCGCGCCATGCCACTGACAATCGTCCAGCCCCTTAGGGCCAGTTCCTTCGCAATCTCTTCCGTTACCGCACGCCCGGCAGGAGTCGCATGCCGCCCGCCGACTACCGCGACGGCCAATCCATCCTGCTCATCGAACGATCCCGTGTAATACAACAGCGGAGGCGGATCGTGAATCATCGCCAGCCGCTTGGGATAGGCCGGATCCGACAGGGTGATCACGCAAATCTTCAACTGCTCGATTAGGGCGACCTGGCGATCGATCTGCCGGCGAACCGCCAACTCAGGGCCTCGCCGTACGGCCTCTGCCAGCTCAGGGCTACAGCCGGCCCGGACCAACTCCTCCAGGGACGCGGCCAGCGCCCGCTCAGGCAATCCAAACACCTGCACCAGCTTCACGAGCGTCCGATCGCCCACACCTTCGACAGCCTGCAGCACCAGCCATGCGGTGAGTTGCGCAGCATCCATGACGCGTGACCATCAGAGAAGCGCCCATCGGGGAGATTCGACAGCCCCCGCCCTCCTCGCTCAGCGCGAGGCCCGGACGGTACACGGCGCCCCGCTAAAGCCTCACGGCCTTACAGCGCGACGAGATCGTACTGTTCGAGGTGCAGCTGGCTGTCCGGCGTCACGATAATCTTTGCCGAGCAATCCCGCTCCAGCGTTTCCACGCCTTGCCGCTCTTCATCCTGCAACAGATCCGCCACCGTGGGGTGCGCGCCGATGACGATGCGCTGGCACTCGCCCGACTCGGCGATCTTGCGGATGTCCCTGAAAATCTCGTAGGCAACGGTCGTGGGAGACTTGGTATACCCGCGGCCTTCGCAGTAGTGGCAGGGCTCGGACAACGACCGCAGCAAATCCTCGCGGACCCGCTCGCGGGAAATCTCGATCAGCCCCAGGTCGGAAATCCTGGAAATGCGCGTGCGGGCCTTGTCGGACGCCATCGCATCGACGAGCGCATGATAGACCTTGTCGCGGTTCTTCTCCCGCTCCATGTCGATGAAATCGACGATGATGATCCCGCCGATTCCCCGCAGCTTAATCTGATAGGCCACCTCTTTGGCGGCCTCGAGATTATTGCGGAGTATCGTCTCTTCCTGGTCGCGCTTGCCGACGAACCGCCCGGTATTCACATCGATCACGGTCATGGCTTCGGTATGGTCGATCACCAGATACCCGCCCGACTTGAGCCAGACCTTCCGGCTCATCGCGCGCGAGATTTCCTGCTCGACGCCCAGATGATCGAACAAGCTTTCGTCTTTGTCGTAGAAGTGAATCCGCGAGGTTTGTTCCGGGGAAAACCGCTGGACAAAATCCCGGATGGCCTCATACTCCCTGCGCGAATCGATCCAGAGCCGGTCCACCTTCTTGCCGAAGAGGTCCCGCACGACACGGAAGCTCAAGCTCAGATCCGTATGCAATAACGCCGGCGCGCCCAGCTTCTCCCGGTTGGTCAAAATATCCTGCCAGAGCACATGGAGAAAATCGACGTCGGACTTCAGTTCATCTTCCTTCACGCCTTCGCTGACCGTCCGGACGATATAGCCGCATCCGGGACGGCGGACCCGCCGCATGATGTCCTTCAACCGGGCGCGCTCTTCATCCCGCGCAATCCGGCGCGAGACCCCGATATGTTCGACGTTCGGCATAAACACCAGATACCGGCCCGGCAGCGACACGTAGGTCGTGACACGCGGCCCCTTGGTGCCGATCGGACCTTTCGAGATCTGCACCATCAACTCCTGGCCCTCGGTCAGCAGCTGCTCGATCGGCTTGGCGCTCTGGCGTTTCGGCCGCAGCATATCCGCGTCTTTATCGTCTTCGTCCGCCTCCACCAGCAAATCGCTGGGCTCCGCATCCTCCGACAGATCGGACACATGCATGAACGCGGCCTTTTCCAAACCGATATCGACAAAGGCCGCCTGCATGCCCGGCAGCACCTTCGCCACTTTGCCTTTGTAAATATTCCCGACAAAGTCTTTGTGCTTGGCCCGGTCCCCGAACAAATCGGTGACGACTCCGCCATCCAGCACAGCCACGCGGGTTTCTTCCCGCGAGACAGCAATCGCAATCTCAATCCCCATATCCACTCCTTTGGTCTGCGAGACCCGGCTCCGCACCATGGACGAAGGACGCAGGCCAACGGCCCAGGTCCCAGACATCCGCCCACCGCATGCGGCTCCGGCTTCTCAATCTCGTTGCTCGATACACTCTTCCCTAACGCTCAACACCACTGTGGGTTCGCAATCGGTTCAATAGAACAAGCTCAACCGTCTTCGCTTCACGTTCAGCAGGAGTCCCAGCGACGCCATCGTCATAATGGTCGCGCTCCCTCCGTAACTCATAAGCGGAAGGGGAATCCCGACGATCGGAAACATGCCCGCCGTCATCCCGATATTCACCACCACACAAAAACACAACATCGCCGTAATGCCGGCGGCTAAGAGCGCCCCCAGCTGGTCTTTGGCCTTCGACGCAATTTCAAGCGATAGCCAGATCAACCCGACAAAGAGGACCAGGAGCAGCAAGACCCCGAGGAACCCCCACTCCTCCGCATAGACGGCAAAGACAAAGTCTGTATGACCTTCGGGCAGGAACTTCAGTTGGCTTTGCGTGCCTCCATAAAGTCCTTTCCCCATCAATTCCCCCGATCCGATCGCAATTCTCGACTGCAAGGCATGATAGCCCTTTCCTCCCGGATCATAATCCGGATCCACGAAGGCCATAATGCGCTGTCGCTGATAATCATGCAAGGACCCCCACACCCCTTCCCAGGCAAAGGGGAAGAGCATGAGCGAAAAGAGCAGGATCACGCCAAGCGCCTTCGACCGCACCCCGACCATCAACAGCATCGCCGCATACACCGCCACGAAGCTCAATCCGCTGCCCAGATCGGGCTGTTTCAAAATCAGCACCAAGCCCGGCAGCATCAGCAACCCCGGCATCACCACCCGCTGCAACCACCCCACGCGGGGCGCTTTCGAGTAATAATGCGCCAGCACCAGGATCAGGACGAGCTTGGCAAACTCGGACGGCTGGAAGCTGAACGGCCCCAGCGCGATCCACCGCTGGGCGCCCTTGCTGGTCCGGCCCTCCAGCAGCACAAACGCCAGCATGAGCAGCACCACCCCGTAGGCAGGATAGGCCAGCCGCGCGATCCGATGGTAGTCCGAGACCAGCATGACGACGAAGGCCACACCGCCCAGGAAGATCCAGACCAGCTGCTTGAGATAATAGGGCGCGACGCCGCCCTGCTGGGCATGCGTCACACTATGAATCGATAGCACGCCGATGCCTAAAATGGCCGCCACCAGCGCCAGAAAGCGGTAGTCGAAGTTGTCGAGCCCGCGATTATCGATCAGCCGGTCAATCATCTGCGCTCACATCTCACGGTCCATCGCCGTATGCTCATGACCCGGAGGCCTCCTCCGGCACAGACGGCGGCATCAACTTCATATAGGTTTCGATCACTTCCTTGGCCAAGGGCGCCGCCGCCGACCCGCCGTGGCCCATATGCTCGGCCAGCACCGCCACCGCAATTTTCGGAGACTCGACCGGAGCGAAGGCGACAAACCAGGCATGGTCTCGAAATTTCTTGGGGATATCTTTCTCCGCTTTTTTCTCTTTGGCCAGCGCCGTCGTTTGCGCCGTGCCGGTTTTCCCGGCAATCGTCACTATAGAGGACTTGGCCCGTGTCGCAGTGCCCTCCGTCACCACAGCGGCCAGCGCCTCCTTCACCAGCCGAAACGTCTCCGGCTTGGCATGCACTTTCCCGCGCGCCACGGCCGGCATCTCTTGCAGATTGCCCGTCATGCGATCCATGATGGCCTGCACCAAACGCGGCCGGTAGCTGACCCCGTCGTTGGCCACCGTCCCGATCATGCTGGCCATCTGCAACGGCGTGACCGTCACGTACCCCTGTCCGATCGCCGCGGAGATCGTTTCGCCCGGCAACCAGGGCTCCTTCTTGGCTTTCATCTTCCAGGCCGTCGAAGGAACAATCCCCACGCGTTCAGAGGGCAACTCGATCCCGGTTTCATGCCCCAGACCGAACGCCTTGGCATACTCCGCCATCGTATCGATCCCCATCCGCTGTCCGACCGTATAAAAATAGACGTCGCACGAATGGACCAGGGCTTTATGAAGATCGACCGAGCCATGCCCGGTGGCTTTCCAATCGTGATACACCCGCTTGCCGAACTGATAGCCGCCGTTGCAAAATACCGAACTGGACGGCGACATCGTATTGGATTCCAGCGCCGCCACCGCCATCGGCACCTTGAAAGTGGATCCGGGCGGATATTGGCCTTGCGACGCCCGGTTATTCAATGGACGCCCCTCGTTCTGCACGATTTCGACCCACTGTTTCGGCGTGAGTTCGCGCGAGAGCACATTGGGATCGAACCCTGGACGGCTCGCCATCGCCAGAATATCCCCGCTAGTCGGATCCAAGGCGACGATCGCGCCGGATTCTTCTCCGAGCAGATCCTCGGCCACCTTCTGTAGGCGGATATCGATCGTCAAATAGAGATCGTTGCCGGACTGCGGCTTATCAACCAAGACTGTTCGCTTTTCATGCCCCAAGGCATCGACTTCGACGCTTTTCTGTCCCGCCTGGCCGCGCACATGGCGATCGAAGGACTTCTCCACTCCATATTGTCCGACGATACTGCCCTGATGCAGATCGGCAAACTCCGGTTTCTCCAACTGTTCCGGAGAAATTTCGCCCACGTATCCGATGAGATGCGAGGCCGCCATCCCGCCGGGATAGTTGCGCTGTGACTCGACCTGAATCATCACACCCGGAAGATCGAGCCGATGCGATTCGATCAGCGTCGCGTCGCGCAGCGTGAGCCGGTCCTTAATTTTTCTCGGGAGCATCTTGCTGCCGCGGCCCGCCAGCTTCTTCCGGATCATGGCGGAGTCGAGCCCCAGCAGTTCGGAGAGCTTCTGCGTCAACGCATCGCGATCTTTGACATCTTCCAGCGTGACATAGAGGCTGAAGCTCGGCACGTTGTTCGCCAGCAACACGCCGTGGCGGTCATAGATTAGCCCGCGCGCCGGCTCCAGGAGCACGGACCTCGTCCGGTTATTCTCGGACAAATCCAGATAGTAGGGGCCTTCGCGGATCTGCAAGTGCCAGAGCCGCAACGCCAATAGGCTCACGACCAGCAACAGCCCGACCCGCAGCAACATCAGCCGCCGCTGCAGCTCTCCGAGTTCAGAATCATGCAGGCCTGAGGTTGCCATGATGCGGCTTACAATTCCGGCTCCATCGCCATTCGATCCAGCTGGAATCGGGTCCAGATCAGCCAATAGCCGATGCCCCCGATCACGGCATCAAAGCAGGCTTGCGGCACAATGATCGTTTGGAGCGCCCACCACGCATGTTGCTGTTCGCTCAGCTTGGCCGCCCACAGCGTCACAAGCCCTCCCACCGTCGAGGCGACGAGCAGCCCGCTTACCAACACCACCGGCGTCACCTGCGCCATATGCCGGCCTGCCAGCCCGGCGAGAAATCCCGCCCCGCCCTTGACCGCCAGGTTGACCGCCAGATCCCCGGCGGAGAACAAACTCATCGCCCATCCCAGGGCCAGGCCGACGAGCAATCCTTCCAGCTCTCCGGCCAGCAGGCCGACAAAACACACCGCCACCAACCCGACATCCGGCTTGACATCCCAGACACTCACATACGGCAACAGGGTCGTGTGCAGGACCACCAGGCTCACAATCAATAGGATGTAGACCACCACCCTCATGGCTTTGCCTTCACCGCAGGAAGACCGGGGCCCAGACTTTCCTCGTCCGCCGCATACGACGATTGAAGCACCAATACTTCTTCGACGCGCGTGACATCCACCTCCGGCCGGACCTCCGCCAATTGAAACAACGCGCCCTCTTCCTTGTCGATCCTGGTAATCGTGCCGATCGCCAGCCCGCGGGGGAACCCTCCAACCAGCCCGGAGGTCACCACATGATCGCCGCTTCGAACATTGGACAGCAACGGAATGTACTTGAGCCGCGCCAGCCCTTCCGTCGTCCCTTCGACAATCCCTTCGTCGCGCGTGCGCTGTATCAGCCCCGCGATCGCATTGTTCGGATCGGACACCAGCAACACGACTGACGTCGCCACAGTCGTTTTTACAACACGCCCCACCACGCCGGCTGACGTGATCACGCCCATATCCGGGCGGATCCCATCCGAAGACCCTTTGTTCAGAATGATCGTCCGATACCAATTATCCGTATTCCGGCCAATGACCTGGGCCGCCACCATCGCCGGCAGAGCCTGCGCCTTAAACTCCAGGAGCGCGGTCAACCGCTCCGTCGCCGAGGCCGCTTCACGCAACTGGCTGTTCTGCCCCTGCAGTTGCTCGATCTCTTTCTTGAGCCGCCGGTTTTCATCCTCGACGCCCTGCAACGCGAAGTAGCGATGCCAGGCCTCGCCGATCCCGCCTTCAATCGACGAGACCATCCGAATAGGCCAGCTCAGGACCCACCCAACCGGCCCGCCCAGCCCTTGGAACATGGTTTGGAGTTGATGCGGCAGCAGAAAGAAGCCCAGCAAGACAAGCAGAAACACGCCGAGAGCGAGACGCCGCGCGCCGTACGATGAACGAAAGTTGGCCATCCGCATAGAGGGATGGAACCTTACCGGAGGCTACTGCATTGGGACATGACCGACACTTTGCGAAGGAGATCCAACTCATCCAAAATCTTGCCGACACCCAGCACCACGGAGGTGAGGGGATCGTCCACTGTAATGATCGGCAAGTTGGTCTCTTCCCGGAACCGTGTGTCCATTCCCTTCAACAGGGAGCCTCCACCGGTTAGCACGATCCCGCGGTCAATAATATCCCCCGCCAATTCAGGCGGAGTGTTTTCTAGCGCAACCTTGATGGCATTGACGATCGTTCCGATCGGCTCCTGCAGCGCCTCGCGGATCTCGGCGTCATCCACCACCAGCGTGCGCGGAATGCCGGAAATCAGATCGCGCCCCTTGATCATCATCGTTTTCCGCTCTTCGAACGGATAGGCCGACCCGATCTCAAACTTGACCCGTTCCGCCATATGTTCGCCGATGAGCAAATTGTACTTCTTCTTGATGTAATTCATGATGGCTTCGTCCATCCGGTCTCCGGCGACCTTCACGGACTCGCTGTAGACAATCCCCCCGAGGGAAATGACGGCGATGTCGGTGGTGCCGCCACCGATGTCCACCACCATATTGCCGGACGGCTCCGTGATCGGAAGCCCTGCGCCGATCGCGGCAGCCACCGGCTCCTCGATCAGGTAGACTTCGCGCGCACCCGCCAGCTCGGCAGAGTCGCGCACCGCCCGCTGCTCGACCTGCGTAATCCGGGAGGGCACGCCGATGATGATCCGTGGCCGGACAAACGCGCTGCGATTATGGGCCTTGCGGATGAAATGCTTGAGCATCTGCTCGGCCATCTCAAAGTCGGCGATCACCCCTTCTTTCATGGGCCGAACGGCGACAATATTGCCGGGCGTGCGCCCGAGCATTTTCTTCGCATCGGCGCCGACCGCCAGCACCTTCTCGCTTTTCTTTTCCACGGCGACCACCGACGGCTCGTTCAGCACGATGCCTTTGCCGTGCACATAGACCAGCGTCGTGGCCGTTCCCAAATCGATCGCAAGATCGTTGGAGAACCATCCAAAAATATCACCCGTGAACCCCACGGCATCTCTCCCTTCATCACGGACTAGCGCAACAGCCCGCTAATCGCTCGCCATCTATGCTTAATCCGGCACAGCTAACTGACCGGCATCCAACACCTGAGTCCTGGCCACTTCATCACCCAACCGCCGGCCCTGCTCATTTCCGATAATCAACAACCCCTCGAAGGCAAGAATGGCCGCGGAGCCAATCCACCCAATGTAGGGCACCGCAAACAACACCTGCGCGATGCCACAAGGGAGATTCCGGATAATGGACTCCCGAAACCCCGCAGATTCCCTGGAGTCAAGCCGCATCGTTTGCAGGCCAACCAGCCGTTTCCCGATGCTTCTTCCCCCCGCAAACCCATCGGCAATCAAAATGTAGGCCAACCCGGAAAGGAACCCGACCGGTGGGGCGATTTCGTCCGCCGCCACCACGATAAACAGATCAATGAGCTTTGCAATGAACCGGTTGAGTACATGCGCCTTGGGATAGACGGCCTGTTCCATACGCTTCGCCCCTACCCCGATCACAGTCACTCCTTCTAATTAGTGGCAAAGTATAACAAAGTCAAACAACATGCACAAACAAACCTCATTTTCCTTTACATCTCCCCAAACCGCCCGGCACAGCCGGACGTAGGCCTCCCCTCTCGGCAGAGTATCACAGAATCAGCCCAACCCCCTCATGGATCTGCTCACCTCTCCATTTTCCCACCCCTTCATAGGCTGGACCCTGCCTGATCTTGCCTTCAGTCCCCGCGCCAAGTACAATCCCCGCACAAATTCAGCCGATGAGAGGACACGAATGATCAAGTTAATGCGTGACGCGTCGCACAATTACCCCTGGGTCCTGAAGTCGATCATGGGAATCCTTGCCATTGCCTTTGTGATCACGATGGGCTGGTGGGGATTCGGGGAGCAAGCCGGCAATGACGTCGCCACTGTCGGGGATCTCGTCGTCACCCGCGAAGAGTTTCGGCGCGCCTATGAAAACATGTACCGGTTCTACAAGGACAAGGTTCCGGGAGAGTTCAAGGACGAAACCATCAAGCAATTCGTGATCGAACAGCTGGTCGATAACCGCCTCTGGCTGATCGCCGCGAAAGACTTGGGCGTCACCGTTTCAGACGGAGATCTCCGCGAGATGATCGTCCAGACCCCCGAATTCCAGAAAAATGGCGCGTTTGATCCGGAGACGTATCAACGGCTCCTGGCCGCGAATCATCTCACCCCCGCCGTCTTTGAAGCGGCGCAGGCCAAAGAAATTCTGGGGAACAAAGCCCGCATGTTCGTTAGGGACGCCGTGGCCCTCACGCCATCGGAAATTGCGGAAGGGCAGACGCTCATGACGCGGCAACCGGATGCCGACCCCGCCAAAGCCACCGCCGCCAAGGACCGCGTGTTGCAAGACATGCTATTCCAAAAACAGCAGCGCGCGCTCATGGCCTATCAAGAATCGCTGAAGGTGAAAGTGCCGGTCAAAATCCACCGCGAGCTGCTCTAGGTCAGGCTAGCGGCAAGGGGCGAGAGGCACGGGGAGAACCCGATCCTCGATTTTCGCCCATTGCCTCTTGCCACTGGCCTCGCGCCTCGCATGACTCACACGATCAGCATCGCATCGCCATAGCTGTAAAACCGATAGCGTTCTTTGACCGCCTCGGCATAGGCTCCGCGCACGGCCTCCACACCGGCCAATGCCGACACGAGCATCAACAGCGTCGTCCGCGGAAGATGGAAATTCGTCATGAGCGCATCGACCACCTTGAACTGAAAACCAGGGGCGATAAAGAGCCGGCTGTCGCCGGTAGCCGGACGAAGCACCTCCTGGTGCAACGCGGCGGACTCCAACGCCCGCACAGCCGTAGTGCCGACTGCTACCACCCGCCGTCCCGCACGTTTGGTCTCAAGAATCGCCTGAACCGCCTGCGCGCCCACATCAAACCATTCCTCCCCCATCTGATGCTCCTCGATCCGCTCCACGACCACCGGCTGAAAGGTCCCCGGCCCCACGTGCAGCGTGACGGCCGTGGTCAAGATCCCGCGCGCGCGCAATTGGGCGAATAGCTCAGGGGTAAAATGGAGCCCTGCGGTCGGAGCGGCGATCGCGCCTTCCCGGCCCGCAAAACACGTCTGATACCAGACCTGATCTTCCGGCTGCACCGCCCGCTTGATATAGGGAGGGAGCGGCATCTGCCCATGAGCCCGAAGCAACTCCACGACCGGCACGGTACTCTCGACCTTCAGCCTGGTCCCTCTTGCATCGCGCTGCACCACCGTGGCGCGCGCATCGGAGCCGAACTCAATCTGTTGCCCCACGTGGAAGCGTCCCTTGATCAGCACCTCCCACAGGGCCTCTCCAAGGTCTCTGACGAACAGCACCTCGACCACGGTGCCCGTCGGCTGTTTTCGCCCGGAAAGACGGGCGGCCATCACTCTGGTGTCATTCACCACAAGCAGATCGCCGGGCTCCAGCAACGACGGGAGGTCCGCCACCTGCCGATGGGCCATGCCATGCGATGCCCGGTCAAGACAGAGCAGCCGCGCCTCATGCCGCGGAAGAATCGGCTCGGACGCAATCAAGGACGCATCGAATGGAAAATCGAATTCGGAGAGATTCATCTATGAAGAGGGCGCCGGAGGCATTTTAGTCAACGCCACATTCTGCAATTCCGTTCCCGGATAGTAATAGCGAAGGATCGTCGAATAGGAATAGCCCAGCTCCGCCAGCTCTTTCGCGCCCCACTGGCACAACCCGACCGCATGCCCGGCGCCGTATCCGAGCAGCACCACATCCTGTCCCATCGACTCAATCGTGAATTGCGTGCTGGGGACGACCGTATACCCCACCGCCTTGCGCAGATCCTCCCCGCGCACGATCAACTCGCCGTTGGAATGCAGAATGCGCAGCTTCGCGACACGCCCGGCTCGGCTGAAACTCACCGGCGTCATCGTCGCAATCGTGCCGAGCGAAAATCCCTGGCTTCTGAGATTCCGCTCCAGTGTCGAGAGCTTGAACGACGCCTTCCACTGATAGTAGGGAGACTCGACATCGAACGGGCATTCGACCCCTTTGAGATACGGCAGATCCTTCGACCACACAATCATGGCATCTTCGGTAATGCCGGCCGCCGTCGAGGAAAAGGCCGCATAGATCGGCGCGCCCTCGTGGGTGACCACCAATCCCCGCGTGGACTCCACCGCCTCCTGCACCCGGGCATCCACGCCCTGCCGGCCGCGATAGACTTGGTCCTGAATGCTGGCGGCCACATCGTAGTCGCGCGAGGCGCTCAACATGTGCTGGTACACCACATACGTTCTGGCCGCGATGGCCTGCACCTTGAGCATTTCAGGATGCCAGGCTGAATTGACCTCCGCCGGCACCACGCCCTTCACATATTCTTCCAGATCCACCTGGTTGATCACCAACACGCCTTTCCCCCGCCGGACGAGATGCACCAGTCCGCTCACGTGCAGCGCGGCTTTCTCATCCGTTGACTGGACGGAGGGGCCATTCGCCCCGCCATTGGAGCGAGGGATCCACAGCTTGAGGTCGTGATCGCCGGCTCGAAGCGTGACGCGCTCTCCGGCAACCCGGGTCCCGTTGATCAGGAACGTAGCCCCCCGTACCTCGATATGCAGCGCCGACTTGAACGGATGCGCCCGGTCCTGCGCATCCGTGACCCACAGGACCGTCTCAGCCCGGGCCTCCAAACGGTGGACATCAGAGGCCAACAAGACGCGAATCGACTCCGCGGCCTCGGCGGCTGGCATCGTCCCGAAGAAGCAGAGCCCGGACAATCCTCCGGCCAGAATGGCGCGTTGCAGACAGCCTAGCGTCGAAATAGCCATGATACGAGATAGAATACCAGACTCAGGACCACACTGAGCACCAGACTGGTTCCGAGAGGAAAATAGAAGGAAAAATGATCGCGTTTGATGGAGATATCACCGGGCAGCCTGCCGATCCACCCGAACCACGAGCCCACCCCGGACAGCCGCTCACCGAGCACCAGAATGAGGCCCACCAGCACCACACCCGCCCCTGCGGCGATCAAGAGCTTGCCGAGGCTGCTCCAGTCTTCCATCAGCCCTGTACCAAACACTCCGCAATTTGAATCGCATTGAGGGCGGCGCCCTTGCGAAGATTGTCCGACACGACCCAGAGATTCAAGCCGTTGGGAATCGACTCGTCCTCGCGAATGCGGCCGACGTAGACCTCGTCCTTGCCCGTCGCATCCAACGGCATCGGGTAGAGCTTTTTCAATGGATCATCGTAGACAATGACACCCGGCATGGCGGCCAGCGCCGCCCGTGCGTCATTCGCCGTCAATGGCTTCTCCAGCTCGACATTGATCGCCTCGGAATGGCAGCGCAAGACCGGCACGCGCACCGTCGTCGAGGTCACGCGCATTTTCGGCGCGTCGAGAATCTTTCTCGTCTCCCGGACGATCTTCACCTCTTCGGAACAATCGCCGGCCTCGGAAAACGATCCGATGTGCGGCAGGAGATTGAAGGCAATCTGATACGGATACACTTCCGCTTTGACATCGCGAAACGCCATCAAGGCTCTGGTTTGTTCCAGCAATTCATCCATCGCCGCGGCTCCGGTGCCGGACACGGACTGAAACGTGGTCACGACCACGCGCTTCACCCCCACGGCATCGTGCAGCGGCTTGAGCGCCATCACCAGAGGCGTCGTTGTGCAATTGGGAATCGAGACAATCCCTCGCGGAAGCGAACGCAACGCAGCGGCATTCACTTCCGGGACGACCAACGGCACCTCGGCATCCATCCGGAATACCGCGCTATCGTCGATCACCACCACTCCGGCAGCCCCTAACCGCGGTCCGTATTCCTTGCTGATCGCATCCGTCGCGGAGATCAGCGCAAAATCAACCCCGGCAAAGGACGACGACGGCAACAATTCCTCGACTGTCCATTCCTTCCCCTGGCACATCATGACTTCCCCTGCCGATCGCTTCGACGCAAACAGGCGCAGCGCCGCCAGCGGGAATTTCCGTTCTTCCAAAATCTCGAGCGTTTCTTTTCCAACCGCGCCGGTCGCACCGAGAATGGCCACCGTGTATGCCGACTTTTTCTTGAGCATGCGCCTCTTCCTACTCCAACGATAAAATACGAATACGATGATTGAAGGTGTCGGCCACGAATACCACGCCCTCGCGATCGGCCACAATCCCAAAGGGGTAACAGAGACTCGCCTCCAGCGCCGATCCCCCGTCTCCGCTGTACGAAGCCGCGCCGATACCGGCCACCCTCGTTACCACTCGCGTGTCCCGATCCCACCGGCGAATCAAATGGCTATCCGAATCGGTGAGAAAGAGATGTCCATCCCGATCCAAGGCGATCCCTGAAGGCCTGGAAAGGCTGGGGGACGGCGGTTCGGACGGCGCCTGATAGCGATAGTCGCCGCCATCGCCGGCAACCGTGGATATCAGCCCTGTGGCCAAATCCACACAACGGATGCGTCCGTTGAAGGTATCGGCGATATACAACCCACCAGCCCCTAATGCCAGTCCACTCGGCCCGGCAAGGCTCGATTCCGCCGCAGGCCGTCCATCTCCGTCGTAGGTTGCGGACCCGGTCCCGGCCAGCGTCCTGATGAGGCCGCTCTTCAAATCCACTACCCGGACACGGTTGTTGCTCTGATCGGCAATGTACAGCTGCCCGGAGTCATCCACGACCAATGCGGCCGGCTCATTGAGCGCGGCCTGATCAGCCGGGCCCCCATCACCGGAAAATCTGGCCTGCCCGGTCCCGGCCACTGTCGTGATCACCCCGGTCTGCGCATCCACCCGCCGCACACGATGATTCATCGTATCGGCGACATAGAGATGGCCCTGCCCATCCACCGCCACGGCCGTGGGGAAATTGAGCTGCGCGCCTGTGGCAGGCCCCCCGTCGCCGCCAAATCGCTTCTGTGCCGCCGCGCCGACGAGGTATCGCACGGTGCCGCTCAGATCCGTCTGTTGCGTATATTTCTCCGTCGTAGACTGGCCGGCCTCGGCAAACGGATCCGCCTCGTCCTGCGCAGATGCCTGCATCCATGGGGATGGCGCGCTGGCAGCCGCATTGTCTGACGGAAGCCCAACGACGGTGGCGATCAGTCCCGTCACCCGATCGACCCGTCGAATTACATGATTTTCAGAGTCGGCGATGAACAGGTGTCCCTCGCGATCGATAGCGAGCCCTTTCGGTTCATTCAGACTCGCACGGGAAGCCAGGCCACCATCACCGGCAAACCCCGGCTCTCCGATGCCGGCCCGAGTACTCACGATCCATGATTTGGTTGTCGTCGCCATACGTGACCTGACCGGCCTTACACCAGATTGCGGAGAATCGCCTCACCCATCTCGGTGGTCCCGACGATTCTGGCCCCCGGGCTCTGAATGTCTTTCGTTCGATAACCCAAATCGAGGGTCTTCACGATCGCCTGCTCAATCGCTTCCGCTTCCTTGTCGAGCTGGAAGGCATAGGACAGCATCATCCCCGCCGACGCAATGGTCGCAATCGGATTGGCGATGTTTTTCCCGGCAATATCGGGCGCGCTGCCATGAATCGGCTCGAACAATCCAACCTTGGCGCCGATGCTGGCGGAGGGCAGCATCCCGATCGATCCCGTCAACATCGCCGCCTCATCGCTCAAAATGTCCCCGAACATGTTGTTGCACACCATCACGTCGAACTGGCGGGGATTGCGCACCAGCTGCATCGCCGCATTATCCACATAGATGTGGTGCAATTCGACGTCCGGATAACTCTTCTGCACCTCGATCATGACACGGCGCCACAGCTCGGACGATTCCAGCACATTGGCTTTGTCAACCGACGTCACTTTCTTCCGCCGCTTCCGCGCCGCCTCAAACGCCACCTTCCCGATGCGCCGAATTTCCTCGGTCGTATAGACTTCGGTGTTCACGCCCCGTTCTTCGCCGTTCGGCAGCTTTTCAATCCCCTTCGGTTTGCCGAAGTAGATCCCGCCCGTCAGTTCGCGCACGACGAGAATATCGATCCCTTCGATCACTTCACGCTTCAAGGTCGAGGCATCAACCAGATTGGGATAGACCTTCGCCGGCCGCAGATTGGCATAGAGCCCCAAGGCTTCGCGAATACCGAGCAACGCGCGCTCAGGACGGAGGCTGTACTCCAGCCCCTCCCATTTGGGACCGCCGACCGCCCCCAACAACACCGCATCGCTTTGCTTCGCCAGCGCCAGCGTGTCTTGAGGCAGCGGCACCCCGACCTTGTCGATCGCCTGGCCGCCGATATCGGCCGACACGAATTCAAATGAATGGTGGTACTTCTCGCCGATCGCCTTCAGCACCTTGACGGCTTCCGGCACAATCTCACGCCCCACACCATCCCCTGCCAACACCGCAATCTTTGCTTTCACGTCATGCACTCCTTCTTACGAACGAACTCCGCACCTACTCCAGCACCTGCTCATCTTCCACCCGCCAGGCCGGATCGACCAGGCAGAGAAACTCGATATCGCACGTCCCGGTATTTTCCAACGATTGGTCTCCGCCCGGAGGCACATACAGAACCGATCCGCCCTCAACGGGACAGACGTCCTGATCGATCGTAAACCGCCCTTGCCCGGCAATAAAATAGTACACTTCGGACGAGGCCAGCCGGTGCCGCTTTGACCGCCGCCCCGGCGCAAGCCGGCCATGGGCCACACTATAGCCCAACTCCACCGGCTGTTTGGCCGGATGCAACAACTCGCGGAGCACCGTATGGTCCCCGGCGAGAAACTCCTCGCAATCGGCAAGCGTGCGTTTCAACATAGGAGACCGCCCCTTCGCCGATCCCGCCCGCCAACAGCGGAAGACTGGCGCCAAAGACGATCACTGTAGCGTGGCTGGAACGATCAAATCAAGCGAACCTTGCCCCCTCCGTCGGCCTGCTTCGACGCCATATAGGCCAGCCGATTCAGGGCATTCAAATAGGCCTTGGCCGCCGCCGTAATGATGTCGGTATCCGCGCCGTTTCCGGACACCGTCCGTCCATCCTCCTCCACCCGCACAGAGACTTCTCCCTGCGCATCCGTTCCGCCCGTGATGGCGTTGACGCCAAACATCAGCAGCTTGCTCTTGGTCTTCGTAATGGACGCGATGGTGCGATAGACCGCGTCCACCGGGCCGTCGCCCGAGCCGGATTCCTTGATGAGCCGGCCGTCGATTTCCAGTTCGACCGTGGCCGTCGGCACACGATCCGTCCCGCTCTCGACGTGGAACGATTTCAACACAATCCGCTCCGTCATCTTGGCCAGCTCTTCCGACACGATCACTTCCAGATCCTCTTCGTAGATCTCTTTCTTCTGATCGGCCAGCTTCTTGAATCGTTCAAAGGCGTGATTGATCTCCTCCTCGGAGAGCTTGTAGCCCAAATCCTCCAGCCGCTGGCGGAAAGCATGCCGGCCGGACAACTTGCCCATCACCATTTTGCTTTCGACCAGCCCGATCGATTCCGGCCGCATGATCTCGTAGGTCGTCTTCTCCTTCAGCAGCCCGTCCTGATGAATGCCGGACGTGTGGGCGAACGCATTCGCCCCAACGATCGCCTTGTTCGGCTGCACCACCATGCCGGTAATCTTGCTGACCAGGCGGCTGCTCTTGGCGATCTCCTCGGTCCGGACGCCCGTATCGGCCTGATAGAAATCCTTCCTCGTCCTGAGCCCCATCACGATTTCCTCAAGCGACGTGTTCCCGGCCCGCTCCCCGATCCCGTTGATCGTACATTCGACCTGTCCCGCGCCATTCACCACCGCCGACAGGCTATTGGCCACCGCCAGGCCCAGGTCGTTGTGGCAATGCACGGAAATCACGGCCTGCTTGGCGTTGGGCACCTTCTCGCAAATCCCCTTGATCAACTGGCCAAATTCTTGCGGAACCGCATACCCCACGGTGTCCGGGATATTGATAGTTCCCGCCCCCGCCGCAATGACCGCTTCAATCACCTCGTAAAGGTAAGCCGGGTCGGACCGGCTGGCATCCATCGGGGAGAATTCCACATCGCTGACGTAACTTCTCGCCCGCTGCACCATCTCGACCGCCCGCTTCTTCGCTTCCTCCCGCGTCATTCGAAACTGATGTTTCAAATGAATGTCCGACGTCGAGAGGAACGTATGGATCCGGACCTTCGGCGCCCCCTTGAGCGCTTCCCACGCACGGTCGATGTCTTCCGGGCGCGCACGGGCCAGGCTGCAAATCGTCGGCCCCTCCACTTCCTGCGCAATCCGCCGCACCGCTTCAAAATCGCCGGGCGAACTGTAGGCGAACCCGGCCTCGATAATATCGACGCCCAAGCGCGCCAACTGCTTCGCCACCATCACTTTTTCTTCCACATTCATGCTGGCGCCGGGCGATTGCTCGCCGTCGCGCAACGTCGTATCGAAAATCCTGATCATCCGTTCCATGACGTTCTCCCTCTCTTCTCAGCGGCCTCCAGAAACACAAAAGCCCTCATCCCGATCCTTGCGGATCAGGGACGAAGGCTTGACGCACTTCGTGGTACCACCCTGCTTCGGTCACAGATGACGACCGGTCATCCATCACCCTTCATTGGCTCCTTACGGGAGCGACACGGAATCCATTACTCGTCTTCACGGATTCGGCTCAGAGGCGAGTTCTGCGGCGCACAGACCGGCTTGCACCACCCGCCGGTTCTCTCAGATCTATACGGCCCGCGTACTACTCCTCGTCGTCGCCTTACGCTTTGGGTTCTATCACAGGCTGATCGGACTTGAGAAGGGGCTTCTTCCCCATCGCTTTGGCGACCAGCCAAAAGACTCGTTCTGTCGGCCCCATCAAGGCATAGCCGGCAAACACCACAAACAGCATGACCTCAGGCCACGCCGCAATCATCATCAACGCCAGAATTCCCCACACCAGATAGGTAATCTGCTGATGCCCCTTGAATTTGAGATCCTTAAAGCTCCGGTACTTTACCGTACTGACCATCAGGAACGACAAGGCCAGGGTGATCAGAAGCACCGCGACCGGCTTCACATCGGCTCCCATCCGGACAACATGCTGATCCAAAATCACCAGCGAGGCGACCACACCGGCTGCCGCAGGAATCGCCAGCCCCGTAAAATACTTGCTATCAGCCAGCGCCACGGTGGAATTGAATCGCGCCAGCCGCACCGCGCCCATCGCCACATAGGCAAACATCACGGCCACGCCGAACGTGCCCTGTCCGCTAAGCGCCCAGGAATAAATCAGCAGCCCCGGGGCCACACCGAACGAAACCACGTCGGACAAGGAGTCATATTCCAGCCCGAAATGGCTCGTGCTATTGGTCAGCCGGGCTGACTTTCCATCCAACACGTCAAAAATCATGGCCACTAAAATGGCGATCGACGCAGCCATGTAGTTGGCGTTAAAAATCGACAGAATCGCATAGACGCCACAGAACAGATTCCCGGTGGTAAACAAATTGGGAATCAGGTGCATGGCCTGGCGCTTTCGCCCTTCCTTCGCAAACGCTTGCCGCAAGCCGTTTCCCTTCATTGCAGTTCTCCTACAATGGTTTCCCCGCCCTTGACGCGATCACCCACCGCTACCCGCATCTTCGTCCCCAACGGAAGGAACGTATCCATCCGTGATCCGAATCGGATCAACCCAAATCGCTCTCCTCGCGGCACGCGATCGCCGGCCGTCACCCAGCACACGATCCGGCGGGCGATCAATCCCGCCACCTGCACGCACAGAACTTTTGCGCCTTTGTCAGTCCGGATCATCAGCGCATTCTGCTCATTCCGCAGGGTCGCCTCGGGCTTGCTGGCAACCAGAAATGCGCCAGGCTGATATTGCACCTGCTCAATGAGCCCCTCACAGGGCGTCCGATTCACATGCACATCGAACACGTTCAAGAAAATCGTCAGCCGGATGCTGCGATCCTTGAGATACCGTGGCTCGAATTCTTCCTCAATGGCGATGACTTTCCCATCGCCCGGCGCCACCACCACATTGGCGCCCTGAGGAACGACCCGAGACGGGTTACGAAAAAACCAGGCCGTAAAGAGGGTGAATCCTCCGGCAATGACAGCCGGAACCATCCACCCCATCACACCTGATAGCAGTGTAACCCCTCCCGTTATTCCAACGAAGGGAATTCCTTCTTTCACAATCGGGATACCGACAGCGCGATCTGCCACAGGATGAAGAGCCTCAGTTTTTCGACTTATCGACGAGCTGATCTTTCTTCAGCCACGGCATCATCGCCCGCAGCTTGGCGCCCACCTCTTCGATGGGATGGGCCTCGCCTTTGGCCAGCAACGCATTGTAGACGGGACGATTGGCCTGGTTCTCCAGCACCCATTCTTTGGCGAACTGACCAGTCTGAATTTCGCCGAGGATCTTCTTCATTTCCTGCTTCGTCTGCTCGGTGACCACTCGTGGACCGCGCGTGATGTCCCCGTACTTCGCCGTCGTGCTGATCGAGTACCGCATGTTGGCGATGCCACCCTGATAGATCAAATCGACGATGAGCTTCACCTCATGCAAACACTCGAAATAGGCCATTTCCGGCGAATACCCAGCTTCCACCAGCGTTTCGAAGCCCGCCTGAATCAAAGACGTGAGCCCGCCGCAGAGCACGGCCTGTTCGCCGAACAGGTCGGTCTCCGTCTCTTCGCGGAAATTCGTTTCGATGATGCCGGCGCGGCCGCCGCCGACGGCGCTCGCGTAGGCCAAGCCCACCTGCCGGGTCGTGCCACTGGGATCCTGATGGATCGCGAGCAAGCAGGGCACTCCGCTCCCCTTGGTGTATTCGGAACGGACGAGGTGTCCGGGGCCCTTGGGCGCCACCATAAACACATTGACGTTCGCCGGAGGCACGATTTGGCCAAAATGGATATTGAATCCATGGCCAAACGCGAGATACGACCCCGGTTTTAGATTGGGCGCGATCTCCTGGCGATAGATGGCCGCCTGCATTTCATCCGGAGCCAGAATCATGATGACATCCGACGCCTTCACCGCATCCGCCACCGGCATGACTTTCAGCCCGCTCTGTTCCGCCTTCTTCCAGGACGCGCCCTCGCGCAACCCGATGACCACGTTCACGCCGCTCTCTTTCATGTTGAGGGCGTGCGCATGGCCCTGGCTGCCGTAACCGATCACGGCGACCTTTTTATTGCGAATCTGCTGAATGTCGGCATCCTTGTCGTAATAAATCTTCATCATGAACTCCTCAAGAACTCCCTATGGTCAAAATAAATCCGTTCGCTGAACGACTGGCTACTCGCGCGCCACTTTTTTCGGTTGCACGACACTGGCCCGAATCGGTTCACGGGCGACCGCCACGCGGCCGGTCCGGGTGAGCTCCTTGATACCGAGCGGCTGCAACAGATTGATGATGGCTTCGATCTTTTTAGGATCGCCCGTCACTTCGATCGTATAGGTGGCCGGCGTCGAATCGATGACGTTCGCCCGGAAGATGTCCGCGATCCTGAGCGCCTCGGCCCGGTCTTCCGCCTTGGTGTGCACCTTGATCAGCGCCGTCTCCCGCGAGACGAACTCGCTTTCATTCAGATCGACCACTTTGATGACATCGATCAGCTTGTTCAGCTGCTTGACAATCTGCTCGATGATGCGGTCATCGCCGGACGTGACGATGATCATTTGCGACATCGACGGATCCAGCGTCGGCGCGACCGACAGGCTCTCGATGTTGAATCCGCGCCCGCTGAACAGCCCCGCGACGCGGGACAGCACGCCAAACTTATTTTCCACTGTCACTGCGATGATATGTTCCATAGTCCGTTGCCTTACGCCGTCAAGACCGTATCTTTGTCTTCCGGCGTCACCTTCCCGGAGCCGGCCTGTTTCTGCTTTTTCTTCAACTCCGGCGGATCTTCCAGAATCATTTCATGATTGCACCCGCCGGCCGGAATCATGGGATAACAGTTCTCGAACCGATAGGTCGGAACATCCACGATCACGGGTTTATCGACCGCAATCGCTTCCTTCAACACGCCATCGAGATCGCCCACCTTGCTGGCCCGCAACCCGACTGCGCCGTAGGCTTCAGCCAGCTTCACAAAGTCCGGCGTATTTTCGAGATCGCTGGAGGCATACCGCCCTTCGTAGAACAGGTCCTGCCACTGCCGCACCATGCCATGGAAACGGTTGTTCAACACAATGATCTTCACCGGAAGCTTGCTGACCACGGCGGTCGCCATCTCCTGCATGTTCATCTGAATGCTGCCGTCTCCGGCAATGCAGAGCACCAAGCGGTCCCGGAACGCGGCCTGCGCCCCCATGGCGGCCGGGAAGCCAAAGCCCATCGTCCCTAATCCGCCTGACGTCAGCCAGCGATTCGGCTTCGCCAGCTTGAAATACTGCGCCGCCCACATTTGATGCTGGCCCACGTCGGTCGACACGATCGGATCACGATCCTTCGTGAGCTCGTAGAGCCGCTTGACCACATGCTGCGGCTTGATCGGTCCGTCGGCATCCTGCTGATAGGTCAAGGGATGATTGCGCTGCCACTCATGAATCTGATCCCACCAGGGCTTGCGCAATTCCTTTTGCTCGCCATTCACTGATGCGCGAAGGATCTGATTCAGTTCGCGCAACACCGTTTTGCAATCGCCCACGATTGGAATATCGACATGGATGTTTTTCCGGATCGACGTCGGATCGATATCGACGTGAATGATCTTAGCGTGGGGGCAGAACTCGGAGACCTTCCCCGTTACCCGGTCGTCAAAGCGCGCGCCGATCGCAATCACGAGATCGGAGTAGTGCATCGCCATGTTGGCCTGATAGGTGCCATGCATCCCGAGCATCCCCATTGAAAGCGGATGCTCGCCCGGGAAGATGCCCAAGCCCATCAAAGTCATATCCACGGGAATCTGGGTGAGTTCGGCCAGCTCAAGCAATTCCTGCGCAGCCCCTGAAAACACCGCGCCGCCGCCCACATACAAAATGGGCTTCTTGGCCTTCATAATAGCCTCAGCCGCTTGCTTGATCTGCCACTTGTTGCCGTCGTACGTCGGGTTATAGCCGCGAATCGACACCGAGTTCGGATAGACGAACTCAGCCTTGGCCATCGACACGTCCTTGGGAATATCGACCAGCACGGGACCCGGCCGGCCGGTCGTGGCAATGTAGAACGCTTCCTTGATCGTCATGGCCAGATCGTTCACGTCTTTCACCAAGAAATTGTACTTGGTGCAAGGACGGCTCAAGCCGATATTGTCCGCTTCTTGGAAGGCATCATTGCCGATCAAACTCGTGGGCACCTGCCCGCTAAAACAGACCAGCGGGACAGAATCCATATAGGCATCGGCCAGCGCCGTAATGACGTTGGTCATGCCTGGACCAGACGTGACCAAAGCCACGCCGGCCTTCCCGGTCGCTTTGGCATACCCCTCGGCCATATGACCGGCACCCTGCTCGTGCCTGGTCAAAATCACTTCAAGATCCTTTTGCTGGTGGAGCATGTCGAAAATCTTCAGCACCACGCCGCCGGGAAGCGCGAAAATCGTTTTCACGCCTTCCCGCTTGAGGCTCTCGATAAAGATTTCTGATCCGTTGAGATTCATATCGTTATCCTCCCCCGGATGGCCGGAGTCTATTACTTGAGAAAAACGCCCCCACAGATAGGCTGAACAAAACGCCCAGTCTGCTTACGCAGAAATTTCTGAAATATCAATGGGAAAGATGGGAGATCCTAACATCACGCCCCACGAGGGTCAAGAGGCCATGGTCCAGGGAACCCCTCCCCCAAACCATGAGGTTGCCAGAGATCATGAGGAGAGCGCCGAGCGGGAGAAGAAAAAGCGCGAGTGAGGAAGCCTATAAGCCGGATTCTGTCCTGCAAGAGCTCAACACCCTTGCATAGGTGACCATTTCTCTGGGACCCGAGTTACCCCGAGCCTCAAGCGACCTACCCGAAGACCCCGGCCGGGCCAGCCGTTGCGCAGTCTCTTTCGAAACCGCACGTGTCTTCCTATTTGGCCTTGCACCGGGCGACGCTTACCGTGCCAGTGATGTCGCCACCACTGCGGTGGGCTCTTACCCCACCGTTTCATCCTTACCTGAGCCGCAGCGACCAGATGGGATCCCGTCGCGTTGGCCATCGGCGGTTTGTTTTCTGTGGTGCTGGTGTCGGATTGCTCCGCCTGGGCGTTACCCAGCGCCCTGCCCCTGGAGTCCGGACTTTCCTCCCGATACCGAAGGTATCGAGCGATCACCCAGCCTCCTCACTCGCGCAAGTATAGTATAGGGGAAACGCCTGAGCACTGACAAGGAACCGACCGGCTCCCGGCAAGAAGGGATCGATTACTCTCCCGCTACGGCAAGAAGCTCGACGCCCCCAGTCCAGCAGCGGGCGGGCTGTTCCAGGATCGGCGCATGTTTTCTGACGAAGCGGCTCAATCTCGCCTGATCGCCCTGAGAGGACCGAATAAACTCAAGCCCCACGAGATTCCCCTCCGCACGCCGTACCACTGCCAGCAGGATGTTCAGGGGCGCTGCTCGGTCAGGCAAAAACAGGCGCATCCGGATATAGTCCCCAATCTTCATCGCCTCAGGACTTTCCATGAGACAGCCGGGAAGCGACACATCGATCACCCGGCCTTCCCCGATCACTCCATTCCCGGCAAACATCACGTCACAGGCGACCGGAATCCGCTCACTATACCGTTGTTCCATAAGCGCCCCCTACCTTTGTGATGCGCAACTCTCTCACAATAGGCAGTCCATGCCTACTCTTCAGAAGAGGTGCCCACGCACCTCATTTGTAGGGAGAACCTTTGCCTCGCACGATAGAGAGCGAGACAATAGAGAACATTCGACACGAACCGATCTAGTTATCGCCCCCCAATCATGGGCAATAGTGAAGCAGACACCGGTTGTTTCGCCTGGTATATGGCCAGAGCTTCCGGCATCCACTTTTTGAGCTGCTGGATCCTGGTTTCGTGTCCCGGATGAGTCGACAGAAATTCTGCTGGCCCACCGCCGGCGGACAATTGCGCCATGCGCTCCCACAAGCCGACAGACTCCCGCGGGTCATACCCGGCATCGGCGGCAAGGAGAATGCCGATATAATCCGCCTCCGACTCATGCTTCCGGCTAAACGGCAACAATACCCCGACCTGCGCGCCGGCCCCCAAGGCCGCCATCGCCGCCTGTGACAACATCCCCCCTTCACCACTTATCCCCGCCACGGCCTCCGCCACTTGCAAGGCCGCATTCGTCAACTGCCCCTGGCTCATCCGTTCCGCTCCGTGACGAGCCAGCGCATGGACAACTTCATGCCCCAGCACAGCAGCCAATCCGGCCTCCGTCTTGGCGACCGGGAAAATGCCCGTATAGACCGCAATCTTTCCCCCGGGCAACGCAAACGCATTCATCGTCTTGTCGTCCTTGATCACCGTCACTTCCCACTGAAACTGCTGGGCCATCTCGGCGTACTTCGACCGCTTGGCCGCCTCGATAATGCGAGCCGCCACCCGCTTCACCGGCTCGATCTCACGAGGGTCTTGCGATTGCCGCATCTTGGGATCGCTCTTGACCTGCTGATAGGCCTGCGCCCCCATCGTCATTTCCTCCGCCACTGACGTCATGACTAACTGCTGCCGGCCGGTATAGGGATTCGTCTCACAACCAGCCACACTCCACAAGACACACCAGAGCATACCGGCCAGCACCAGCCTCATCCTATTCGCGCGATGCCTCATATTCCGTCCCTCATCATATCGGCGCACAAATTGACCGCTGCCTCATGCATTCGTTACATTACCGCGCCGGCACAAGTGTTTTCCACCGGGAGCGACGCGTGACCTCTCCAGCCCATACCGCCCCGTCGATCGAACGCATCGGCATCGATGAATCAGGGAAGGGTGACTATTTTGGCCCGCTGGTCATCGCCGCCGTCTTCGTCAATGCGACGACCCAAGGCGAACTGGCCCTTATGCAGGTGCGGGACAGCAAGAAGATTTCCGATGGCAGAATTCTCGAGATGGCGCCGGACATCAAAACAATCTGCCCGCATAGCATCGTCGCCATCGGCCCGCAGAAATACAATGAGTTGTATGCGAAGATTAAGAATTTGAATCGCTTGCTGGCCTGGGGCCATGCGCGGGCGCTGGAGAATCTGCTGGATCAAGTGTCCTGCGAACGGGCGATTGCCGATCAGTTCGGAGACGAACGGCTCATCCTGAACGCCCTTCAAGACAAGGGACGGAAGATTGTCCTGGAGCAACGAACCAAAGCCGAATCCGACATCGCCGTGGCCGCCGCTTCCATTCTGGCACGTGCGGAATTCCTGCTGCGCCTGAAGCGGCTATCGGATGAGGTCGGGACAACGCTGCCGAAAGGGGCCTCACCGGCCGTGGAACTTGCCGCAAAGATGGTCATCAAGAAACACGGAAAAGACCGGCTCGAAACCGTGGCGAAGCTGCACTTCAAGACCACACAAGCCGTCCTGGCGGGATTGGCTTAAACCGATTCGCCGACTTCCAGATCTTTTTTCTTGGCTTCGCTCAACGCCGAGGGGGACTCGGTTGGGACCTCGCCTTCCCAGTAGAGCATCCGGCGGCAGTAGGGGCACACATGGAGATCGTCGGAGCGTTTGACCTGAGCGATCAATTGAGGCGGGATTTGCAAGCGGCACCCGGCGCACATGCCGTCGCGCACCGCGGCCAGCGCTTGCTCCTTCTTGGCCGTTTTGATCTGGTTATAGCGGGCAAGCAGGTTCTTATCGATCAACCCCGCCGCCTCGGCCTGCTGGGCTTCGAGCTTGGCTAACTCTTTTGCCAACACCTGATCCTGCTGATCAAGCACTTTTCTCTCTTCCGTAAAGATTTTCCTGGCTGCATCAGCTTTTTCTTGAGCTTCTTTGACCGTCTGTTGTAGCTGCTCGATCTTTTCCATCGAGAGGAGAATCTTTTCTTCAAACTCCCCCCGCTTCTTATTCGCCAACTCGATCTCGAACAGATGCGCCTGATATTCCTTGTTGGTTTTCAAGCTTGCGGCATGCGACTTCATCTTCTCGGTCTGCGCCTCGTGCGCTTCCAGATCTTTTTCATGCCCACGGCGCTCTTTGACGAGGGCCTCGACCGCTGACTGCGTTTCAGTGAGAAGCTGGGTCTGTTCGAGTAGCGGCGCTTCGGCCAGACTGAGGCGTTCAGGAATTTTTCGGCGCTGATCTTTGATCTCCATGATGCGGAGATCAAGTTTTTGCAGGGCGATCAGAGGAAATAGTTTCTGGCTCAACGGACTCCTTTATACTGCATGCAGGCAATCACTGCCCGCCATGCGCAAGAACCTCTCCCATGTGGTGGGCCCACTAGGACTTGAACCTAGGACCAGCTGATTATGAGTCAGCCGCTCTAACCACCTGAGCTATGGGCCCCATCAGGTGTACCCAGAATACCCACACGGCCCGCAGAGAGCCGACGGCAAGTAGTCGATTCTAGGCCGCCCCCCACCCGGAGTCAAATCGGACTGTACCCGGCAGTGCATCCGGCTACAGCGTTTCGACGAAGCTGCGCAACTTCTTGCTGCGGCTCGGATGGCGCAACTTGCGCAGGGCCTTGGCTTCGATCTGGCGAATGCGCTCGCGCGTCACCTCGAAATCCTGCCCGACTTCTTCCAGCGTATGGTCCGTCGCTTCGCCGATCCCGAACCGCTTCCGCAGAACTTTTTCTTCGCGCGGCGTCAGCGTCTCCAGCGCACTGTTGATCTGGCGCTGCAAGTCGTACCGGATCGCGGCTTCCAGCGGAGACACCGCCTTCTTATCCTCGATAAAGTCGCCCAAATGGCTGTCTTCTTCTTCACCGATCGGCGTCTCCAGCGAAATCGGCTCACGCGCAATCTTCAAAATCTTTCGCACCTTGTCGAGCGGCAGATCCATCCGCTCGGCGATTTCCTCCGGAAGGGGCTCGCGCCCAAGCTTCTGCACCAGATGGCGGGACGTCCGGATCAATTTATTGATCGTCTCGATCATGTGCACCGGAATGCGGATCGTGCGCGCCTGGTCCGCGATGGCCCGCGTGATCGCCTGGCGAATCCACCAGGTCGCATAGGTGCTGAACTTGTACCCGCGCTTGTACTCGAACTTATCGACCGCCTTCATCAGGCCAATATTGCCCTCCTGAATGAGGTCGAGGAACTGCAAGCCGCGGTTGGTGTACTTTTTCGCGATGCTCACGACCAGACGCAGATTGGCTTCGACAAGCTCCGCTTTCCCGCGCTTGACCTTTTCTTCCGCCACGTCGAGATGCTTGACCGCATCCTTGATCTCGTCAGCCGACACCAGCGCTTCTTCGGTTTCCAGCTGGCGGATGCGCGCCTTGGCCGCCTGATAGACCTTCTTGATGTCGTTCAGCGTGTCTTCGGACACGCCGGCCCGCCGCTTGACGGCCAGAAAATCCGGCCGCGTCCGGCACATCTTCTTCAGCAATTCGGCGCCGGCTTCCCCGCCGACTCCGATGCGCCGCTGGCAGCTCGCCACTTCGCGCTCGGCCATGCGGAATTGCACCGCCAGGTCGCGCACCCGCTGCACCATGCGGTCCTTCAACACCCCGTGCAGATTGACGGACTCGATCTTGTCCACCACCTGCTGGCGCGCCACATCGAACTGCTTCTTGAATTGCTTCTGCTTGACCGGGTCGCTTCCGATCGTCTTGCCCTTTTCGGCCAGAGCCTTCAACGCCAGCGACACCTTGCGCACGGCATTCAACGCATCCAGCGTCTTGACCCGCAGTTCCTCATAATCCCGTTCGACCGGCTGCTCTTCGTCGAAATCTTCTTCCGTTTCCTGCACCGGCACGATTTCACGGACATCGATCTTGGCATCCTTCAGCTGATCCCGCAGGGCCAGGACGAACTCGATCGTCATCGGCATGCCGTAGATGACCGAGGCTATGTCCTTCTTCCCCTCCTCGATGCGCTTGGCGATCTCGATTTCCCCTTCGCGGCTCAGCAGCGCGACACTGCCCATCTCTTTCAGATAGAGCCGCACCGGGTCGTCCGTCCGGCTGAGCGCGCCCGGCGTAAGATCGATCGGCTTTTCGTTTTCTTCGTCACTCTCCGCCTCGGCTTCTTCGCTCTCGTCACCGGCATCCTCGCGCTCGGTCGTCTTCTGAGCCCGTTCGCCTTCCGGCGCATCCACAATCTCGATGTCCATTTCCCCGAACATCGTCATGATGCTCCCGAACTGGTCGGACGAGACCACTTCCGCCGGCAGGGTGTTGTTCAATTCGTCGTAAGTCAGAAAGCCCTTTTCTTTCCCGATCGAGATGAGCTTTTTGACCTCGCCGAGCAACTCTTGTTTCGGCATAGCTACTCCTTAACCAATGAAACTGTGCCGGCGACTGGCGTGCCGGCTTTCCGCATCCGCAATTCATTCACTTGCAGGTTGATCGACCGCACATCCTCCGACCGGCCTTCCCGCTCGGCCGTCTTCAGCCGGGCGATCAAGTCGCGCATGACCCCTTCCGCCCGCTTCCGATCCAACTGATCCAGACAATCCTTGATGTGGGCCGACACATCGTCGAAATGTTCTTCACGCAGCGATAATTCCGTCGCCAGGGCGCCGCAATCCGGATCGTCCAACACCGCATCGAGCAGCGCGCGGATGCCGATCCGGCCATCCAACCCCACATGTCCGAGCGCGAGCTCCGCTAATTTCCGGCAGGCAGGAACGGAAAATAGTTCCGGGTTGAGCCGGCGAACATCGGCTGGCGCCAGCTTGCCATGCAAGAGCATGAACGCCAAGTCTCGCTCCTCCGGGACGTTCTTAAAGACCGGCACCGCCTTAGGCGGAATCGCCGCGGCACTCGCAACTTTTTTCTGCTCCGCCACCAATGCCGGATACCGCTCGATCAGCCGTTGCTGGCTGATGCCCAGCCGCTCGGCCACGACGCGGATCCGCTCCTCGCGCTCGATGGGATGCTCGCTCTTTTGGAGGATGCGGAGAATTTCATCAACACTCCGGATGCGCCCTTCCAGCGACCCGGCCTCCGCGGCCTTCACACTATGTTCCAATGCATAATCCAACAGGCTCGGCGCGGCCGCTTCCAGCCGCGCAAACGCGTCCACGCCTGCTTTGCGCACATAGGTATCCGGATCGTCGCCGGACGGAAGCGTCACCACCTTCACGCCCAGCCCGCTGTTCACAAACAAATCCAGCCCCCGCAACGCCGCGCGCACCCCGGCCGCATCGGGATCGAACAGCAACACCACATTGGAGGCAAACCGCCGGAGGGCCTGAATGTGCTCCGGCGTCAACGCCGTACCCAACGTCGCGACGGTCTGGACAATCCCGGCTTGGTGGAGCGCAATCGCGTCGAAATACCCTTCCACCACAATGACGGTCTTCGTCCTGGCGATCGCCTCCCGCGCCTGATCGAACGCAAAAAGCGTCAGCCCTTTCTTGAATAACGGTGTATCGGGGGAGTTGAGATACTTGGGCGTTCCATCGCCGAGCGTCCGCCCGCCGAACCCCACCACGCGCTTGCGGAGATCCACGATGGGAAACATGACCCGCGACCGAAACCGGTCGTAGAATCCCGTCGCCCCGTTGCCGGCCTGGTCCCGCGCAATCGTCAAACCAGCCGCCGCCAAGTCGCCCGACGTAAAGCCTTGCTGGGTGAGCGCCTTGATCAGCCCTTCCCACTCGCCCAAAGCCACGCCGATCTTAAATTGCACAATCGTCGCCGGTTCAATCCCGCGTTCGGCGAGGTAGCGCCGTGCGTCTTCGCCGGCCTTCGCCTCGTGCAGATTCTTGTGAAACCACGCCGACGCCGCCTGATTCACCTGCTCGATCCGGGCGAACTGCGCCGTCTGCGGATTGAACCCCGCCTGCTCCTGAACCTCGACCCCCACCTTCCGTCCGAGCTCACGCACCACCTCCGGAAAGCTCGAGCCGGTAATCCGGGTGAGAAAGGCAAAGACATTGCCGCCGGCCCCACAGCCAAAACAATGAAAAATCTGCTTCGAGGGACTGACCGTAAAGGATGGACTTTTCTCTTGATGAAACGGACAGAGCCCTTTCAGATTCTGCCCCGCCTTCGTGAGCGACACATGGTGCCCGACGATATCGGCGATATCGGCACGATCCCGAATCTGGTTGATGATATCGTCAGAAATCAGGCCTCGGCCCACGAGAGTCGTCGCTCCTACACACCCGTCAGGCACGACCGGACGAGTCGGTTAACAAAAGTCGGATGAATCGATCGATCAGGGTATCAGACAGCCGGAAAGTCTGTCAATTCAGCGGAGGGAACGTCAGCCTGGAGGCCAGCCTAAATGTCTGCCCCCAAGTACATGAAAATGCAGATGAAACACGGATTGCCCACCATCGCGACCAGTATTCGCCACAATGCGATAGCCGGATTCGGCCAGCCCTTTGTCTGTCGCCACCTTTCGGCAGGTCAACAGGAGCTGTCCCAGCAGCGCCTGATCCGCCTCACCGAGCTCTTGGACCGCCGCCACATGCCGTTTGGGAATCACCAGCGTGTGGACCGGCGCCTGCGGCGTAATGTCGTCGAACGCGAGCGTGTGTTCATCCTGATACACAAGCTTGGCAGGGATAGTCCCTTCCACGATCCGGCAAAAGATGCAGGTACTCACACGTCCTCCTTGACTACTTTTCAGGCCTGAGACCAGACTTCCCAAACCGCTTGGCGAGTTCCTCATAGATCGCGTGAAGCGGTACATCGTGATAGCCCAAGACCATCAACGTATGGAAGAACAAGTCAGCCACTTCGTAGACGATCTCGTCCCGCTTGCCGCCCTTTGAAGCCAGGAGCACTTCCCCCGCCTCTTCCGCCACTTTTTTGAGGATCTTATCCTGGCCTCCTTCAAACAGCTTCGTAGTGTAAGAGCCCGGCTGCGGATGGGCCTTGCGCGTCTCGAGGGTTCGAGCGATTGCCTCAAGAATGCCCCCCGCCGCGTCACTGGTCTTTTCCGACTCAATCCAGCCTTCCGGATCAATCGCGGTAAAGAAGCACGCCCGCTCACCCGTATGACAGGTTGGCCCGACCGGCTGCGCCTTCACCAGAATCGTATCGCGATCGCAATCGATGAACAGGCCTTTGACATGCAACTTATTGCCAGAGGTCTCACCCTTCTCCCAGAGCTTCTTGCGGGACCGGCTCCAGAAGTGGACGGATTTTGTGGCCAGCGTCTGGCTCAGCGCCTCCTGGTTCATATACCCGACCATCAGCACGGTCCCATCCAGCCAGTCTTGCACCACGGCCGGAATCAGTCCCTGCGCATCAAACGTGAACGTCGCTCCCGCGTCCTGTTGTCCCATCGCCTCACGCGGCCGGCACGGCTTGGTCCAGCCGAACCGGCACTCCTTTCTCTTTCAAAAATTGTTTGGCCTGCGGAATCGTATAGGTTCGAAAGTGGAATATCGATGCCGCCAGCACCGCATCGGCCTTGCCCGCCACAAACCCGTCATACAGATGCTCCAGCGTGCCCACGCCGCCTGAGGCGATGACCGGAATGGATACGCGCTCGGATACCGCCGCGGTGAGCGCCAGATCGTAGCCGGTCTGCTGGCCATCCTGGTCCATGCTCGTGAGCAGAATCTCGCCCGCGCCAAAGCGTTCCATTCGGCTGGCCCACTCGATCGCATCAAGGCCGGTTGTTTTCCGGCCTCCGTGCGTAAAGACTTCCCAGTGACCCGGCGTCCCCGCGCGCTTCGCGTCGATCGCCACGACAATGCATTGCGTGCCGAACCGCTGCGCGGCCTCCCGCACGAACTCCGGCCGCTGCACCGCCGCCGTGTTGATGCTCACCTTGTCGGCCCCCGCATTCAGCAAGGCGCGAATATCGTCGAGCGTGCGCACGCCTCCGCCCACGGTCAGGGGCATGAAGACCCGTGCCGCCGTTCGCTCGACCACATCGAGAATCGTCTTCCGGTTTTCATGTGACGCCGTGATGTCGAGAAAGCACAACTCGTCCGCGCCTTCGCGATCGTAGGCCGTCGCGACTTCGACCGGATCGCCCGCATCGCGCAAATTGACGAAGCTGACGCCCTTCACCACACGGCCGTCTTTGACATCCAGACAGGGAATGATGCGTTTCGTCAGCATCGTTAACCAATCGCCTTCACGGCAGAGGCATAGTCCAGCTTGCCGTCGTAGAGGGCCTTGCCGACGATGGCGCCTTCGATGCGCGGGCCGAGCGATGCGACCGCCCGCAGATCCTCGACACGCGAAATCCCGCCCGAGGCAATCACCGGAAACGACGAATGCTCCACGACCTCCCGCAGAGCCGGAATATTCGGCCCATCCAGCATCCCATCCCGTGCAATATCGGTATAGATCACCGCGCCTAACGCATAGCCGGACAGCTCTTTCAACAAGTCGATCGCCTTCGTATCGGACACCGCGGTCCAACCCTTCACCGCCACCTTGCCGTCACGCGCATCCAGCCCCAACACAATGCGGGTCGGAAATTCGTGACAGGCTTGCTCGAGAAACGCCCGATCCGTCAACGCCGCGGTGCCCAGCACGACGCGCGAGACCCCAGCCGTGAGATACCGGCGGACCGTGTCGATATTGCGAATACCGCCGCCGACCTGCACCTTCACACTGACCGTCGCGATCACCGACTGAATCTCAGGGAGATTGCGCGGTTCGCCCTCCACCGCGCCGTTGAGATCCACGACATGGATCAATCCCGCCCCCTGCTGTTGCCATTGCCGGGCCATCGCCGGCACATCGGTGGAATAGACGGTCTCCGCCGCCATATCGCCCTGGCGAAGCCGCACACAGCGCCCGTCTTTCAAATCAATTGCTGGAATGACGATCATGAACGTTGTCCGCCCTTTCTCCGCTACTTCGCCGGGGTTCCAAATGGAAATTCCTTCAGCACTTCTTCAACCCCGTACTGCGCCAATTCTTCTGCCGTGACGAAGGACCACCGCTGGATAAAGCCCATGACATCCTCGGTCATCGGCCGCTGCCGTTCGTAGTAATTCCCGACCCAGAGCACCTGCCCGTCTGCCGCCACCGCTTTGACTTCGAATCCAACCGAAGCGGCAGGGCTTGCGCCAAGACGGCTGCCGACGCGCTCCTGAAAGACCAACACCTGCCCAATGAGGGCGACATCCGCTTTCAATCGTTTCGCCAGCAGCGCCGCACCCATTTCAGGAGAGGCCTTCGCATCCGCCGCCGTCAGAGACACCTTGGCCGCATCCCCAGGCGGCAACACCTGCACCCCTTCCCTCCCCTGAAGCCGCTTCCAGAACAGCTGCGTCACTTTGTCCGCCGCGTAGCCAGGGACCGTCGCCGTCTGCCTGGATAACAGCTCGGCATCGGGCTGGACAGCAACCGAAATATCCGACCGCCGCACCCCCTCCGGCGTCGAGAGTTGCGACACTCCTTGATCACGCACTTGCGGCGTCGTGATGGAGGTAAACGGCACCAGTGCAATGGTTTGGATGGTGTACCGTGGCAGCTCGTTCGACGATTTCGTCGTGACCTTCGCACCGCTGCACCCAACAAACAGAGCCAGCGTGGCATAGACACACACAACGAGGACTGCCTGCTTAGCCAGACGCAGGAGACGCCACTTCTGAAGCCCCGCCCTCTTACGCCTCACCCTGCACCCCTTACGGTTTCCATGATCCAAAATTCTTGACCAGCTGTAATCCGACAGCCTGGCTCTTTTCCGGGTGGAACTGACAGGCCACCACATTATCTTTCCAAATACTGGAGACAAAGGAAATGCCGTAGGTCGTGGTCGTCGCCGCAATCTGTTGGTCCACCGGATCGACGAAGTAGGAATGGACAAAGTACCAATTCGACCCGCTGGGAATCCCCGCAAACACCGGACACTGCCGCAGCACGTCCACCTGATTCCAGCCCATGTGCGGCACTTTCAGCATGGGATCAGCCGCAAATCGCCGGACCCTGCCTGGAATAATATCCAGCCCTTTATGAGTGCCGAACTCCTCACTTTCAGTGAAGAGCAGTTGCAGCCCCAGGCAAATCCCCAAGAAAGGTTTACCCGATTGAACCGCCGTCCGAACGGAATCGATGAGATCATACTGCGCAAGATTCGCCATACAATCGCCAAAGGCACCAACCCCAGGCAACACCACATGGCTGGCATCCTTGATCGCCGCCACATCGCGCGTCACCACCGCCTGATGCCCCACCGCCTCAAAGGCCTTGGAGACACTGCGCAAATTGCCCATGCCGTAATCGACAATCGCGATCATAGAATGTTGTCCATCCAAAGAAGCGTAACAATACCGCAACCGGCTCCGTCCTGCCACTCCCGTCTTAAGAAAACAAAAAGGGACAGGCGCACAGTGCCTGTCCCTTTCGAATCATCTAGCCGCTGGTCTTCTGCGTCCTACAACAGCCCCTTCGTCGAGAGCACTTTTCCGGCCAGCCGCTCTTCCGGCATGGTGGCCTGATCCAGCGCCTTGGCCAGGCCTTTGAAAATAGCCTCCATGATGTGGTGCGGGTTGCGGCCATACATGAGATTCACATGCAGGTTGAGCCCCCCGTGGGTCACGAAGGCCTGGAAGAAATCTTCGAACAAGCCGAGGTCGAACGCCTTGATCTTCCGGTCCGGCAGCGCCACGTTGTAGACAAGATAGGGCCGTCCGCTGAGATCCACGGTGATCTGCGCCAGCGTTTCGTCGAGCGGCGCCGAAGCGAACCCGAATCGCTTGATCCCCGCCTTCTCACCGAGCGCCTGATGCAGCGCCTTGCCCATGACGATGCCGACATCCTCGACCGTGTGGTGTTCATCGATATCGATGTCGCCCTTGGCTTTGACGACCAGATCGAAAAATCCGTGTTTCGCGAGCAACTCCAGCATATGGTCGAAAAACCGGATGCCGGTGTCGATCTTGCTCTGTCCGCTGCCGTCCAGCGTCCACTCGACGGCAATATCGGTTTCTTTCGTGGCACGGTGAATCGACGCCTGCCTCGATGCCGCTCCGCGCTTCTTCATGAGAACCTGCTTTCAGCCGACTTGGCGTGCGCATCGAACCCTTCGATGTGCGCGAGGCGCACGAGATGATCTTTCACCTTCCTCAACTCCTCTTTCGTGTAATGCACGATATTGCTGGTCTTCACATAATCATTGACGGACAAGGCCGAGAAGAACCGCGCGGACCCGCCGGTGGGCAGCACATGGTTCGGCCCGGCAATGTAGTCGGCCACGGATGGCGGCGTATGCCGACCTAGAAACAAGGCGCCCGCATGCCGGATCTTCTCCAGATAGTCGAAGGGATTATCCACCGAGAGCGTCAGATGCTCCGCGGCAATTTCATTGGCCACATCGATCGCTTCATCGAGCGTTGTGACGACAAACGCCACCGCATGCCGAGCAATGGACTTTGCGGCAATCTTCTCGCGCTGGAGCCCCTTTAACTGACTCCCGATCAGCTTGGACACCTCTTTCGCCAGGCGCCCGGAGGTCGTCACGAGAAAGACTTGCGCGTCTTCATCATGCTCGGCTTCGCAGAGCAGATCGGCCGCCACATGTTCGGGGTTTGCGTCGTCATCGGCCACAACCAGCAATTCGCTCGGGCCGGCCACCATGTCGATCCCCACCGTCCCATACAGCAGCCGCTTGGCGGTCGCCACATAGATATTGCCGGGCCCAACGACCTTATCGACTTTGGCAATCGTCTTCGTCCCGTAGGCGAGCGCCGCAACGGCCTGCACCCCCCCCACACGATAGATTTCGGTAACCCCCGCGATATCGGCCGCGACCAGCAAGTAGGGATTAATGCCTCCTTTTTGCGGCGGCGTCACCATCACGATCCGCTGCACGCCGGCCACCTTGGCGGGAATGGCGCACATAAGGACGGACGAGGGATACACCGCTTTGCCACCCGGCACGTAGACGCCCACCGCATCGACCGGCGTCACGACCTGCCCCAGCGTCGCCGTATTATCCTGGTACATCCAGGTCTTGGTCCGCTGCCGCTCGTGGAACGCCGTCACCCGTTGCGCGGCAAACCGCAACGCGTCGCCCTCGTCTTTTCTGATGTGGTGGTAGGCCTCTTTGATTTCTTCCGGTGTGACCCGCAGCATCTCCGGCTTCAAGGCCACGCGATCAAACTGCTTCGTGTACCGGAGCACGGCGCGATCGCCGCCACGCTGCACCGCCTGCAGAATCGTCCTGACGACTTTTTCCACGGCATGGCTTTGGGTACTGCCCCGTAGCGCGACTTTTTTGAGCATGGGCGTAAAGGAGCGGTCTGCCTGAGTGAGAATCTTCATGCGCGGGCCTTCGCTTTCTTGGCTCGGCCGGCCGTGGCCGGACTGCCGTTCTTCGATGGCTGGGCCGTCTGTGACGCTGCGACCGCTTTCCGGAGCCGGCGGATCAGCTCCATCAACGGTTCGTGTTTCAGTTTCAAACTGGCCCGGTTCGCGATGAAGCGCGCGGTGGACTGGGCGATCACATCGACTTCGACGAGATCGTGGGCCTTCAGTGTACTGCCGGTCTCGACGAGATCGACGATCCGGTCGGCCAGTCCGACCACCGGCGCCAGCTCGATCGACCCGTAGAGCTTGATGATTTCGACCGGGATCCCGCGCTGATTGAAAAACCGCTCGGTGATCCTGGGATATTTCGTCGCCACACGGACTTTCGACGACAGCCGGTCATGCGCCACTTCCGCACGGAGCGCGGCGACCGAGATTCTACATGCTCCAAAGAGTAAATCCAATGGTTCATAGACGTCGCTGTCCTGCTCCATCAAGACGTCTTTGCCGACCACCCCGGCATCGGCCCCCCCATATTCCACGTAGGTCGGGACATCGCTCGGACGCACGATCAGAAACGTCATCCCGATTTCAGGACAGGGGAACACCAGCCGCCGGCTTTCCCCAGCCAGCCCGGCTCGTTCATACCCGGCCCGGCGGAAGAGTTCCAGCGTCGGCTCAATCAACTTTCCTTTGGACAGTGCAATCGTCAGCATAGAATCCCCTACCGGACAGCCGGAGACCGTCACGCCTTTTGGCGTTCGATCACCGCCCCCACCGCCCGCAGTTTTTCTTCAATGCGTTCATAGCCTCGATCCAGATGGTAGACCCGCTGCACATCCGTCGTGCCCTCGGCTGCGAGCCCCGCCAGGATCAACCCGGCGCTGGCGCGCAGATCCGACGCCATCACCGGCGCCCCCGTCAGGGTGGGCCGGCCGGTCACGATCAAGCGGTTCCCCTCCACCCGAATGTCCGCCCCCATCCGCCGCAACTCTTCCACATGCATGAAGCGGCTTTCAAATACCGTCTCCGTCACCACACTCGTGCCCTCAGCCAAGGCCATGACCGCCACCATCTGCGCCTGCATGTCCGTCGGAAACCCGGGAAACGGCAGCGTCCGGATATCGATCCCCTTCAGCCGCCCCGCCACCTTGATCCGAACCCAATCTGGCCCCACCTGAATCTCGGCGCCCGCTTCACGCAGCTTCATCAAAAGCGCTTCCAGATGGGCCGGCCGGCAGCGAGTGATCGTCACATCGCCTCTGGTGATGGCCCCGGCGACCAGATGAGTCCCCGCTTCGATCCGGTCGGGAATGACATCGTGCGCGCCGCCTTGCAGCGCCCGCACGCCTTCAATGGTCACCACATCGGTCCCGGCTCCGGTCACCTTGGCGCCTCGCCGGCAGAGAAACTCGGCCAGATCGTTGATTTCAGGCTCTTTCGCCGCATTCTCGATGACCGTGGTCCCGTCAGCCAGAGACGCCGCCATCATCAAATTCTCCGTGCCCGTCACCGTGGGGGTATCGCAATAGATCCGCGCCCCTTTCAGCCGCGCCGCCTTTGCGGTGATATACCCATGCTCGATGGAAATGTCAGCCCCTAATTTTGCCAGGCCGGCCAAATGCAGGTTGACCGGGCGTGAGCCAATGGCGCACCCCCCTGGCAACGAGACCTTCGCTTCCCCCCACCGGGCTAACAACGGACCGAGGACCAACACCGAAGCCCGCATCGTTTTGACAAGATCGTAGGGCGCTTCCGTGGAATGAATCGCATCGGCCCTGATGACCGCGCGATTGCCCTCATGGGACACCGTGGCGCCCAACATGCCAAGCAGCTTGCCCATCGTCAGGACATCGACCACCCGCGGGAGATTCGTGATGACACACTCCCCGCCGCCTAAAATCGTTGAGGCCAGAATGGGAAGGGCGGAGTTCTTCGCGCCGCTGATCGGCACTTCGCCCTGCAGCCGATTCCCACCCGTGATGACAATGTGATCCATCGTGTTGTCGCCTTATCCGAGCTTCCTGGCTATCACCACGCGCTCAATACCCGCCGCATCGTCAACCACCGCCACCGGCGCATAGCCTGCGGTATCCCGCGCCAATGCACGCACCGCATCCGCCTGCCCCTGTCCGATTTCCATCACGAGCAAACCCTGCGGCACTAAAAACGGCAGGGCATCCTGAAGCAATCGCCGATGAAACTCTGTGCCCAGCGGGCCGCTCACCAACGCCAGGTGGGGCTCGAAAAGCCGCACTTCCGGCTGAAGCCCCGGCATGTCTCGCTCGGCGATATAGGGCGGATTCGACACGATGACATCAACACGGCCTTCCAACCCACGACCCGCCAGCGGCGCCAGCAGATCCCCGTGCAACCATTCGATCGCTTCAAGAACCCCGTGCGTCACAGCGTTGCATTTCGCCACCTGCAAGGCATCGGCGGACCGATCGATCGCCAGCACGCTCGCTCCCCTGAGCGTGGCTGCCAGTGTCACCGCCAGACAGCCTGAGCCGGTCCCGACATCGACGAGGGTCGCCCTATGCCCCGCACGATGCTGCCGCACCACCTCACGCACCAGCAACTCGGTCTCCGGCCGTGGGATCAAGACCGAAGGGCTGACCGCAAACTCCAAGCCGCAGAACTCTTGCGTGCCGAGAATATATTGCAGTGGTTCGCAGGCCATTCGCCTGGCGATCAACGACTCCGCCAGGGCCCAGACAGCGGGAGAGACCAACTGGTCAGGCTGACTCAGCAACTGGTGGCTGCGCACCTTGAGCGCATGCTCCAGCAGCCACATCGCCTCCTGCGCCCCGTTGCTCACCCCGGCGTAAACGAAGGACTGCCGGGCCCACGTGAGGAGCGCGCCGACCGTCTTCCGCTCTGGCATGACACACGCCGTCATCATTCCCTACGCGTTGGCTGTGGCGATCTGCTGCTCCTGGGCCTTCAACGCTTGGACGAATTCGTCCAGATCGCCTTCCATCACCAATTCAAGCTTATGCAAAGTCATGCCGACCCGATGGTCGGTCACACGATTCTGGGGGAAGTTGTAGGTCCGAATCTTTTCACTCCGCTCACCCGTCCCGACCTGCGACTTTCGGCTCTGGGCGATCTCCGCGTCGTGCTTCTCGCGCTCCGCTTCCACGATTCGCGCACGCAACGTCCGCATGGCTTTCGTGCGATTCTTCAGTTGCGACCGCTCGTCCTGGCAGCTCACCACCACCCCGGTAGGAATATGGGTGATGCGCACGGCGGATTTGGTCGTATTGACACTTTGCCCGCCGGCGCCGGAGGAGCAGAACGTGTCGATCCGCAGATCGCCCGGATCGATCTTGACATCGATTTCGTCCACTTCCGGCATGACCGCCACCGTCACCGTGGACGTGTGGATCCGGCCGGCGGCTTCCGTCACCGGCACACGCTGCACCCGATGCACGCCGGCTTCATATTTGAAATGACTATAGGCCCCTTTGCCCTCGATCAAGGCGGTGATGTTCTTGTACCCGCCAATGCCCGTTTCTGACGCCTCAACCGTATCCACCTTGAACCCCTTCTGTTCCGCATATTTGACATAGAGGCGAAAGAGTTCTCCGGCAAATAAGGCCGCTTCATCGCCGCCGGTCCCGGCCCGAATTTCCAAGAGCAGGCTCTTGTCATCCCGGGGGTCTTTCGGGATCAAGAATTCTTTCACCTGCTCTTCCAGCGCGCCCTGCTGCCGTTGCAGCTCGGCGGTTTCCTCGGCGGCCATCTGATGCATCTCGCTGCCGGCCGAGGGATCGGCGAGAATGTGCGCCGCCTCGTCAAGCTGCCGGGCATTGCCGCGGTAGGTCTCAAACAGCTGGGCGACCGGCTCGAGATCGATCCGCTCCTTGCTGAGCTTGTGCAGCAAGGACGGCTGACTGGAGACAGAGGGATCCATGAGTTGGTCGGTCAACTCCTGAAATCGCGAGGCCAAGGATTCCCACTTCTTGAGTAAGGCGGCTTCCATCGTGCTCGTTCCTCAGACACGGCCTCCAGCAGGCCAAAAAGAAAAAGACCCTGCCTCGATGCGAAGCAGGGTCTCTTCTCTGAACCGTCGCGTGGCTACTTGTCCTTCTTCGCGTACTTCTTCTTGAACCGTTCGACACGTCCTTCGGTATCGACGATCTTTTGGGTGCCGGTGAAAAACGGATGGCAGCCCGCACAGATGTCTACGCTGATATCCCCGATGGTCGTGCGCGTCTTGAATGAGTTGCCACAGGCACAATGAACCGTGGCTTCCCGATACACTGGATGAATTCCCTTTTGCATAACCTGCGACTCCTTGGCCAACATTCGGTCAGACTCCTGGCACCACGCCAAGAGCGGTACACTCTATCTGAACGGCAGGGGGAGAAACAAGGTCCCCTACCGGTTCATGGACTGCAAGAACTCCTGGTTGGTCTTGGTCCCGCTGATCTTGTCCATCAAGAACTCCATGGCTTCCATGGTGCCGAGCGGGCTCAGCACCTTGCGCAGGATCCACATCTTATTGAGCCGGTCCTTATCGACCAGCAATTCCTCTTTGCGGGTCCCGGACTGGCTGATGTCGATGGCCGGGAAGAGGCGCTTATCCGCCAGCCGGCGATCCAGATGCACTTCCATATTGCCGGTGCCTTTGAATTCTTCAAAGATCACGTCGTCCATGCGGCTGCCGGTATCCACCAGCGCGGTGGCCATGATGGTCAAGCTGCCCCCGTGTTCGATATTCCGGGCGGCGCCGAAGAAGCGCTTCGGCCGCTGCAGCGCGTTGGAGTCCAACCCGCCGGAGAGCACTTTGCCGCTGGGCGGCGCAATGGTGTTATAGGCACGCGCCAACCGCGTGATGCTGTCCAAGAGGATCACGACATCCTTCTTATGCTCGACCAAGCGTTTGGCCTTTTCCAACACCATTTCAGCCACCTGCGCATGGCGCTGGGGCGGCTCATCGAACGTTGAGCTGATCACTTCCGCCTTGACCTGGCGCTGCCAGTCGGTGACTTCTTCCGGCCGCTCATCGATCAACAGCACGATCAGCGTGACTTCCTTGTGATTCTTCAGAATGGCCCGGGCAATCGCCTGCAACAGCATGGTTTTCCCGGTGCGCGGCGCCGCCACGATCAAACCGCGCTGCCCCTTTCCGATCGGCGTCGTGAGATCCATGACGCGGGTGCAATATTCTTCCCGGTCAAACTCCAGATTGAGCCGTTCTTCCGGATACAGCGGGGTGAGGTTGTCGAAGAGAATCTTGTCGCGGGCTACTTCGGGATCTTCGTAATTGACCTTTTCTACCTTCAGCAGGGCAAAGTACCGCTCGCTCTCCTTCGGCGGGCGGATCTGCCCGGAGACGATGTCGCCGGTGCGCAGGTTGAACCGCCGGATTTGAGAGGGAGAAATATAAATGTCGTCGGGACCGGGGAGGTAGTTGGAGTCAGGCGCGCGCAGAAAGCCGAATCCGTCCGGCAAGGTCTCGAGAACCCCTTCGCCAAAGACGACGCCGTTCTTCTCCGTCTGGCCTTGCAGAATGGCAAAAATCAGTTCCTGCTTCCGCAGATTGGCCGCGCCCTCGATTTTTAGCTCGCGGGCCACATCGTTGAGATCGGCAATGGATTTCTGCTTCAACTCCGACAGATACATGACCTCGCCCTTAGTTGCTTGCATAGATCTCCTATCGAGCCTTCGGCTCTGTTGTCATGAGGGACGGCTCACGAAATTGATTGACCATTCGAAACAGATGTTAGTGTGTGGTTGAATCCGCGATAGTTCGTCGGGGAGGACGATCCGTGTAGATTATTCGTTATTGAAGATTCAGGATATGGTCTCCGAAGCCACTGAGGTGCCGATGACGATCAATACATCCTGCTGGCTTTAGCCTTATGCCCCGACATTCGCAGATCGTGTGATTTCGCTTTGAGACAGGTTCCGAGAATTGAGTTATTTAAGTGGAGTGAGCCCGCGCAAATTGGAATGCTACGGTGAATGATACCCAGGGACTCTCCGGTTGTCAACTGAGATTCCTATATTTTTCACGCGGCGCCTCCCGGTTGCGCCAGGCGCCTGCCTCCCATTGAATGAAGAATTCCACTGTGATAAACAGCGCCGAGGAGCATTGCATGGCACACGAGCGAGACGATGAACAGCCGGAGCGGGTCTTTACGCTATTCGAGGCCAATCAGTTGATCCCTCAACTCCAGTCCCATTTAGCCACTGTTCAGCGTCGAAAAGCCGTTCTGATGGAGACCCGTGACGAAGTCCGGAAAGCCTCCGCACAGGCCGACCATGGGGGCGGAACGCCCGTCGGCGCGCACTACGTCCGCAGCCTGCAAGAGATCAGCACCAACCTCCACGCCATTCACGAGCTCGGCGTGCACGTCAAAGACATCGATATGGGCCTGTGCGACTTTCCCCACCTCCGCGAAGGCCGAATCGTCTATCTCTGCTGGAAACTGGGCGAGAAAGAGATTCGCTGGTGGCATGAGGTCACGAGCGGCTACAACGACCGCTGCCCCCTTGAGGATCCGGCCTAACCTCCGGCACACCGTCCATCGAAAAGAGCACCTATGAAATTTGTCATTCTCGGATACGACGGCCCCGAGGGGGAAGCGAAGCGGAAGATTCACCGGCCGGCCCACCTGGCGAACCTTGAGCCATTGGCTCAGCAAGGCCGCGTGGTTTTAGCCGGCCCCCTAACAGACAAAGCGGGCAGTTTGCTGGTCTTGGAATTCGAGACGCAAGCCGACGCCGAACAATTCGCCCGGCAAGATCCGTACACCGTTCATGGCGTGTTCGAACGCGTCGAAGTCCACCCCTTCATGCAAGTCCTGCCGAAATAGCACTTCTTGGGCCTGCCCTTCTCCAAATGAACGCGCGCACTGGTTTGACAAGGAAAAAGTCCCTTACCTATAATGCCGCTCCTTGTTGGCCCCGAACGATCTTTTCTCTTGAAAAGCGGTTAGTTCAAAAGGCCTACCGTCACCACTCCTGATAGCCCTAAATCGCTCCAGGGTGGGCCTTCTGTGAGGTTGCAGAAGAGAGAGGAAAAAGCATAGAGTATTTGTAGGGTCAAATCTTAGAACCTCGTCATTCTTAGGTCATTCACCCTTTTGCCGGAGAGTAGGTCGTAATGAGTCAATATCGCGTGCTTCCAGGACCTGAACACTTCCTCCCGCCCGCCGCAGCCAGCATGGGAATCCAGCTGCCAAACCCGGGGGAAGCGCACATTAATGGCGTTATCGTATCGGAAGACAAGGCCTATGAGGAAGCCGCCAAGCAATTCCTGATGGCAAAAGTTCCGACGATTTTCCCGGGCCCGCTCGTATTGTGGGCGTGGAACGAGAAAGCCGCCAAGAAAGCCACGGCGGTGCGTCACCTCTACAACACGCTGAAAGAATGCGTGCAGCCCGGGCAGACCCCCATGCTGATTCCGATGCCCGATTACCGGCCCAAGTATCCCAAGATCAATCCCGAAGTCGAGATCAATCCCAACCACCCGAATCTGACCATCTGGCACAATAAAATCGATTGCTGCATGTTCATCGGCGTGCATTGCCACCAAGCCAACCTGTCCTTGAAGATCATTCGCGGCGGCACCTCCTGCTATACGATCGCCATGTGCGCCCAGGCTGGCCATGAAGACGCGATGCTGTCCTTCCGTGATGCCTCGGTCGAGAAGATCATGAAGCTGGCCGAATGGGTGAAGAAGTTGAAGGGAACCGTCCAACCACGGCTGACGTCAGCCAAGAGCGGGGCTTCAAACTAATCGTTTGAAATCCTCGAAAGCCTGAAAGGAGGCTGGGTCCATGGCAGATATACACTCAGTCATCGGCACGAAGAATAAAAAGGGCCAAACCTATACCGATACCTGGAAGATGATGAACGAGGCGCCACGCACGCCGTCGTTCTATACGGGCAGCGAAGTCATCAAGGAAGCCGTCCGGCGGGCCAGCTGCGATGTCATGATCGCCTATCCGATCACCCCGCAGAGCGAAGCGGCGGCCCTGATCGGCGAACTGTTCGCAGAAGGCTACATCGGCGACTACTTCCGCGGCGAAAGCGAATTTGCCGTCATGTCGCAATGCGCCGGCGCCGCGTTCGGCGGAGCCCGCGTCTTTACGACGACCGCGGGCCCCGGAACGATGCGCGCCATGGAGAACTTCCCCATGTGGGCGGGCGCGCGGCTCCCGATTCAGATGATCGTGACCTGCCGCGGCATCAACTCGCCGCTATCGATTCAGCCTGACACGCTCGAAATCGCCTATCTGCTGAACACCGGCATGCTGGTGTGGCACGCGGAAACGGCGCAAGACTTCTTCGATTGGATCCTGAAGGGCTACATGGTGTCGGAAGAGCCCGATGTGCACCTCCCGCTGGCCCTCTGCTGCGACGGATTCTTTGTCACGCACACCAAGGACGTGGTCAACCTCACCCCGGCAGACATGTGCTTGCCTCCATACGATCCGTACCGCTCGCCGGTGCCCTGCATGGATATGGAATGCCCGCCGGTCCGGATGATGCGCGATCCGTTCGTCATGAAGAGCAACTACATCAGCTATGCCACGCACGCCTCCTGGCAGCAGGAAGTGTGGGCGGCGGTCGAGCGGTCCCGCAAGCATTCCATTCATTGGCTCAACGGACTGATCGACACCGAAAATACCGATGCCGACATCGTCATCGTGGCCTCGGGCACCGCGGTCTCACAAGGCCGTGAAGCCATCCGCCTTCTCGAAGATGAGGGCATCCGTTGCGGGTTGGTGAAGGTGAAGACCTTGCGCCCCTGGCCGGAAGAAGAAATCCGCGAAGCGACGAAGAACGCCAAACACATCTTCGTACCGGAGTTCAATGTGACCGGATGGCTGGCCAAGGAAATCCGCGCCTCGATCCCGAACCCCCAGCGCGTCCATGCCGGCCCGCACGTCTGCGGGGGCATGACCATGCCGCCGGAAGTCATCGTGCAGGAAATTAAGACGACCCTTGGGATGAAGACCATCTCCATGGCCGGTCGGGGAAGCTGAGACGATCGTATCGACGAGCACCTAATTCCGAGGAAGATCCCTTGAGGAGGCATATATGAGCAAGGAACGCATCAAGATTTCAGAAGCGCTGTACGACATCATGCCGTCGGACTATCAGGATCTGGTGAAGAATGCGACCTACGGCAAAGAGGATCGCGGCTGGAAAGATATCGGGAGCAGCAAGGAATTGATCGAGCAGCACTCGCTCTGCGCCGGCTGCCCGGAGTCCATGGCCTTCCGTTACATCCTGGCCTCCCTCCCGAACCCGGAAGACACCGTCATGGTCGGTTCGACCGGCTGCACCAGCCTGGTGTTCCCCATGGTAGCCGTGCATAACATTCACTCCCTGTTCGGCAATCAAAACGCCATCGCCTCCGGCCTGAAGCGCGCCCTCAGCGTGCGGTTCCCTGGCCGGGTGAAAGATGTCGTCGTCCTCGCCGGTGACGGCGCGACCGTCGATATCGGTCTCGACATGACCCTCCAGGCCTGGTTCCGCCAGGAAAAATTCACCACCATTTGTTTCGACAACGAACTCTACGCCAACACCGGCGGCCAAGAGAGCGGCCTGATGCAGAAGGGCTTCGTCGCAAAGATGGCCCCGGTCGGCAAGCTCTTCGACAAGGTTCGGCTGCCTGAAATCGCCCGTGAGTCCGGCTGTCACTATGTTGTGAACTGCACGGTCAGCAAGCCCTCCCTGGTTGAGAAGGTGATCCGCAACGCCGTGCATATCGCGCGCGAAATCGGCCCGACGTATCTCCAGCTGTACACGCCCTGCATCCTTGAAATCGGCAAGAACAGCATGGAAGGCCTCCAGGAAATGCGCGATTCTGAAAAGCCGACCGAGCGGTTTGCCTACAAGGAATACGTCAGCGAACCGGCGAAGCAATTGCTGGCCGAGCTGGCCGCAAAGGACAAGGAAAAGAAAGCCGCCGCCAAGCAATTGGCCTCACAGGAAGCCTAGCTCGAATCTTGAGGAGACGATCATGATTAAGAAGAGACTGAATATCCGGATGTCAGGGCTCGGCGGACAGGGCGCCGTGACCGCCGCGCACGTCATGGCGATGGCGGCCAACCGCGACGGCAAGTTTTCCATTTCCAATCCCTTCTTCGGCGCGGAAAAACGGATGGCCCCGGCCGAGAGCTATTGCCGGATCGGCATCGAGCGGATCTACGATCGCGGCGAGCTGGTATTCCCCGATGTCATTCAAGTGTTCCACCCCCAGGTCATCACCATGGGGAAAAGCTACACGATGCCGTTCTACTCCGGCGTGAAGGAGGGCGGCGTCGTCATCATCAACTCCGACCAGCCCTTGCTGTCCGAAGAAGACGTGCAGCGTCTGAAAGACTTGAACGTCGCGGTGTTTTACATCGCCGCAACCGAGCTGGCGATCGAAGTGGCCGGCACCGAGCTGTCCACGAATATGGCGATGATTGGCGCCGTCGCCGGCATCACCAAGTGCGTCTCGATGGAAGCCCTGGATGGCGCCTTGCAGGAACGGTTCGGGAAGAAATTCGTCGCCTCAGGCGGTACCGCCTCGCTCGACGAAGCCATCAAGAAGAAGTTCGCCAAGAAAGAGATGCTGCTCGCGAAAAACCTGGCCACCGTCAAGCGCGCCTATGAAATCGCCAGTGAATGGGCGGAGAAGAACAAGATTGAGCTGCGAGTCGGCAATCCCGCCGTCGCCGCGTAAGTCGAGCTAAAGAAGGAACCCCCTCGCATGTACAACGTAGCGCAAGTCATCGACGAGAAATGCGTGGCGAAAAAGGGCTGCCGCCTCTGTATCATGTATTGCCCGGAGGCCAACTGTCTGGACCTCAATTCAAGCAAGATGGTCGCAGAAGTGAATATCGATCGTTGCAAGGGCTGCGAGCTCTGCGTGGTCGTCTGCAACGCCGCGAAGCACATGGCCATCGAGATGCAGGCTGTCAGCTCCACGGGAGAGCTCATCAAGCACCACAAGGCTGAATCCGCAGCCCTGGGTCAAGCCTACCAAGGCTAGCCCACCGGGACGTTTCATGAGCCCCATAGCGTAACCCGCTATGGGGCTTTTTATTCAGGCACATGGAGGGCCCTCATGGAACGTGAAGATAACGTCATCGACGAACTCCTGGGCGAGATCAGCCGGATTATCCAAGCCTTCCCAAAAGCGCTGGAACAACGGGCCGCCCTCATCCATGCGGGGGGGAAAGACCCGGAGCTGGCGGAGAAGCTGGTCAAAGCGGCCGACACCATGAGAGATAGCGGGAATTTGTATTTCACCTGGGCCAGGCACTATGCTGCGGTGGCAGAGGGAAACACCGACGCGTCATCGGACGAAGACGAAACCGAAGACTTCGACGTATAGCCGGCAAACCAGCACCCACGTACCAGCGAAAAAAAACTCCACTCAGCCAAAAACTTTTGCTAGAATACGCCCTCCGTCGAGCATACGACGTTCCCCGGTAGCTCAGTTGGTAGAGCAGCCGGCTGTTAACCGGCTGGTCGCAGGTTCGAGTCCTGCCCGGGGAGCCAACATAAAAAAGAGGGCTGGTGGCACACGCCGCCAGCCCTCTTTTTCTTGTCCTCTCGATTCTCTCTTGCACCATGTGAGCAAGTCTCTGGTTTTCCCATTCCTCTCACATTCAGCCCAATAGAAAGTTCATAGTACGCAACGGCGCCACGTTTGTTTATGATAGGGGAAATCTATGCAGACCACCCCTCCCTTTAATCCGCCATTCCTGCTTCGGAATGCCCATCTCATGACCGTCATCCCCCGCTATTGGCCAAGAGCCGACTCCCTGAACGGCATACCCCATACATCACGCCTGTTCACCGTGGAGCCAGGCACACAACTCCTGGGGCTCTGTCATTGGCAACGCCAGCGGCAAACCGCGCCCACCGTCATCCTCGTGCATGGCCTCGAAGGATGCGCGGAATCGCGCTATATGCGCGGGATTGCGGCAAAGGCCTACCGAGCCGGATTTAATGTACTGCGGATGAACCAGCGCAACTGCGGAGGCACGGAACACCTGACGCCGACACTGTATAACAGCGGCCTCAGCCAGGATTACCGAGCCATCGTGCATGAGCTCGCAACCGTTGACCGTCTCACCAGCCTCTGGCTCGTGGGCTACTCGATGGGCGGCAATCTGGTGCTGAAAGCAGCCGGAGAGCTGGAGGGAATGGAGCCAGCGTTGGCGGGCGTTGCAGCGGTCTGTCCGAATATCGACCCCGCGCAGTGCGTGACAGAATTAGAGCGGCCTCGGAATTGGATCTACCACCAGCACTTCCTCCCACGCCTGAAAGCGCGCATGAGACGGAAGGCCGCCTACTTTCCAGGGAAATGGGACTTGGCGCGACTGAACTCCATCCGCACCATGAGCCAATTTGATGATGACTACACCGCCCCCGATGGCGGCTATCGGGATGCCGCCGACTATTATGACCGTGCGGGTTCCCACCATGTCCTGCACCGGATTACCACCCCCACACTGATTATCACGGCACAAGACGATCCCTTCATCCCTTACTCCATGTTCACCCAGCCGGCGATCAGGAACAACCGCGCCATCACCCTGCTCGATCCCCGCTATGGCGGCCATTGTGGATTCTTCCACTGGGGCCGGAACGGAGAAGATCCCTATTGGGCGGAAAATCGCATCATGGATTTTCTGCGGCCGAAGAGCTGAACCATCCGGCGCTTCCAGGCCGGGCATCCTTACTCGACGTTCAGATGGGAGCGCACGTCCTGCGCATAGGTTTTGAAAGGATCCGGCATGGGAAACGGCGTGCGGCCGCGGACTTGAAAGATCGACCAATTGATCACATAGGCGGGGAAATAGCGTTCATCCTGCACCGGCCCACCAGGTTCGGCGATCGGACCGGCCGCGAGCAGATGCCGAACCAGCTCGCCGCGGCCAAACGCGCGCGTGTTACGGGGCGGATGTTCCATCGCCAGCGCGATGGCCTTGTCCGTCGTCATGCGTGGCACACGGCCTTCTTCCAATAATCCGAAGTAGAGCCCGCGATCGGGGCGAAGATTATGGTATTCGAGGTCCAGACTCTTCAGCGTCGGATCGTGCCACTCCAACTGCTCGGCCTCGCGGAAAGACTCCAGCAGCCAGAGCTTGGAGGCCCAATCCACGCGGCCCACCAGCTTGGCATAGTCTCCGCGCAAATCCGTCAGCACCGCTTCCCATTGAGCCAGCACCCAGTCGGTTTCCTCGTCCTGCCCGGCATAGGCGTCGCGGGCCGCGGCCAGAAACTGTTCCTGGATGTCGATGGCCGAGATGCTCCGGCCTGACTGCAACCGCACGATCCACTGGCGTTCTTGATCCTGTGAAATCTCTTGCAGGGTCTCGACCGGCTCGTCGATATCCAATCCGCGCGGCGCCTTGCCCTCCTCGATCAGCTGCAGCACCAGCCCGGTCGTGCCCATCTTCAGCGCCGTCGCATATTCGGCCATATTGGAATCGCCGAGCAGCAGATGAATGCGCCGGTACTGATTCGGGTCCGCCAGCGGTTCATCGCGGGTATTGATGATGGCCCGGTTCTGTTGGACCCACTCGAAGAAGTCGTTGACGATGTGGTCCGCCCGCTGCGAAATCTGAAACGGAATCATCGTCTGCGGCGAACCCTGATGCAGCACGGCACGCGGCACGATCAGGCGGTCCATCTGAATCCAGGCATCCTGCGGACTGGCGGCGCCGATCCGCCCGGAGCCGGTAAAAATCTGGCGGGTCACCAGAAACGTCACCAGCGGGCTCAACCCGCGCCGGCTGAACGGGAATTGTCTGGTGACCAGATAGTTCTCGTGCGATCCGAACGTGGCATCGGTTTCGTGATCGATATTGTTCTTGATCAGCGAGATCGTATCGCCGAATCCGAGTTCCTCGATCGCCTGCTGCAGCACCAGATCGCCTGCCCGATCAGTGGCGACCAGATCCGCCAGCGAATGGCATTCAGGCGAGGCATACTCGAGATGCCCCATATCCAAATACATGCGCCCGGCATTGGTGAGAAATCCGCCGTTCCCCGGCGGCTCGTCATGCCCGCGATGGTGCAAATCGAGCACCCCCCGGCGCTGGACATGGAAGAGATGATCGCGGATCTGGTGGGCAAACCACGTCGGCATATGGTCGGGACGGTCCTGATTGACCAGGAGACCATACTCGGTTTCGATCCCAAAAATACGGTTCAGCATTTTAGCCGGCCACAATCGGCTGGAAGTCCTTCGGCAAGAGCCGCGTCAACTCAGCCGGCTTGAGCGCCCGATACTTGGACGATCCTGGCTGCTGACGGTCCAGCACGGCACATTCCAACGTCTTGTCCGCCAGCACCTCGCGAAGATGCGCGAGCAGCGCCGCCTGATCCGGAATCGCCGCAGCCTTCTGGCTCTCACCGGATGGTCCGGACTCCTCCGCCGTCTCCGCCGATTCCTGCCGATGCGCGAGAGACCCGATCGCCCAGGTACGGAGCGCCAGCACCAGTCCTTGATCGAGGGAGCAGGAAGCGGGCCTCTGTGTGTTCAGATACTCCAGCATGCGCGCCTGAGCCGTTTTCGTGGCGGCCAGGACGGCCTGGTTCTTCATCTCTTCAAACGTGCCGTCATAATTGATCGTGAGCAGCGAGTCCCGCTCCGGCTTCTGTCCCAGCTCAGCCAGCAGAATCCGGACGATAAACGGCGCCTTATAGACCTCTTCAAACGCTTGCTTGATCACCGGCGCGATCCCGTACTTAACCAGGCGCGAACCCGTCACATCGGAGGGCGAACGGTTGAACCCCTCGACATGCGCCATCTCCAGCAGGTTGAACCGCAGCTTTTCCAAATCCGCCGGATGCCCCATGCCTCCCAGCGCGATCCGATCGTAAATCTCATAGAGCTTCGAGGTCCCTTTGCTGACGGTCGTCAGCAGAATACCGCCCTCGTAGACGAGCCCGACAACCGGGCTGCCCTGCCGGAACTGTTCATCGAGATACGACCGGCGATTACCGACCGCTTCCACCCACCGATAGGGTTCTTCATACATGGCGCGACACCTTCGTTTCGAACAATGGTTTCAGCGTCGAATCCGGGATCGTCCGCAGCCCGTCCTGCGTAATGAGCTTGATGACCGGATAGAGGCTCGCCTCCCGGTTGACCCCGCCGGTCGCCGAATCGAACTCGGCCGCACTCGTCAGCAGGCGCAACGCCTGAATCGTCGCCTCTTCTTCATTCAACTGCACGAGCGGACGCTCACCCCACGTATTGACGTAGTGGAGAATGCCGCGGATCGTCGGCGAGCCTGAACCGGACACCGCATACTCCACGCCTTCAAACTCAGCCCCGAGAATATCGTAGAAGAAAATCTTCGCCGTCCCCTGCTCGAAATCGTACCCGGCAAAGACCGGCACCACCGCGCCGGTTCCCGCCAAGGCCGCAGCCACATTCTCCTTCAAGAGCTTGGACACCGCGCGCAGCTTCCCTTCGAAACTCAACTCTTGAAGTTGCGTCCGCCGGTAATATTTGAAGGAATGCTCCAGCACCCGCACCATCTCATAGGCCGTGGCGGGCACGCCGGCAATCGCCATGACACTGTGCCGGTCGATCTCTAGGACCTTGTCCGTCCGGTCATACATCACCATATTGCCGGCCGTGGCCCGCCGATCGCCGGCCACCAGCACGCCGTCACGATATTTGAACGCGAGAATCGTCGTCGCGCTCGTCAGCTCCTGTCCGTTCCCGGCCTGGCCGGGACTCCCTAATGTATAGCCCTGCTCTTTGAGCAGTTGAAAGAAATCGCCCTGCATTCCCATTGAAACCTCCAGGCTAGGGGGCACGAGGCGAGGGGCGAGAGGAAACCCACCTGCCCCTCCCATCGCCTCTTGCCTATTGCCTCTCGCCTATTCACCAGTTCTTTGCCGATACCGCTCAGCCTGCTTCGGATCGACCTTCTTCATGCGCTTCATCAAACTGTCCTTATCGGGCGACCCAATATCAGGCCGCTTGGGTCCGCTGCCTTCCTCCAATGGGCTCGGCGCTTTCGGCATTGGATCACCCGGCCCCTCGCGCCGTTCCGGCATGCTTGTATATGTCATGATCGTGCATCCTTTCGTCGATTCCAGGCCGTCATCGCTTCGGCGGGAGACGCAGCCGCCTCCAGCACCGCCGCACAGGCCTTCACATCCTCGGGAGTGAACAGATCGCCCATTTCCAAGGTCTTGGGCATCAACCCGCCGGAAAACTGAATGCGCTCCCACTGCATCGACTTGATCTGGTCCGGGAAACGCCGCACACAGAGCCCGCGCAAGCCACCGCGTGTATCGCTGGGACCAGCCGACAAGGCCCGCTCAATGTCGGCTTCCGTTGTCATGCGCCAGACCTTGCCTTCCGCTTCAAGCCCCAGATACAGCCCGCGCTCGGCATTCACATTGTGATATTCAAGGTCCAAGCTGGCCAGCCAGGGATCATCCCAGCCAATCCGTTCTTCCCGCATGAAGGTTTCCAGAAGCCACAGCTTCGTGACCCAATCCAAGCGCCCCACCAGCTGCGCGCGATCCGTCGTAAGGAGCGTCAGCGTCTGCCGCCATTCCCGCAAGATCCAATCCGTATCCGGATCTGACCCGGCGAACTCTGCCTCCGCCGCCGCACAATATTGCTCCTGGATCTCGACACCGGACAGCATGAGGCCGTTCTTCTGCCGCACCACCGCTTTGAGATCGCGGTCACGCGCAATATGTTTTACCGCAACGACCGGCTGATCGAGCTCGATCGCCGGCGCGCGATCGCGGCCAATCAACTCCAGGACCAGCTGCGTGGTGCCGATCTTCAACGCAGTCGCATATTCACACATATTCGCGTCGCCGATGATCAAATGCAGCCGCCGGTATTTCTTGGGATCGGCATGGGGTTCGTCCCGCGTATTCAGGATCGGGCGATTGTGCATCGTGTCGACGCTCAGATCCGTTTCCATGAAGTCGGCCCGTTGCGAGAGCTGATACGAGCCCGGCACGAAACCGCTTTCCTGCGCCTCCACCCCCACCTTGCCGGCCCCGGCAATCACCTGGCGGCTGACGAGGAACGGAATCAACCCCTCTACCAGCGTGGGAAACGGGATCGCGCGCGGGACCAGATAGTTGTCGTGACAGCCATAGCTGTGGCCATGAAAATCGGAGTTGTTCTTGTAGACCTGCACATGCGGTCCGCCCAACGTCCGGTTTCTCCGCTCAGCTGCGCGCTGCACCACCCGCTCGCCGGCCCGGTCATGGGCCAGCAGATCGCGCAAGGTGCGGCACTCGGGAGTGGAGTATTCCGGGTGCGTATGGTCGTTGTAAAACCGGGCGCCATTCGGCAGCACCAGGTCGCTCTTCATCTCGTGAAACGAAAAGGGCCGGTGCGCATCGACCTTGGCGAACTCATCCTCTTCCTTGTCCTGCTGGAGGCCGGACACCCGGAACCCGCGCGAATCTTCATGCGGATCTTCGCCGCTGTAATCCCACCGCCGCTCGAAGGAGGCGGTCAGGTGCGCCCGCACCAGCTCCATCGACTCGACGACCGGATCCACCACGTCGAGATCCTCGCGCGTAATGCCGTACTCTGTTTCAATGCCAAAGAGACGCATAATTCGTTGCGTGGCGAGAGGCACGAGGCCAGGGGCTAGCGGTTCAGACGATCCCCCTAGCCTCTCGCCCCACACCCCTTGCCTCACTCAAATAATCTGACTCACCAGCCGTTCCTCGGTCTGCCGGCCATGACGGAACGACGACACGCCGACCACCTGGTCGGGATGATGATCGAGCAGCTTCAGCCACTCTTCCGCCGCATCGTCCGGCGGCAGCATCTCGCCTTCGCGGAACTCTTCCGATGCCGCGTCCAGCACATCTTTCGCCATCAGGCCGGCCGGTGTCCCGGATTGAATCGTCCGGTCGATCGCCTTTTCCTTCGCGCGCTGCACGATGGAAGAGAGAATCGCGCCGCTCACGAGATCGCCCCGATAGAGCACCTTGTGCTGCCCGTTGCGCAACCGGATCGAGAGCACCCGGTTCTCATCGGTCCGCTTGAAGATCGTCTCGATGACGTCGCCAACCAGCGCCTGCAAGGCCGCCGCCTTCTCGCCACCCCGCTCCGCCACATAGGCGGCGTCCAGCGGCAGGTCTTCCCGCAGATACACTTTCAGAATCTCTCCCGCCGACTCGCGATTGGGCCGGCTCACCTTGATCTTGCGGTCGATCCGGCCTGGACGCAGGACCGCCGGATCGATCAGGTCCGGCCGATTCGACGCCAGGATGATCACCACGTCGCGCAATGACTCGATCCCGTCCATTTCGGAACAGAACATCGGAACGAGCGTGCTTGAAATATTGAACGAACGCGAGGCCCGCCTGGTGCCGAGAATCGACTCCGCCTCGTCGATGAAAATAAAAGGCAAGGCGCCTTCACGCCGCCTGGCTCTCGCTTTGGCAAAGAGATCGCGCACCATCCGCTCGGATTCCCCGAGCCACATATTCAATATCTCAGGCCCCTTGATGTGGAGAAAGGCGCCGCCGGTAATAGGCACCTGCGTTTCACCCTGGCCGCCCTCGGGCATCGATTCACTGACCAGCTTCGCGAGACTCGCCGCCGCCGCCTGACCGATCAGGGTCTTGCCGCAACCGGGCGGGCCATAGAGCAGAAATCCTTTAGGCTGTGTGAACTTGAATTGCTGGAAGGTTTCCGCGTGCAACAGGGGATATTCGATCGCCTTGCGAATCGCGCCGATCGCCTCCTGCTGGCCGCCGATCTGTTCCCACGTGACCGTCGGCACTTCATCCAGCACGTGCGTCTTGGCTTTCCGATCTTCGAGCTTCTCAATCGCGATGCGATGGCCCGGATCAATGCGCAATTCATCGCCGGCCTTGAGGTCCACACCCGCGAGATCGCTCGACCGCTGGAGGATCATGGACTGCCGCCCCATCTCCTGCTCGAATCGCAACCGCCCGTCCGGCAAGGCTTCGGCCAGTTTGAGCACCGGCCCGCTCCGGTCATAGCCCAGCGTCTTGATGACGGCGTAGGCTTCATTGACCAGGATCTGCGTGCCGATCTTCAGCACATCGGCCGGCACCCGTGGATCGACATTGGTGTAATACTCCGCGCCGCCCACCACGATCCGAGCCAGCCCTTCGCCGGGCAAGTCGAGCAAGGTGCCGATCCGGTTGGCCGGCGCGGTCAACTTCCCGACCACTTCGCTGATCTTTTTGTATTCGGCTTCCCGCTGCTGTTGGCTGGCGGCATTCAGCATGACCGAATGCCGGAGCTTGTAGAGGATCTGCTGGCGGGGGTCGTTCTCAGGAAACGAGGCCAGACACTGCTCGATCAATTCCAACGGGTCTGCCGCCGCCGAGGCCGGCCGCTTCCCCGCCCCTGTATCCGATGGGCCTCCCGGCCCCTTGTCGTCCGCTCGATGGTCGCTCATGTGTGCCTCCCAACCAATCAGGCGTCATCATAACAACATGTTTGCGCCAGACGCTACCAGGGAGATATCGAGGATTGGGGGCAATCGAGAGCGCAGATTGGATGGAGAACCGCATCGAAACAGAAAGGCCCACAACCTGCTAATTGACAGCTTGGAGTGTCACCGATACCGATTGCCGCTTATTGGCGCGCAAAATCTCGACGGATACCTGCTCACCGACCTTGTGCGCCTCCATGACGTCCATCAGGTCGTCGAGCGTGGCCACGGGTTTGCCGGCAACCGCGAGAATGACATCGCCGATCTCAATCCGGCCATCGGCCGTTTGCCGTGCGCCTCTGAGCCCAGCCGCATCGGCCGCACCCCCACGGGCGACCTTCCCGAGAATCAACCCCTTGATGCCCCAGCGCTTCGCCATCGCATCGGGAATGAACGACACGCCAAATCCTGGACGAATCAGTTTCCCGTGCTTGATCAATTCCGGAACAATGCGATTCACCGTATCCACCGGCACGGCGAATCCGATGCCGGCATAGGCGCCACTGGGGCTCACAATTTGCGTGTTGACGCCAATCAAGCGGCCGCTGCTGTCCAGCAACGGCCCGCCGGAGTTGCCGGGATTGATCGCCGCATCGGTCTGCACGACCCCGTCGATCGTCCGGTTCGACATCGACTTGATCGTGCGTCCCAAGGCGCTCACCACGCCGGTCGTCAAGGTATGGTCCAGCCCGAACGGATTCCCGATGGCCAGCACCTTCTGCCCCACCCGCAAGTCGTGCGACAGGCCCACCGCGAGCGGCTCTAACACCGTCTCTGGCGCTTGAATCTGCAAGACCGCGAGATCGTGGTCCGGATCGACGCCGACCACTTTCGCCTGGTGCTCGCTCCGATCGGCCAGCGTCACCTTAATGGAGTTGGCGCCATAGATGACGTGAAAGTTCGTGACGATATGGCCCTGCTTGTTCCAGATGAATCCGGAACCGGAGCCCTGCGGCACTTCCATCGTCTCCAGCGACCAGAAGTCCCGCTGGATCGCCGTATTGGCAATAAAGACGACGGACTTTGTGGCTCGTTCGAAGACGGCCATGGTGGCCCGCTCATCGGGAGACAATTCGGCTGGTCCAGGCGAAACCGGCCGAGGCTTGCCCTCCGCGCCGTCATAGCCGCCGCCGAGCGGCTTCCCCCAATCCGACGCCGTTGCCGCTACGGTGGATGTGAACAGACAAGCTCCCAAGGCAATCCCCTGGAGGCACCCTCTGACAGGCCGCGTGATCACCCTACTCCCCCATGATCTGAATAATGAGCTCGCGCGTGCGGGACCGCGTGTCGAAATCAACGACCACGATCTGCTGCCAGGTGCCAAGATGCAAGGCGCCTTCGGAGAAGGGAATGGTCACGGACGGCCCTTGGAGCTGCCCGCGCAGATGGCTGTGCCCGTTGTCTTCGCCTGGATTTCTCGTATTGTGCTGCCAGGCCGGATCGGCCGGCACCACCCGGTCCCAGAAGGCTTTCGTGTCGGCGCGAATGCCCGGTTCGTCTTCGATGACCATGATCGAAGCGGTGGTATGCTTCACAAACACCGTGACGATCCCCGCCTCCAGCTCCGACTCGGCCAGCGCAGACTGCACCGCAGCCGTCAGGTTCTCGATGTGCGAATCGCCCCGCATGTTCACGTGCAACGCGACGGTCTTCACAGCCATGTCAGCACTCCATCTGACGAAGGAACCGGCGCTCCGATGGAGAGAGCCGGCAACCCCGCGCTTCTTCCAACACCCGGTCAAATTCGCCCTTCGAGGCCAGGCCCCGCAGCGCACCCATCACCGCGTGGCTCAGAATGCCTTCCTGCTGCAGCTTGGCGAGATAGGCGAACGCGTCGGCCAGCGTCTCCTTCTTCCGCACATAATAATCGCGCCCGCGCTGTTGGTTGCTGTAGGCCTCGAACTGTTCGCAGGCGACCAGAATTTCCGCCAGCTGTTTCACCCAGGGTTTCGCCGATGCCAGCCGCTCGGGATAATAGTAGTAGAGCATCACCTGCTGCATCCAGGGCAGCCAGGTGATCCCCATATTCTTGATCGCGGGCCGGACCGCCCGCAGGCGGCGCGCCAGCCGCCGCGCGTAGCCCAGCCGCATTTCCACCTGCTCCTTCGCCCAAGGAGTCACGGCGATCCCGGCCGCTTCAAGGTCCCGCCGATATCGCGCGAGGAACGCCTCTGTCTCCCGTCCATAGGTGGTGCCAGGGTGGACGGCACGCCACTCGCGCGGCCTGGTCGGAATGCCCCGCTCTTTGGCCCATGACCAGATAGATCCAAACAGTGTTCGGTCAAGACCCGCCCGCCCCAGGTCGTGCAGCAGACAGGCGATCTGATAGGACCGCACCCGATCCGGATCGTGCCCCAGCGATGCGGCCACGGCCGCACACATGCGTGCCGTCCGCACGGCATGCGGCCGATCGTAGCCGCGAATGATCCGCCCGGCTTTGTGAGGGTGGGGGTAATCGTAGAGCCGCATCAGTCCCGCCACCAGTTGGCGAGGGATTACAAGCGGCGCCGATGAACGAGCAATTGGCATAGGTGCAAGAAAACGAACACCATACGAGTCGCCAGAACCGGGCGCAGAATATCGTCGAGTGCCCAGGGTGTCAAGGCGACAGCACCAGCGGCCACTCGCTCAATCGATCGAACTTTGCTATGCTCGGCGCATGAATGATCCCCAATGCAAAGCCTGTTCTGGCACCTGGCCGAGAGCCGACCACTTCATCGCCGACCTCGGGCTGACCCGGGCCTATCTCCATGACGATCAATTCTTTTCCGGCTGGACCGTACTGGTCTTTTGCCGGCATGCAACCGAGCTCTTTCACCTGGCACCGACCGAGCGGATGCAGTTGATAGAAGAAGTGACCCTGGTTGCCAAAGTCCTGAACCAGGTCTACGAACCACGAAAAATCAACTACGAATTGCTGGGCAACCAGCTCCCACACATTCACTGGCATCTCATCCCCCGCCTCGCGAATGATCCTACCCCGCTCGAACCGGTGTGGCGGGTGCCGCATGAGCCGGTGCTTCGATCAGGTCCCGACCTCCAGCACACAGTCCAACGCCTGCAAGAGGCCCTTCAGAAGGCCTGTTAACCCACGTATCGCCGCGCCCAGTACGGGATCCCGTCATCCCCACCGGTCTCGATTCGGTGCTATACTACAATCCAATTTTGATAACCGATCCGGAGGGTCACAGGTTTCCGATGCGTCATCGATTGGTGTTCGCGGCCCTCTTGTCCCTCTGCTGTCTTGCGCGGGTTTCCGTCCAACTCTCTTTCGCACAGCCACAAGAAACCGACCCGTCACCCGTGCTCGAGATCCCGCCGCCGCCTTCAGAATCGCCCACTCCTCCGCCACAGGTGGAAGAGCGCCAACTCCCTGAACCTCCGGCGCCCACACCTGAGGACGCCGTGACCCTCCTCGGGGAATTGCGCAACGCCGTCCGTCTCTCGCCCGGTAACGCGAGCGCCCGGCTGAACCTGGCGCAAGGGCTCTCCCGCATCGGCGACCTGGATGCCGCGCTCGACGAATGCCGTGCCGCCATCGCACTGGATCCGAAGAACGCCTTCGCCCATCTGCAACTCGGCGTCACGTTGATGGCCAAACAGGAGGGACGCGCCGCCGCCACCGCCTTGATGGACGCCCTCCTGCTGGATCCCACATTGACGCAGGCCCATTACAATCTCGGCAGCGTGCACTACTCGCTGGGCCATCTACCCGCCGCGATCCAGTCCTATCGGCGGGCCTTGGAACTGCAGCCCAACTTTCCTGACGCCCGTTACCGGCTCGCGCTGGTCTTGAAGCTGACGAATCGCCATCAGGAGGCGGCCCAGTTCATGGAGGAGGCGGCGGCCGGCGGCATTCCGCAGGCGCAGTTCTTCACCGGCAATGCCTATCGCAACGGACAGGGTGTGGAGAAAAATCCCGCCAGGGCCATCAGCTGGTGGACCCGCGCGGTCGAATTCGGCCACCCACGGGCGGCGGAATCCCTCTCGCAACTGCGCCGCCAGGCCCTGTCACCGGAGCAGCCGGAGCGCCGACGGAAAGACGCGCTCGACGCCTTCAGGCAATATCGTGACTCTCTCTGGACAGACTATCCGAACGCGGCGCGACACGATCCGAATGACTCGCTGGGCATCGCCTTGCTCAAGACAAGCGAATCACCCGACAGCGTCACGGTCCTGCTGCACGAAGCCTTGGCGCTGAGCGAACCAGCGCAGGCCGAGTTGGCGCGCCTCTATGAGACCGGCCTCGACGGCCGCCTCACTCCATTCGACCCGCGCATCCTGGCCTGTTTTGAAACCACTGCGGCCGACGGCTTCCTGCCGGCCAAAAAAGCGCTGGCGCGCATCTACGGCATAGGCCTCGGCGTTTCAGCGGATGCACAAAAAGCCAAAGCGCTGCTGAAGGGCCTCCCGAAGCAAGACGCGAAACTCATCCTGGACGAAATCGCCGGACGATAGTCATTCACCATGCTCGACCCTGCACGCCTCTGGCGACAATTTCTCGGCTCTCCCTGGCTCCAAGCCGGTGCCATGGGATCGCTCGCCACCCTTCTGGCCTTCGGGCTGTGGGCCGCTGCCCCGGCCACATTTGCGACCCTCGACTGGAGCGCCTACGATCTCTGGCTCAGCCGCCGCGCCCCCATCCCCGTCAGCCCCTCCCTCCTCATCGTCACGCGCGACCCTGCCAGCGAAGCGGAGTTCGGCACCGGCCCCTGGGACCGGGCCATCCTCGCCCGCCTGCTGACCAGCGCGCACGAAGCCGGAGCCCTGGCTCTCGGCCTTGACCATCGCCTCGACCATGCCAGCCCGGCTCAGCGCGGCGGAGCCGCGAGCGATGCCTTGCTGCTGGAAGCCCTCAGCAGCGCCGCCCCCGTGGTCATGGTGCACAGCGCTGACGCGGCCCTGGCGTCGGATGCCGCCCTGGCCGCCCAGCTCTCAGTCACGGCCCATCCCGATCATGTCGCACGCACTGTGCTGGCTTCGTCACCCGATGACCCATCAGCCGTCCCGGCTTTCGGCATAGCGCTCTACGATGCGTTTCAAAAACAGGTCTCGCCGGTACGCCCCCGTCCTTCCCCAATAGGGGCCGGATCGCTCTTGGTCAATTTTGCCGGCAACGGCACGCTCGCCTCCTTCCCGACTGTGCCACTGTCAGCCGTGTGGGGCGCGATCGAGCAGCACGAGAACGCCCGACTCACCGAGTGGTTCAACGGCAAGGTGGTCGTGTTTCTGCCGAACCAGCTCACGGGAGGCAACTGGCTCTTGCCCACAGGGCACAGCGTTAGCGGCCAGATCGTCCATCTCCATGTCTTGAACATGCTGCTGACCGATCAACGCCTCTGCCAAGTCGGCGCAACCGGCCGCTTCCTGGTGACGCTGCTTGTCGCCAGCCTGGCAGCCTGGCTCCTGCTGCAGTTTCGCGGGGCTATCCACCTGCTTCTTGCCGCGGCGGCCATCGCCGTCTATGCCGGCTCCCTGGGCCTCTTACTTGTGGCGGCCCATCTGGTGCTGCCCCTTGCCATGCCCGTCACAGCCGCCGCGCTCGTCCTCGCAGGGACAACCATCTGGAGCCACCTCACCGCGCACCAGCGGCTGCTGGTGGTGGAGCAAGACATGTTGCGGGTGCAACAAGAAGCCGCCGCCGTGCGCGAAGCCCTGGTCTTGCGTGAAACCCGCGCGGACACGCTGCAAGAAGATCTCGCCGCCGCCAAGGCCTCCATCACCCACTCCGCCGGACAGCAGGCAGAACTGGCCAGATCCGCCGAGACTCTTCGCGCCCAACTCGCCGACGCCCAAGCGGCGGAAGAAGACGCCCGCAGGACCTTGGCGGAACTTGAACAGCAGCTGCACAACCTGCGCGCCGCCACCAGCGCTTCCTCCACGATCGCAGATGTGGAACTCGATCGCTGCCGCGACGAATGCCGCCACCTGGGCATCGTGACTCAGGACGCCGGTCTCCTGCGCCTGTATCGGGATCTCAAGAAAGGGGCCAAGTCGCCGCTGACCGTGCTGCTGCTCGGCGAACCGGGCACCGGTAAAGAACTCTTCGCCCGTGCCGTGCACCGGCTGAGCCCCCGCACGAGCAAGACCTTCATCGCCGTCAACATGGCGGCCATTTCACCCGAGTTGTTTGAGAGCGAACTCTTCGGCCATACCAAGGGCAGTTTCACCGGCGCCACAGCGGACCGGCGCGGCTACTTCGAGCTGGCGAATCACGGCACGATCTTTTTGGATGAAATCGGCGACCTCCGGCTGGATCACCAGAGCAAGCTGCTGCGGGTGCTCCAGGAAAAGTCGTTCTACCGGGTCGGCGCGACCACCCCGACGACGGTGGACGTGCGCATCGTCGCCGCGACCAATCGCGATTTGCAGCGCGGCGTCACCGAAGGCTGGTTCCGCGAAGATTTGTATTTCAGACTCACCGGCCTCGTGTTCCGGCTCCCGCCGCTCCGCGAACGGACCGGCGATGTGCCGCTGCTGGCAGAGATCTTCCTCGCGGACATCGCCGGCCAGATGGGAAAGCCAGTCCCCCAATTATCGAATGAGGCCATGCGGGCGCTCGCCGCACAGGAATGGAAAGGCAACGTGCGGGAACTCCGCCATTGCCTGGAACAGGCCATCGCCTTGAACGACGGGCCGCTGCTCTCGAAAGAGTCCTTGCGCCTCGGCAGCGACAACACGCCCGCCACAGGCCGCCCCACACAGAGTCCGATGCTGCCCGATCCGGCCAGCGATGCGGCGGTGCTGAACTGCCTGCGGCAACAGGGGTTCGACATGCAAGCCACGGCCAACACCCTCGGCTGGGACCGCAGCACCGTGACGCAACGATTGAAGGGGCTCTGCTTCCAGGCGCTGGTCGAAACCAATGGGGACCAGGGGAAAGCAGCCAGCGCGATTGCAGGCGATCCAAGCCACCTGCGAACCGTCGAACTGAAGCTCATGGATTACCACAGCCACCTGCTGTCGGTGATCGACCCCTTCAAGACCGCCGACGAAGCCATCGCCGATTGCAAACGGCGCTTCAAGAACCTCCCCGACCGCCACTTCAAAGCGGTGGAGAGGCTGGTGCGGCAGCACTTCACGGGAAACAGACGGGCATTCCGTTAAGCAGCTTTCCCAGACACCCCCTTGGCTCGCACCAAGAGCTCCACATCACAATCCAGGACATGCAGCAATGATAAGAGTTGATCCACAGACTTGCTGTAGTTCGTTTGATCGAGCAACCGGTAGAACTGCGTGGCCGACGTTCCCAACCGACGGATGATCTCGCGTTTCGATAGCGCACTCACCTCGACCCGCTTCTGCGCTTCAACCGTGAGCTTATACAACACACCATCCCGCAGATAGTGAGGGTCCTGATTATATTCCAACACCTGCTCGCTATGGACCGTCCCTTCCTTGCCGGACTTCAAGACATAGGTAAAGCCCTCATTCCCGAGTTCTTTATCGATGAAAACCCGGGCAATTGGATCGGCGGCACTGGGACGCAAATCGAGCTTTGAGTACGGCAACTGGTAGGTCTGCTTCGAGATCTTCACCTCAAACGCCTTCTTGCGATTATTCAGACTCACGGATTGGATTTTCATAGTGCCCCCTCGCGCTCCAATTCTGCGATCAATGCACGAACTCGTCTCGTGGCCTTACCGACCATCGGCTGACGCTGATCCAGATCCCACTTCACCATGAGTACACCGTCTCGGTAGATGTGGACATGCCGGGGGGAGTGATCGCCCTTCCAGGTGACGAACACATATCCGCCTCGACGCACCTTCCCCATGCGTAAGTGTTACCTCTCAAGGTACCTCTTGTCAAGACAAGGCTTCAGGACGCAAACGGTTAGGCCACAGGCGGCTGCCAGGTGGCGGGCTTGAAGTAGGCGTGCGATGGGGTCTGACTGACGGCGTTGCGGATCACGAGAAAATAGCGGGCACAGGGCAGGCTGTCGATTTCAGCGGGAGAGAAGAATCGCGCATCGGAGGTCTCCTCGTCATCACCACGAGGGGTCCCACGAATCACCCGCGCTGCAAAGACCGTCGAGACGACGGCGAGCTGATCGCCATTGTCGTAGACAGCAGAAAAGTGCTCCCCCGCGAAAACCCCAAGGATGTCAGTCAACTCGACGAACACCCCCGCCTCTTCCCAGGTCTCCCGCACCGCCGCATCTGACGGCAACTCATGCGGGTCGATGATCCCGCTCGGCAGCCCCCATAATCCAGACTTCGCATCCTGCACGAGCAAGAGCCGGCCCTGGCTGTCATGGGCCATGACAGCCGCAGTAGGAACCTGCAGCAACTCCGTGCCGACCTTGGCGCGAAGAGATTGAATGAAGTCTGGAATGGGCATGCCGGTGATTATCCGATGATGGTTATTCTGGAAACACGTTGCGCGCGGGCTTGCCTCATCAGCTCACGCGCCGCAGCACGCGCACCCGCTCACGGCCCTCGCGGCCGGGAAAGGCCACATCCGGCACATAGTCTTCGAGGATTTCGTAGCCGTCTAAAAAGAGCGCCGTCAGATCCGGCACGCTGAACGGGAAGGGCGGCCCCACCTCGCCCGGATCGAGCGCCGGATTGATGAACCACACTCCGATCAGCAGGCCTCCTGGCCGCAACGTCAGATCGATGCCGCGCCGGTAGTCCGCGCGCAGCGTGGGAGGCAGCGCGCTCATGCAGGTATGCTCCAGCACCACATCATACACGCCGCGCATCTCCTCCGGCGGATCGAATACATTGCCGATCACGAAGCGCTCCGCCAGATGGGGATACTTCGCGCGCGCTTCCGCCACCCCCGTCGGCGCGATGTCGAGCCCCGTCGCATCCAGCCCATGCTCCACCGCCAGCGCCACCTCATGCCCGCGGCCGCAGCCCGGCACCAGTGCCCGCCCGCGCACCGTCTGACGCGCAAGATACTGCGTCATCGCCGGCGCCGGCACACCCTTATCCCAGAACGCCTCGCCCTTTTGATACTTCTCATCCCAATCGATGTGATCCATAGATCCTTCCGTCAACTTATAACAATCCAAAGACTCCGCCCCTCTGCCATTCCCCAAGCAGCGCTACGCAGGATACTCGCCAGCTTGGTTCCTCCTCAGCCCTCACTGCAGGTGGGATCGGCAGAGGCAGGGTCAAATGCCTCATCGCGCACATCGAGAATCAGGTCGTAGGGGGCCAGGGGCGAGTAACTTGAGCGCAAGGCGATCCGGCGGCCCACCACATTGGCCTTCACATTCAGCTCGATCAGCCCGGCGAGATTCAACAAATCCGGTAACGAACCAGCTATGCCCTGATCCGTAATATCTGGTTGTTCCCAGGTGCCCACCTCCAGATTCGTGGCCGGCCCCAGATGCATATATTCCGACAACCGATCATGCACCGGGTTTGACGCATAGTCCCGTATGAGCGATGCAAACGTCCTCAACCCCGCCACCGATCCGGCCACACGCCACTCCTTCGCCGCCTTGTCCTTGCCGCAGAAAAACCCCAATTCCCGCCACACGCGCCGGGCACGTTCCTTCGCCGTCTCACTCGCCATCGCCACCCTCCGACCTCTCGCAGATGCAGAAACAATCCACCCGCCTCGAATATGTACTCACACGGCCACTGCGTCTATGCGGCATGCAGCAGGAACTCAACCTTCACCGCATCATACGGGAACATCACCCGGCCATCCTCAACGCGGTCGAGCACCCCGGCATTCAAGAGCGCCGTGATATCGCTATGCACGGCCTTGACGTCGCGCTCGACACGACGGGCCGCTTCACGAATAGACATGGGCCCGGCCCCACACATGGCCTTGAGCAATTCCCAACGCTTCGCCGTGAGCACCTTCCACAGCAGCTCCGGGGAAGCAAAACTAATGCGCGCGGATTTCTCCGCCTTGCCGGTTGCCCAGGCACGGGAAAACTCTGCCATGGATTCGCCGGGGGCACGAACATCAAGTGTCACGGTTTTCACAATTCCACCTCGTTTGAAACATATACCAGCATGCGCACACTGTTGCCAACGATGACAACACCACGGCCCATCCATCCAGCACGCAAGGGAACAACGGGGACTGCCCCTTATAACGCCCGAATGATCATCCAAAGCGAGAGAAACGGGGGGGGGCAGAGATGACGTAGTGGAGGGCCTCTTTAATCTTCGCTATTCGTCGATACGGAATACCGGGTAGTCCTCTGCGATGGCTTCAAAGTCGGCAACCGACGCCTGGGGTGAGACTGGGAGGTGCTCGCGGCCACTCGTCGCCACCTGGCACCAGGCTTTGAGGATCGGGGCGCGCCCCTCAGCCGGGATCTCCGCCAACCTTACCGGATGAGACCGCCCGCGCTTGATACAGGCCTGTCCGCCAGCCGCACGCACATTCTGCACCCACTCCGACCCATTCCCAAGCATCGACACGAGATAACGCCGGCCTTGATAGCTGGCGCCAACGAGGATGGTGTCGTGGAGGTCGCCAGTGGTTCGGTCCTTCACCTGCAACGTCAGCAGGATTCGCGGGGTCAGCCCAAGTCCCGACACCCAGGCAAACAGCCTGGTCCACCATCTCCCGAATCGGGTTGGGCGCCAATCCCGGTAGAAGAAGCGCAGGTACCCTCGTTCGGCCGGATCTTTGTGCGGCGGCAGTAATTGATTGCCCACCCTACACCTGTGCTCATAAGGCCCAACACTAGTTAGGCCGAAAGGGATTGAAGGAATCAGGCCTTTTCTATTTTTCTCATGAGGCGATCAAGAAAACATTCCCACTCCATTTTCTTCTCCGCCACGACGGAAATGGAGAATGTCCCCGTTAATTTCCCCCGTCTTATCGACCAAGTTCAGGAGCGGGCCGTTTGTGAGGCGACACATGAAGAGCGGTGTTGGTCATCGCCGTTTCAATAAGGTGCATGAGATTCTTAACGTCGGCAACCATTCGTTCTTGGGGTGAAGTCCCATGGTTTGTCGCATCGTAAATTGACTTTATGGAGTGACGGAGAGAACGAAATACTGGTCGGCGCCCGTTATGAAGTTGTTGCCAGAGAACCTCGTGAAGCTGGCACAGAAATGTTGTGAGGCGCCATAGCTCACCCACTGTTCCACGAGCAAAAAGTGCTTTTACGTCAGCGTGATCTTCTATCTCTCGATGAGCCAGATATTTGTGTCGGACAGGCTTAATCGCCCGCTCATACACGAGGCGGTATTTCTCGACCATACCTCGAAGACGGTTGACGTCTTTTATCGTTGGATAGTAGGCCCGGTCCAAGTATTCAAGAAGCCATGGAGGATTGGTTTCTCTTCCGTCTCGTTTTCTAAAAGCAAGCGCGCCCCGTTGAAACAGACCGAGGTCTTTCTCCATCGCATCAAGCAATGCGGTGACGTTGTACTTTGAATTTGTGTCGAATACTCGTCCCAGCGCAATGTAGGCGGCAGATTGAAATGCCGCACTGCACGAAAGCCAGAATGTGGGGGTGTTGTTAAGTCTGCTCAGCAGTTTCCTTGACCTTGACGCAGCATGTTGGATGGCCGACTCAGCATAGAGGTACTGCGAAGCAATGATCGCCTCCCTTCTAAAGTTTTCAAGTTGAACCTCGAAACTGCGGTGACGAGTCATTGAAATGACCAACTAACTGACCAGTCTGCGCCGATTTTGGCGAATGTCCGGGGAAGGCATGCTGGGGCAGTTCTTGATTTCGCACTTATCTATCATGCACTGACACCCTTACCGCCCTCATCGCAAGTTACTATTTCGCATACTGCCTCGCAATCCCCGCCCACGTCTTTTCTAACTGGGGGATGAGCAACTTGAACGCTTCCTGCTCGGCTTCTATGCGCTTCAGATCGACAGTGCTCGAGGAGCCCCACGCATTAGTCAGCCCCGTGGATTTGGCTGTGGCTTCCGATAACCCGTAAACAAACCCCGTGCGGACATCGGTAAAAAGCGCAGATGCCGTTGACGTAATGTGAGCGTCACGATCCGGCACCATTCCAAGAGAGAGCAAGGACAATGGAGCATGAACACGACCCTGGACTCTAAATGATGTGTCGATCGTGTATATCAACAGGATATCCGCTTGAACCTTGGCGGCAGAAACTCTTAGGTCATCGATAGAATCCATATTGGGCGGAAGCAACAACCGATTAATGGGGGCCACACCTGCCACAGACGGCCACTTCGACATACCCTCCACTTGCCCGTCGCTCAGCAGCTCCTGCGTTGTCACAACGCTAAATCGGCCATAGCTATAACTCTCCGAGGTGTAGGACTTGTATTGGGGTGCCTGAACCCGCGCAATCGCAATGCGCGCGGGAAAATTCGGCGAGGGTTTGCGTGAAGCGGCTTCGGCAATATCAGATCGATTGATCGCTGCCAGGTTGACTGGTCCGCCGGGGGTGACATAGCTGGCACAACCAGAACAGAAGATTACGAGGCCACACAACAGGGCTTCCAATGACTTCATCCAAGCCTCCCTAAGCCTTTAGTTATTTAATGCCTTCCCTTAACCCAGCAAGAATTGGGAACCTAGCAACACCACTGGCAACCCAGTCTACGTCAAAGTCCATTAGGTATCCAACACCCCGCGATAGAGCCGAATCCTCAAACTGATTATTCTAAAGACCTTAGCCTATAAATAGTTCCCTCTGAACCTTCTTTCCCAGGGAGCTGCTTGACTGTCCTTCACTGCGCCGCATTGAGCGACCATTGTTTCATCGTGGGGGCTCAGCGAGCAAGAAGGATGGCCTGGCGGCTCCCCTCCCCCCTCTTGCGGGTCCATCCCCGCATCCCATGATGGGCCTAGCATCCCCGCATCGTTTCATCAGACACGCCATTCTCTGAACTCCTGAATTTCATTCATATCTTTCCCAATTCCTTCGCCCCTTCCCATCGGCACTCCGGTTGCTCAAGCACAGAATCGTCGGCACGCGGCGCAGCAGGCCGGAAAGGAGGTGATGACGGGCTCGGGCCGAATGAATCATGCGCCATTACGTTTCACCTTTTACTTTTCACGTTTCACGAATGAAGGAGGAAGCCATCATGCAAAAAGGTCCATCCCAGGTTTCGTCAGGCAACATCACCCCCACCGTTATGGGACCCCAGAAAGAGACGAAGGACATCGTCATCCTCGCCAGTCTGGTGATCGCCCTTGCCGGGTTGTCCGCCCTCGCCTGGATCTATACGGGGGTGAACGAACCGACGACCATCAAAACGCCCTCTGAGAAGGTCGAACCGGCCACAGTATCGGAGCTCCTCAAGAAGGCCAGCCCCTTGACCCAGGCCGAAGCCTCGACCACCTCCTCCCTGCCAGTCACAGCCCCGGCGGCTCCCTCGCCGGACATTATCCATTCCGACATCTACTTCGAAGTGGGGCGCAAAGGCCTCACGGACGAGGCCAAGGCCCAGCTCTCGGCACAGGGCGAGCTGCTGAAGCAGCAGCAGGACTATGCCGTGCTGATCCAGGGCTATACCGACCAGCAGGGCTCGGAACGCTACAACAAGAAGCTGGGGTTGAAGCGGGCTGAGACGGTGAAGGCCGAACTGCTCAAGGCCGGAGTAGCCGAGCACCAGATGAAGGTGGTGAGCCTCGGAGAAGAGGGCGTGCTTTGCGTGGACAACAGCGATCTCTGCAAACACCTGAATCGGCGGGTGCATCTGGAAATCCGCAAGATCGGCCAGGAACATCTGGTGATCCCGGCGGTTGCCGCCACAACGGCGATCGATCCGGCTGAACAGTCCGTCGAGCAGCAGGCCTCGGGCCAGGCCGACGGCTCGACCGGCAACATGCCTCCCTCCTCGTCCGATCCGGCCATCACCACGTTTGACCCGGCGTCGGGCAGCTAACGACATGGCCGGGGACAGATTCTGCGCGGGGCGCATGCCCCGCGCAGACTGCCTCCATCCACCCCCTTACTGAATCAGACGAGGATGCTATGACCAAACACCTGTTTCTCCGCACCACGCTCGCCCTGTTCCTCTCGGTGGGTACCGGCACCCTGTTGCTTCTTCCGGCATTCGGCAATGAACCGGAGCAGACCGGCCACACCATCTCGGTGAATGATGTGAAGGGCGGCAGACTGCTCTTCAAGACGGCTCAACCGGGCCGCTTCCTTCCCGCGCCCACCCTCACCACCGATGTCCGCCTCTCCGTGACCGGACTCATCGCCCGCGCCACGGTCACGCAGGAGTTTCTGAACCCCAGCCTGGAGGCAGACGTCTGGGCCGAGGGCGTCTATGTGTTCCCGCTTCCTGAGACCGCCGCCGTCGATCATCTCCGCATGAAGATCGGGGAACGGATCATCGAAGGCCAGATCAAGGAAAAGTCTGACGCGAAGAAGGTCTACGAACAGGCCAAGCAGGCAGGGAAGCGGGCCAGCCTCGTCGAGCAGGAACGCCCGAACATCTTTACCACCTCCGTTGCGAACATCGGCCCCGGCGAGCGCATCTCGGTCGAGATCGAATATCAGGAGACCATCCGCTACGACCAGGGCGCCTTCTCGCTCCGGTTCCCCATGGTCGTAGGCCCGCGCTACATCCCCGGCACACCGGTGGTGCTGGAGGATCAGACCCCAGGCCTCGGCTGGTCGCTGGATACAGACCGCGTGCCGGACGCGTCACGAATTACTCCGCCGGTGCAGCATCCTGCCTCTGGCTCGATCAATCCGGTGAGCCTCACCATCGACCTCGCGCCGGGCTTTCCTCTCGGCCCTATCGAGTCGCCCTCGCACGCAATTCTCACGATCGCCGAGCCGGATGGCCGACGACATATCACGCTCCGCGCAGACACCGTCCCGGCTGATCGGGATTTCGTGCTGACCTGGAAACCGGCTCCCGGACAAGCGCCCACCCTCTCCGTCTTTCGTGAACAACGGGGCGACAACCACTATGCCTTCCTGATGGCCATGCCGCCGGTTGGACATAATCAACCGGCCTCTTCCGTCCCGCGCGAGACCATCTTTGTGATCGACACCTCCGGTTCTATGTCCGGCACCTCGATCGAACAGGCCAAGGCGGCGCTCCTCCTCGCCTTGCATCGCCTCACGGCGCAGGACCGCTTCAACGTAATCCAGTTCAACAGCGTCACTCACGTGCTGTTTTCCCAGGCCCAGCCGGTCACTCCGCAGACGCTCCGCAAGGCCGTGCACTATGTCGAACATCTGACCGCCAACGGCGGCACGGAAATTCTGCCCGCCCTGAAGATGGCCTTGAAAGGCAGCGCACCGGCCTCTCATCTGCGCCAGGTGGTCTTTCTGACGGATGGGCAGGTCGGCAATGAAGACGAGCTGTTCGAGATCATCCGCACACAGCTCGGCCCCAGCCGCCTCTTCACCATCGGCATCGGCTCGGCGCCGAACAGCCACTTCATGCGGAAGGCGGCGGAGTTCGGGCGCGGGACCTTCACCCATATCGGCAGCACCAACGAAGTGCAGGCCCAGATGGATGCCATCTTCCGCAAGCTGGAACGGCCGGCGCTGACCGATCTGCACATTGAGGGATTGGACGGACAGGTCGAGATGTTTCCCCCGCGCATTCCGGATCTCTACGAGGGCGAGCCGGTCGTCGTCGTGTTGAAAGGTACCTCTCTCCCTGAGACGGTCACCATTCGCGGCATGATCGGGTCCGCTCCCTGGACAACGTCGATCCCACTCAAGGATCACGAAGCTCGTGAGGGCCTCTCCGTCTACTGGGCGAGACAGAAGATCGCCGCACTGATGGATCAGCAACGCTACGGCCAGGATGAGACCGCGACGAGGCAGGCCGTCCTCAATGTGGCATTGGCCCACCACCTCGTCAGCCCATACACCAGCCTCGTCGCGGTTGATGTCACGCCGGTTCGGCCAGCGAACCAGCCGCTGCATCCCCACGCGATGAAGACGAATCTGCCCGATGGCCAGCACGCTCAAGCCATCTTCGGCCTGCCTCAGACGGCCACGAGCGGGCCGATCCAGATTGCTCTGGGACTTGCCGCACTGCTGGCGGCTTGGATGGCCTATGCCCTGCGGGTACGAGTCGCATGAACCCGATCTTGTCTACACCCCGCATGCTGACTGTGCTGACGGTGTGCCTCCTCGCCATCGGCTTGTGGCAGCTCGGGGAAGGATCGTGGATCTATGCGAAGGCCAGGCTCGCGCAGCATTTGCTGCAGCGGGCCTGGACCCGCACGCTGGCGGGCGAGAAACAGGCACAGCCCTGGCCCTGGGCCGACACCTGGCCGGTGGCGAGGCTCACCGTTCCGACTCTCGGCATCGACATGATCGTGCTGAACGGAGCCTATGGCCGCACGCTGGCCTTCGGCCCAGGCTATGCCGAATCGAGCGCGCAACCGGGAACACCCGGTACGACGATCCTGACCGGCCATCGGGATACGCATTTCAGTTTCCTGAAAGATCTGCAGCCCGGAGACCGGCTCACGCTGCAATCCGCCGATGGCGGGCACCGGAGCTATCGTGTGCGCAACCGGCGCATCGCTCATGTGACGCGGGATGGCATTCCCTTACGACACGGGGGACACCATTTGGCCCTGGTGACCTGCTATCCATTCGACAGCCTGATACCGGGCACGCCATGGCGGTATGTGGTGATCGCCGAAGATGAGGGGAATCAGGAGGAGCAGGACGGCTGAACACGGCGGCAGGCCCCGCTACTTGCGGGTTTTCTTCGCTTCTTTCCACTTCCAGGGTGGAACGGGATTGGGGTCGGCCCAGAGGCCTTTGTGTTCGGCTTGCACCAGCGCTTGGACCTCGCCCAGGCTGCGGTCCTTCGAATCGAATGAACGCCACCAGGCCAGGCCTTCCTTCAGCAGCTCATGGCCAAGATTGCGCCCGTTGGGCAAGATGATCTCAGCGGTGGTGCGGCCCTGTGCGCCGCGCCGCAGGTTCCGCACAATCACTTCACGGCCTCCGACATAGGCCTGCGTCGCATGCTTCGCCCGCACCCCCTGCGGCTGCTTGAGCTCCGGGCAATCGATATCTTGCAGATAGATCGTGTCTCTCTTGCCGTCGTGGTAGATCAGCAACCGATCGCCTTCATGTACGGCCACCACCCGGGCGGGAAAGTCCGCGCGCGCCTCCATCGGACGCAACGCCAGGACGACCAACGCACACACGGCCATCGTGAAGAGTTTCCATATCATGCCTCTATGCTAGCCCGAGAGGGCCGCCAGGCCAAGCGAATCTCGCCATTTGCGCGGGCTGAATTCCGGGCTCCACGTGCCCGCCTTTCGGCAGCCGTCAAGTCTCTTCCTGCGAGCGCCGATGCAGCACGCGATACAGAATCGGCAAGACCACCAGAATCAACACAGCTGAGGTCAGCATGCCGCCCACGACGACACGGGCCAACGGCTGCTGCGACTGCGAGCCGATGCCCGTCGCCACTGCAGCCGGCAAGAGTCCGATGGCGGCGGCCAGCGACGTCATCACCACGGGCCGCATCCGCACTTCGGCGCTCTTCATGATGGCCGACTCCATGTCGTGGCCTTCCCGCACGAGATCTTGAATCCGGCTGATCAAGATCAGCGCGCCCTGCACCGCCACGCCGAACAGCGAAATAAATCCCACTGCGGCGGAGATGCTGAAATGCGTGCCCGTCAGCGCGAGGGCCCAAATCCCGCCCACCAGCGAAAACGGCACGGCGAACAAGACCAAGGCCGCATCGCGCAGCGAGTGCAGCACGAAATAAACGAGCAGAAAGATCAGCACCAGCGTCACCGGCACAATCTTCGCCAGCCGCATTTTCTCTTCCTGCAATTGATCATATTCGCCATGCCATTCCGTGCGGAAGCCTTCCGGCAAGGTCACCTGCTCCGCGATTTTGCGCTGCGCGTCCATCACCGTGCTTTCGAGGTCGCGCCCGCGCACGCTGAACTTGATCGGAATGTAGCGCTCGTTATTCTCCCGGTACACGATGAAGGCGCCCGTCTGCTCCGACACGGTCGCCAGTTGCTTGATCGGAATGCGGGCTCCGTCGGGCGTGCTGATCTGGATGTGGCCGATGGCATCGATGTCCTGCCGGTATTCCGGCAGAAACCGCACGACGAGATCGAACCACTTTTCTCCTTCATACACCTGCGTCACAGCCTGGCCGCCGATCGCCGCCTGAATGACGTCGTTCACATCGCCGACCTGCAAGCCGTAGCGCGCGCATTCTTTCCGATCGACTTCGATGATCAGGTTCGGCTGCCCCATGAGATGGAACACCCCCAGATCCTTGACCCCTGGCACCTGCTTCATCACCTGCTCGATCCGGGCGGCTTCGGCCTCCAATTGACGCAAATCATGCCCGTACAGTTTGATCGCGTTCTCGCCTTTGACGCCCGACATGGCTTCCTGCACATTGTCTTGAATGGCTTGCGAGAAGTTGAAATTCACACCGGGAATCTCCGCCAATTCCTTTTCAATCTCCGCAATCAAATGGTGTTTGGTCGGCACGCTGGCCCGCCATTCCTTGAACGGTTTGAGGGTGACGAGAAACTCGGCATTGAAAAAACTGGTCGGATCGGTGCCGTCGTCGGGGCGGCCCAACTGCGAGGCCACATCGATGACTTCAGGATATTTGCGGAAAATCGTCCGCACGTCCGTCGCCAGCTGCGCGGCCTGTTCGAAGGAGATATCGACCGGCATGGTGGCCCGCATCCAGATATTGCCTTCTTCCAGGGCCGGCATGAACTCACCCCCGATGAACGGCACCATCCCAATGGCCACCGCCAGCGCCGCCACGGCCCCTCCGATCACCAGCCATTCGTGGCCCAGCGCCCACCGCAGCGCGATGAGATAGTGGCGCTTGATCCATCCGACGATGGCCGTGTCCCGCTCTTCCACCTTGTCCGTGATCAGCAAGATGCAGAGCGCCGGGGCCAGGGTGAAGGCCATCATCAACGCCCCGGTCAGCGCCAGCCCATAGGTCAGAGACATGGGCGCGAAGACCTTTCCGGGCACGCCGGTCATGGTGAAGAGCGGCAGGAACGCCACCACGATGATCGTCGTGGCGAAGAAGATCGGCCGACCCACTTCGCGCGCCGCCCGCATCACGTGCATCGGCACGGTGAGCCCCGGCGCCCGCCTATGCGAGATGTGATAGAAAATGCTCTCCACCATGATGAGCGTGGAATCGACGATGATGCCGAAGTCGATGGCCCCCAGCGAAATCAGGTTTGCCGAGTCTCCCCGCAGCACCATAATGCAAAAGGTGAACAGCAATGCGACCGGCACGGTCAGCGCCACGATCACAGCGGTGCGCAGGTGTCCGATGAACACATAGAGAATGACGGAGACCAGCAGCACGCCGGCGATGAGCACGTCGATGACCGTCTCGATCGTCGTATGAATCAGCACGGTGCGGTCGTAGAACGTGGTGAGCGTGACGCCGCTCGGCAACCGGCGCTCATTCAACTCCTGCATCTTCTGGTGCACGCGCTCCAACACCGGGAGCGCTTTTTCACCCCGTTGCAGCAAGACGACCCCCTCCACAACGTCGTCCCGCTCATTGATGCCGACTTTGCCGAGCCGCACCCGGTAGCCCACGCTGGTCTGCCCGAGGTTCCGCACAAAGATCGGCGTCCCGTCTTTCTCCGCCACGACGGTGTCGGCGATGTCGTCGAGGTCGCGCATCAGGCCCATCCCGCGGACATTGAAGCTCTGGGATCCCATGGTGAGGTAATTGCCCCCCACATCGGTGTTGTTCTGCGCGAGGGCCTGCATGATCTGATCTAAGGAGACGTTGAATCCGAGGAGCGCTCCCGGGTCCAGATCGACGTGGTATTCCTTCGTGGTCCCTCCGTAGGTGCTCACATCGATGACGCCCGGCACGCGCTTGAACTCACGGCGGATCTGCCAGTCCTGGATGGTCTTGAGCTCGGTGAGGCTCTTGCCCGGCCCCGTCACTTCATACCGAAAGATCTCGGCAATCGCGGACCAGGGGGAAATCGCCGGCTGGGCATTCTGCGGAAGCGTGAGGCTCTGCAACCGGTTCAACACCTCCTGCCGGTCCCGGAAATAGTCCGTGCCGAAGTCAAAATAGACTTTGATATCGCTGAGGCCGAAGATGGAGAGCGAGCGAATATCGGTCAGCCCCGGCATGCCTTGCAAGGCGATTTCGATCGGCAGCGTGATGGCCCGCTCCATCTGCTCGGCAGACCACCCCGAATATTGGGTAATGACCTCGATCATCGGCGGAGACGGATCGGGATAGGCGACCACGTCCAGCACGTGAAAGGCATAGAGGCCGCCAAACAGCAACACCAAGCCCGCCACGCACACAAACACCCGCTGCGTCAGCGCAAAACCGATAATCTTTTCGATCATGAACCCCTGCCCCTCCCCGTTGAAACTGGAGTAGAGACATCGCGCTCAGGCCCATCGGCCTCCGCTCGAAAGCACGGAGGCTCTGAGGCCGCGCAATGCGATGTCTATGGTTGTGAGGGAAAGAGAGAACTCAGATGCGATACTGTGCGAGCTGTTGAAACAGGGGGCGGCTTTCACGCGCTTCCAGCGGGCCACGTGAATGGGCTCTCACGGTGGAATCGACGGACACATACCCACCCAATGGCGCAGGCAAGAATGCCGCTACAGCCACCGGGCTGAACTCATCGTCAGACTCCTCCAGCTCTGGATCGATAGCCTGGTCCCACGTCACCCAGGGATAGGCGAACTCGTCGCTCAAATCCACGACGTCGAGCAGGGCCATTCCGGTCATGAGCAGCCAGACGGACAGGATCACCACAAGCTGTTTGGGGATGGTACTGCCGATCAACATACGAATCCACCAAGAGGATTCTGACTAGTTATGGAGCCGACGACCCGGATTGAACGGGCGACCTGCTGTTTACGAAACAGCTGCTCTACCAACTGAGCTACGTCGGCATCCTGGCGCTGATGGAGGGGGATCGGACCTGTCCGAGGCCGATCGACATTTCAGGGGGCCATGATAACGGCCCACGGCGCGGCCTGTCAACGCAGGAACGCCACAATGACCATCACCCCCATATTTTTCATGAACCCGGGCCGATTCCCGACGCCGGCGCATTCGGAGACCCGGTGGAACCAGGGCCTTCCTTCTTCACCGGCGTGGGGGGCTTGGGATTGTGGCCTTTGGCCATCGGCTGGATCCGGACCATCGCGCCGACTCCCGGCCCCGGCGCGCACAACGGCTCCTGCCCATTGCCGAATTGCTCGTGTGCCGCGCGGCTGACTTCTCCACGCGCATAGGCACAGAGCTCGCCCGCCACCACCGTGCCGTCCCGGTCGAGATCGGCCAGCCCTTGCAGGCCCTTGAGCAACTGATAGGTAAAGAGTCCGTGCCGCGCCCGCTCATAATCATGGGCCTCTTGGAGTGCGTTGTTCCCGATCATCCACATCATCCTGGCACTCGGATCTGACAGACCGGCAGCCCACACGGGAGCCGCGCTGGCCTTGGGATCGGTGCCAGGCGCCGGCTCCACCGACACATCGAACATGAGAATGGCCCGCTGCAACGCCAGCCGCGCTAAGGATTCCTGAATCCGGCTGACCGCATACAGCCGCCCCACAGATGAAGTGGACCCGTCATACGGCACCAGCGAGACCGCTCCGGTTGCGCCATCCACCAGCGCACGGCCGGCAAAAAACACATAGACGACCGTATTGGCCTCGGCGTGCGCCGGCAGCCACTCCTCGAATGCCTCCGTGAGATCCTGTTTCAACGCCCGGCCATCGCGCAGGACCCGCACCCGATCGTTTCCCACGCCGGTGATGGCCTGCAGATAGGCGGCCATGACATCGGCATCGCGGCCGGCATATTTGAGCGGCGGCACCAGCTCATCCCGGAAATGGCCCACGCCGATCGCCAGCACCAACGCTTTCGGCTGCTTGACGGCCGCCGCCGGTTTCGGCGGCTGCTCCACATCGATGAGGGCTTGCCCCTCGGCCACGCCTCCCGGCTTTACCAGCACGGTAAATTTCTTTGCCGGCGGCACCTGGGCCAGCGGACTGCCGGCGCGCAAACTCAACAACACTTCCCCGCGCAGCGGTTCCGTAACCCCCGCCACCGGTTTCGTGATCGTGGTTCGCTTGATTTCTCCCGGCTGCACCGTGCCCACGGCAATGGCAGGAGGCAGTTGGGCGATCAATTGATCCGTTCCCCCGACCAGCACTTCAACCCCTCTGGCCTCCGAGGGCCCGTCATTCTTAATTTCAATCTCGATGGTCAATGGCTCGTCCGCCTGGAGCAGTTGATCCCGGCTCTCATCCCGCATGATCGCCCGGAAGGTCAATGAGGCTGGCGGGAGATCCATGGAACCGGATGACGTGGACGGACTCGCCTGAGGTGGTACGCTTTGAACAGGAGGTGAACTGAGGTCCGGCCGTTCCTCACGAGACAGGCCGCCTGGCTGGCCCTGCGGCACAGCCGGCGGAGTCGCAGCCGTACTCGTGTCCGGCGAGGCCCCACTCAGCTTGGCCGAGGCCACCTCACGCACTGGCCGAGACTCCGCAAGCGGCTTGATGACCGCCTCCGTCACGAGATTGGCGGCCTCATTGACGATCGCATCCAGCCCGATGACCTCACAAGACGGATCGTGCACCGCCACCGTGCCACGCCCGGTCCGTTCAATGGTTTTCGAGAACAGGGTTTTGCCATCAGCGGCGACATAGGCCAGATCGAGGCCGATGGTCACGGTCGCGGGGTAGACCGCCTCTCCTTTTCGTGGGATCGCGAGCTCGATGCGCTGGCTCACCAGAGCGGCTTCGATCACCCCATCCGCCGGAGAGGAAGCCGCCGGCATCATGCGTTGAAACACACGCCCGAGTTTCTGTTGAACCGCCGAAGCCAGCGGCCTGCCCATGGCGATTGTCCGCGATTCACCGCAGGCGTTCTGATAGGTTCCTCCGGCCTCCATCATGGCGGGATGGAACCGCAGGGCGGGAGTCAAGGAGTAGGGAAGCGTGGCGGACGAACTGCGCCCGCTGGTGAACCAGGCGCATCCGGCCAGTGACAGCACCAACACTCCGGCCAGCAGGCTTCCGAGCCAGCTGCGGAGAGGTCCGAATCGGATCGATTGCTGAAATGATCGTCGCATCATGTCGTTATAACGAACTCCGCCAGGCTTCCACAACCGAACCAGCCGATGGCCCACGCCCCGCTGGTGATCGCCTGAATTGTTTTTCGCCAGCCGGCTGAGCTAAGGTTCTTCCGATGGATGATCGCGCGGTTCCGCCTCATGCTCGCCCGCAAGGGATGCCCTGGTCCGCTCTATTCCGGCTGATCCGCCTGCGGAATCAGACCGGGACCCTGTTGCTGGCGCTGCCCTCACTCTGGTCGCTGGCGCTCGCGGAACGGGGCCTGCCTTCCGGCCGGCTCTTCGCGATCTTTCTCGCCGGCTCGTTTCTCATGCGCAGTGCCGGCGTCATTCTGAACGATCTGGCCGATCGCTCGTTCGATCGCCATGTGACTCGCACCAAGACCAGGCCGCTGGCCTCAGGAGAACTCCGTCCGGCACAAGCCGTGGTCCTGCTGGTGATCCTATTGGTCGCCGCCGGGGGCCTCTTGCTGTTCCTGAACGGCCTGACTCGCTGGCTTGCCCCCATCGCCGTGCTGTTGTCGGCCTTGTACCCATTCTGCAAACGGGTCATTCACATTCCGCAGGCGGTGCTGGGCATCGCCTTCGGGTGGGGCGCCATCATGGCTTGGGCCGCGTCACGCGGGACGCTTGACACGCCTGCGTGGCTTCTCTTTGCGGCGACTATTGCCTGGGCCATTGCCTACGATACGATCTATGCGCTCCAAGACCGTGACGATGACCGCCGGATCGGGGTGAAATCAGCCGCGCTATTCTTTGGATCGTCGACGTGGATGGCGGTTGGCGTGGCCCTGAGCCTCATGCTGATTCTGCTGGGAGTCTCAGGACGACTGACCGATATCGGCGGGATGTATTATCTGGCCCTGTGCGGCGTGGGGCTGTTTTTTGCTTCGCAAGTTCGCACCCTGCGAGGCGTGGTCAGCCCGTCTGACGCCCGTCTGATGTTTCAAGCCCACGTATGGGCCGGCCTGTTCATTCTGGCCGGCCTCATCGCAGGTTTTCTTTTATAACGAACTCAGCTGGCCGGCTTCACTGCGGCCGGGGCTTCTTCGGCTTTAGGTGCGCGCAACGTACCCAGATAGGTCGTCACGGCCTTCGCATCGGCATCGCTCAACCCCAATGCCGGCATGCGCGTCTCCGGTTTCATGGCCTGCGGGTTCTTGAGCCACCGGTAAATCCAGGTGCCGTTCAAACGGAATCCCGCACGATCCAAGGCCGGCCCGACCTTCCCGCCTTCTTCGGCGATGCTATGGCAGCCATTGCAGCCGTACTTGTTCTGATAGAGGCGCTTGCCCAGCTCAACCTGCTGCGCCATCACTTCCGGCGTCATGGTCAAATCCGGGCGGGCCACGTTCTGGCCCTTGCCTGGCCGCATGGAGAAGTTATTGAGGCTCGCTTGCGCGGCATCGAGTTCCTTCTTGGCCGCCGCCATCGCCGCCTGCTCTTTGGCATAGAGGGACTCGTCCACTTCGGCTTCTTTCTTTTCTGCTTCCTCGCTGGCCTTCTTTTCCGCCGCCTCGAAAGTCTGCTTCGCCTGCTCGAATTTCTCCTGCGCCGTCTTCAAGCCTTCGGCCAATTCCTTCTTGCGCTCTTCGACTTTAAACTCCAGCTTCATGCCATGAAGGGTTCTGACATAGCCGACGATCGACCAGATCTCATCCTCGGAGAGGGTGTACTTGAAGGTCGGCATGGTCGGCACGGCAAAGTCGTCGTCGCCGATTTTATCCCCGCCCGGGCTGGTGTCCTTCATATCGCGGGAAATGGTATTGAAAATATCTTCGTCCTTAAAGGTGCCCATTTCCGACTTATTCGAGAGGTCTTTCGGCTTGGGGTCTGGCATCGAGGACCAATTAAAGCCCTCGTTCTGCCGTCCGTTTTCACCGTGGCAATGCATACAGTAGTGGGCGTACAACTCCTGCCCCTTCTTCTGCTGCTCATTGGCACAACCGCCTGCGGTCATCGCCCAGATCCCGATCAGGCCGGCGACCGTCCCGATGACTTGTAGTCTTGCCGCCTTCATGCTGTCTGCCCTTTCTTCAATTTGCGGATCAGGACAAACTGAAACCCTAGGGCCAGCGCCGCTGCGAAGGCCGCATAGTAGTAGGCTGAATAATCCGGCGGAGCTTCGGCGCGGAAATACCACCAGGAAGAGACCGCCTTCTGAGATCCCTTTTCCACGATTTCGCCCGCGCCGTCTTTCCGGCCATCCCAGACCGCAAAGGAAATATTGATAAACCCGCCTGGCGTAATCTGTGTATCTTCCGCAGCATGCTCCGTCGAAAGCGGACGGGAGAACACCACTTTCCACGTTCCATTGGCATAGGCCGCCTTGGCCTTCACATCCTGATGGCTCTGGATTTTCAAGGTCCCGAACCCCTGGGCGTTCATATCCACGCCCTTGTCATCCTTGTTCTTCCAATACCAGATGTTGACCGGCCCCCCTTCGACCTGGGCCATGGGCTGCCCGTGGGCGAAGTGCGCTTTTTTATCTCCCACCATGAACTGCAACGCTGCGGCATCGTCAGGATCCTGGCTCGGGTCGGCATATTCCAAGAGAATGGCCACCTGTGTGCCATCGTGCAACGCCCGGACGGAAAGATCTTTGACCGTCACTTCTTGAATGCGGTTCGGCCAATGCACCTGGGGCGACATCGGGAACGTCGCCGGTTTCGCGCTGCTCCACACGGCCGCATTAGGATCATCGACAGGCAATGCGCCCTTGACCATCGGCGCGCTGACCGACACGCCCTCCTGCGCCATGCTGAGCGTCGCTCCACCGAGGAGCAATGCGGCCGTCACCGCTACGCCCCCTCGCATGACCCACTGCCTCATTCGTTTTGCCGGTTTCATACTGGCCTCGTTTTCAATGTGCGACTAGACGATATGCCACTGCCCAACCGCATTATTCCCACGTCCGCGGCGACTGATGGGCTCCATCGTACTCGCCGAGAATAATCTTCCAGATCCATTCATCCGGCAATTCAAGCTCCCAGCGGGGCATGGCTGATTTCCAGGGCATGCCTTCGATGGGGAGTCCCACGCCACCCTTCTTGATGCGCCAAAAGAGATAGCTCTCCTGCAGCATGGCGATGGTGGTGGGGTCAGAGAAATTCGCCGGTGGCGGATTGAAGCCCCGTGCCGCCGGCCCTTTGCCATCGAACTTTCCACCGTGGCACGGAGAACAAAACGCGGCATAAAACCCTTTGCCCTGCATGATGTTTTCCGGCGTCTTGGAGACGGGATTCGAAAGCCCCGTGTACTCACCCGGAGGAGCCGGATGGATCGTCCGGTTTTCAGCGGGGGGCGCGTCGCTCGTGGCGGTGCTTCCGTAAGCCTGGTAGCCAATGAACAACGGAAATACGATCAATACGGCATAGCGGACCGCTTGCAACCCGCCAATATTTTCACCGGTCATGAAGCGCTGAATCGGATTCCAGAAGGCATCCTTGGATTCACTGCTCAGGGTCGCAAAAATCACGATGCCGGTCGTCGTCAACATCAAATAGAGGAAGATGAGACTGGAGGGCAGCGGCGCCGATCCAGGAATATTCGGCACCACAAACTTGAGGATGACATAGACGATCCCAATCAGGATTGCCGGCTTGAGCAGAGATCCCCCCATATACTCCTCCTCAGTGCGCTTGCGCGACAGTCACGGTTTCAGATTGCGCCGACTTCACGGGAGCCGCCGGGGCCGCCCCTGGCATCTCCAACTCCGACGGATTCACCGAAATGGGCTCGCCGCTCATCTGCTGCAAGAACGCAATCACCGACAAAATCTCGTTCTTTGAGAGGCCGATCGGGTTCTTGTTGATATAGGGCATGCGCGCCGGATATTCCTTGGGCAGGCCCTCGTGGCGATAGTCCAGATAGATGTAGGCCTGAGGCTGGGTCAAACTCTCGAAAATAAAATCCCGGCTCAGCTTGGCGCCGATTCCCTTCAAATCCGGACAGCGCGCGGATTCGCTCGGCCCAATTGAATGACATAAGGCGCACTGGCCCTTGCTGAAGAAAATCTTCTGTCCGATGGAGGCCATATCGGCTGGCGTTTTAATGCTCGCTATGTCGATGCTTTCTTCCGCCGGAGGCAGCGAGGCCATCTGCGGCACCGCCAGCGCGACCAGGGAGAAGAGCCCGAGGACAATCGCCACAAATCCAATCACCCGCAAAAACTTCGATTGGATGAACAGGAGGATAATGATACCCGTCCCGACGACTGATAGTCCGATTAACTGTAATTTTACGACTTCACTCATAGGACTCCTCTGAGCAAGACAATACCGTTAGCTCTGCTTGTCCAATGTCGGTGAACCGCCGGCCATTGCGGGCAATGCCCCATGGCCCATCTCGTCTTTCCCATGACCATCTTTTCCGGCCTTCGCCTTGTCGCCCATCGTCGCCACCCAGAAAATGAACGCCACGATCATGCAGAAGAAGAAGGTGTTGGCTGCCATCAGCGCGGCCGCATAACCCAGCGCGGGAGAGAATGCATACTGGGAGGAATCCCGCATGACGCCGTATACATGCCAGTGCACGCGGGATGAGGAGCGGGCATAGCCCATCAGCGTCATCAGCAGAATCACCATCACCGCATTGAGCACCAGGGAGTAACCGGCGCGCGGCGGCATCTTGCCCCACACCATTTCCGTTGTCGTCTTCGCGCTCTTCAAAATGGCCGAGGTCAACAGGGTAAAGGTCACCAGCACGAAGAGCACGATGCCGACCTGCGACGTGGAGAAGTAATTGATGCGGATAATGGCCGGCACAAAATACCCGTACACACCCAGGGAGATCACCGCCAAGCCAGCGAGGACAAGAAGCGCGTTCATCACGGCCTTGGCCACGCGCGCCCATCCCACCGTCGCCTGCTTGCCGGCTTGCCAGTACATCAGAAAGCTCATGAACGTGACGAGCACCATGAGATTCGACACGGTCATTTTGGCCGACATAACACCGAAGACGCCCAGGAGGGGATGGTGCGTGCCACCCATCTTTTGCGCCTCTTCCAGACTGGCCACAAGCGAATGCGGCGTCATCCAGACTCCGAGACACAAGAGCAGGATCACCAGCATCGTCAAAATCGGCTTCTTATATTGGGCTTCAGACCCCGGAATGCGATGGGTAATGCCCATCCAGAAATAATAGTTCGACCCGAGAAAGAGGACCCCGATGAGCATGGCTTGCAGGATGAAGAGCCAGGAGAGGAAGCCGCCCATCAACGTGATGCCCATCTGCTGGTTATACTGATAAATTTCACGCATCAGCCAATAGCCGGCAAACGGCAACGGCAACAAGCCGAACACGCCGATGAAATTGCCGACATAGCCCATCCAATCATAGTGCTCACGCTCTTCCGGCCCCTTGGCGGACAAATACCGAATTCCCGCGTAGGCCCCGCAGATATAGCCGCCGAGCACGACGTTCGCGATCAACCGGTGAATATTGACCGGCCACCACGTTGGATTCCAGGTTGCCGCCCAGGCTCTCGCCAGATCCGACCCTTCCGCGATGACAACCGGACTCGCCTGGAACGTGGCCCAGGAGTTCGGGATAATCATGATGAAGAAGGCGAATACGTTGAGCATGAACCCCAGGAAAATGTGGAAGACTTTCCCCCGGCCTTCCGACATCGCATCCCATCCATACCAATACATATAGAGGGTGGCCGTTTCGAGCAGGAACAAGGCGCAATAGACCATGAACGACGGAAAGAAAATATCACTGAGGTAGGCCATGAGCTTGGGATAGGCCCCGATCAGGATGAACAAAAGAATTCCACCGAACAGCGCGGTCGTGGAATAGGCGGAACTGAGCAGCTTGGTGAATTCTTTGGCCAGTTTGTCGTAGCGCTTTTCGCCGCTTCGCCATCCAACCACTTCGCAAAGCCAGGCGAAAATCGGCACACCCAGCACGAAGCCCGCGAGCAACAGATGCAATTGCGCAATGACCCACACCAAGTTCCGGCTTCCAACGAGAGGCACGTCCCGATAGGCGACAGCCGCGGTCGCGCCAGAATCCGCCGCCAATCCGATAGCCGGAGCGATCAACGCCCCCGCTGCCACGACCCAGGCCGCCACTGCGGCGGGCGAATTGGCAAGGAGCCGAATAAGCTGTTCAATCATTCCACGCCGTTGCATCATGGATATCACCTCTCCATCGCCCAGTCCTAGGGTGTTGCCGGAGCTTTCACTGGTGCCTTGGCGTCAGCAGGCTTAGCCTTGACGGCTTTCCCTTTATCTTTCTCTTTTTCTTTCGCCGCCTCTTCTTCCGCTTTCATCTTTTCAAGCGACTCGACCTGGGCAGCCAGCACCGTGATGGCTTTTTCGTCTTTATTCAAGGCCTCGACCGGTTTATACGGCGGCTGGGCTTTGACTTCAGGCTTCTTGCAGCACTCATGGGGATGCGGCGTGCTGACCGGCAGCGCCGACCAGAACAGCAGAGACAGCACCACCCCGATCAACGTAATCGCGGTCAGCATCAATCCTTGGTCGGCTGGCACCCGCATCAGGTCCCACCGGGTAATAATGTCCTGATAGCTCTGACCGGTCGGCTGCGCCGATTGCGACGCGCCCTTGATCACCCGGCCGACCAATGCGACCCCGATGAGCAGCATCACCAGCAGCACCCCCAATGACACGCTGCCCCAGAGGGTCAACTCAATGCCGATCTTCTCCGCCACGGGAACGGCTTTCAGCATCTCGGTTTCAAACAGCGCGTGCGATAGCGCGATCGAATTTTCGGTCACAAAACCAACCACAAACCAGAGGATCGGCATGTAGACCGCGCCAACCAGCGCGGTCTTGATCCAGAGCGAGAGCGCCAATCCATCCGGCGGCTCAAGCCGTAACTTTTCAAGGAATACCGTTCGAGACACCACCCCTATCGCCCAGATGTCGATGGGAATGCACAGAAGGAACAAGAGCGCAATTCCGAAACCTTCTCCGAGATGCGGTTCGAATGCCATGCTGAGAATCGGCATCGCGAAAACCGTCACGGGACTGGCGAGATACATGAGGAGGGCCAGGCCAATGCGCCCCTCGAAGTGCATCATGCCCAGAGCCAGAAAGAGCAGGGCAATGGCCAGCTTGATGGGGAAGCCGGTCCAAAACGCGGACCAGAGCACATTCAATCCCAGCTTCAACGGAGTCATCGATTCTCGTTCCGTCATAGTGTAACCACCGGCAAAGCGCAGGCGCTTCGCACGATTAATCCAGGAATTCCCGGTTGATAATGGCTGCAATGGTGAACAGCAGAATCATCGCCATGACCACAATCCAACCGATCAGGGCGATGGGACGCTTGAAAATATTCCGCTCCGGATCGCGATCGATAAATGGCAGCGCGGCCAAGAGCGCCATGAATGCGCCGGGCAATGCCATCGCGCCCACGAACTGGCCGAATTCACCGCCGAACATCTTGAGGCGCAGCAATTGGAATAGGAACAGGAAATACCACTCCGGCTCAGGATGGTAATCACCGGGGTCAGGCGTCGCCTCTTCCAACAGCACGACCGGCTCCCAGAATGCCAAGGCGCAAATCGTGAGAAATACCGTCACCATCCCGACGATGTCTTTCCAAATCTGGCGCGGGAAGAAGTAGTCGGTCTTCGCTTTGATTTCTTCCGGCGTGCCACGGAACGGACCAGCAGGTCCTGCGGCGCGGAACAAGAAGATATGGAGTCCGGCAAGTCCCATCAGGCCGGCAGGAAGAATCATGACGTGGATGACGAAAAACCGACTTAAGGTCATCTGCCCAGGCGTGGCTCCCCCCTTGAGGAACCGGGCCATAAAATCGCCGATGACCGGCGTCTTATCCATGATTTCGACACCGACGGTCGTCGCCCAATAGGCCCGCTGATCCCACGGCAACAAGTAGCCGGTAAATCCAAAACCCATGACCAGGCCGAAGAGCGCCAAACCCACAAGCCAAATCAACTCACGAGGACTCTTATAGGCGCCCCAGAGGAAGACTTGCGACATATGGGCAAACACGCAGACCACCATGGCCGTCGATCCCCAGAAATGGTAACTGAGGAGGAACCAGCCGTAATCGACTTCATGAATGATGTACTGGGTGCTGGCAAAGGCGTGATCGGCGGTCGGCACATAGTAGAACATCAGCAGGATGCCCGTGACGGCCTGCATGATGAAAATAAAGAGCAGAATTGAACCGAACACATAGGCCCAGCGGGAACCGCCGGGAACCGGCTCATTGAGCATCTTCGCCTGGATGGTCTTGAGACCAACCCGCTCATCGACAAACGCGATGACTTTTTCGAGTGCGGTAAGCCCGGTCGCTGAAGGCGGTGTCTGTTCCATCATGCTCAGATGATCCGAATTTGAGTTTTAGTGCCGGCCTTGAATTCCATGTCGATGATCTCCACTTCTCCCGTGGCCGATACTCTGATAGGCAGTGAATCGAGCGACCGCGGAGCAGGCCCATCGAGCACTTTCCCGGATGCGTCGTAAATGCTCAGGTGGCAGGGACAGAGGAACACCTGGCCCAGGACTTTATGCTGACGCCATTTATAGCCGCAGCCCAAGTGCGGACACTTGCCAGAAAATGCCACGAAGGGCACATCTTTCTTATTCGTCCAGACCGCCTTGCCGTAGGCGTCCTTAAACTCCAGGTCCTTGCCCTGGTACACCTTCTCCAACACCGCCGGCGTGGCCTTGAGAATCCACACATTCTTTTCGATTTCAGATTCCGGCATGTAGGCTTCCTTGACCTTGCGCTTATACTTGAACTGGAAGCCGATATCGTCCTGCTTGATCTTGCTGATATTGCCGACCTTCAGCCATCCATTATCGAATGGGGAATACATCGGCTTCATCAGATAGCGCAATACCGGGAACGCGATCGGCAACCCGATCAGGAACCCGATCACGTGCGTGAAATTCATGAAGAAAGTGCGGCGCTTGACGCTCTTTTCAAGCTCCGGGAACGGAACGAGCACTTCTCCGGGCGTGACATGCACCTTCTCTTCGAGATGGGCAATTTCCACTTCATGCGTGGTCACGTACTCATCGCGCTTGAATGGCGGCAGCTCAAGGATATCCCCCGATGCGGCACGCAGCTCGACAAGACCCTCGGCGACCGACTGCACGAAAGTCATGGCCACCTGCCGCTCACCGCTGCCGTTCATCGAGACCACGATATGGCTGATCTCGTGCGAGAGCGGATCGACGATGACTCGCGTCACTTCTCCGATTTCACGGTCCGTTGCACGGACCTTGGATTTAAGTTTCGGCTGCATCATTACTTCATCTTGATGGGTTTCGGAGTGTTCACAGACGTGTTCTTGAATGTCGAGAGCCACGCCGCCAGCGCCTGCACATCCTTCGGCTCCATGAGATCCTTGTACTTGTCGGGCATCTTGCCCTTCTCGTACTCGGCATCGAAGCCTTCAGCCTTGTAGGCCTTGGGATCGAGAATCTTTCTGGCAATTTCATCCTGGGGAAGCAGCGTCCCGATATTATCCAGCTCGGGGCCGCGCTTCTTTCCGCCCTCACCCTTCAGCTTGTGGCAGTTATAGCACTCCTGGAGCTGCCACTGCTCCTCGCCCAGCTTTAACACATCGCCACCGGCCGCGCCGGTCGTGGCCACAGCTGCACCTGCTCCGCCGGCTTCCTGGCCCGCCGGTGCTTGAGCCGCGCCCAAAGCCTTGATGCGCTCGGTCAACTCTTTCGCCTTCTGATCGAGATCCTTCGCACGGGCAATTACTTCTTCAGCCTTCCAGGGATCCAAGAGATTCGGTTTCCCCTTCAGAAGCTTGACGATCTTCCCCTTTTCGTCCTCCGGATCATATTGCGGCCAGAGCGAGGCGCCGGAAATGAACACGGTGCAGAGCACGGCGTAAAACGCCAGCAAGGACACCAGCGCCTTGCCTCCGCTCATGACCTTCATCGTCGGGGCATCCAAGATCAAGAACACGATGGTGCCCAGCATGGCATACCCAAAGAAAAGCCATCGGAAGACAGGCGGAAAGTCGAACGCCATCGTGGCCATATAGAGGCCGGCGCCGATCACGAGTCCGACGATAATCTTGATGATTGCCTTGCCCATAATGCTCCTCGTTCTAGATCCCTATGAATGCACCAGGAATAATCGACTCGTTACTTGGCCCCTGCCGGAACTGCCTCGCCCTCATGCGCCTGCTCCTTTGGATGCGAAGCGCGCAGCGTGACAATGATCGCAAAACTGACGACCGCGTAGAACACCACCGTGATGCCGGTGATATACCAAGCCGAATAGGCCAGGGTCGGCGTGAACGATTCGGCCGTAAAGTCAGGCAGCAGGTTGTACGTATGGAAATACTTCCGCAGGAGCGAGCGAACGGCGCCCATCAGACCCATGGTCCAAATCGCGCTGAAGGCCAGGAAGATCAAGACAAACTGGGAGGCATAGTCGATCTTACCCCAGACAATCGTGCCCTGCGTGACAGCCCGGTTGTAGATGATGTAGTTGACGACGGTGACGAACACCAGCGTAAAGGCCGCAGAGTTCTTCGCCGGCATCAAAGCCAGGAAGTTCCAATCGGACGGAAGCTCCAGTTCAGCAACCAGCTTGGCCCCGGTCGGCACGAACCCGTGCGGGGTCATCCAGATCGCATTTCCCACGACAACCATCAAGAAGCCGATCTTAATGACGGTTCTCGACGAGACCGTGATGGGGATGAAGCGTCCGAGGACCGCCGGCGCCAGCAACATCGGCAACAGGAACATCAGCGATTTGGGATCAGGCGCCGGATAATCGGTCAGAACCTTGGTCATGACCAGCGGCAGAGCCACCATCACGATGGGCGCGAGGATCGTCATGCGAACCTTCTCCACCCCTTCGATCCGCTTCATGCTGAGCCAGATATAGTAGTTACTGGCCAGGAAGATCAGCCCGATCATCGCCCCCTGCATCTCAAAGAACATCGAGAGCTGGTCGGCCATCATGTACGGGCAAATGGACGCGTCGTAGTCGCAGAGCTCGTAGGCCAGCAAGTAGCCCATGAACGGGAGGAAGAGCAACGCGCCGACTCCGATCATGTTTCCAACAAAGCCCATCCAGTCGTAATACGAGCGCTCTTCGTCCTTGGTCGAGCCCATATACATATAGGCGGCGATCAACCCGGCCACGAATCCACCGAACGTTACATTCCCCACCAGGCGATGGAGATTCAGCGGCATCCAGCTGTAATTGAACATCTTGTCCCAGATCGTCGCCGTCGCCAAGAATTCCGCCGGCGATACACCCTCGGCCTTGACCGGGGTATTCATGAACGACGTCGGACCGTCAATGACGAACAAGGTAATCGACCCGATCAGGTTCAACAGCACACCCAGGGCAATATGGCGCGCCTTCTTGTTCCCCTTCCACGCATCCCAGGTATAAAAATACAAGTAGAGGACAATGGTCTCGCCGATGAACAGCAGTGGATAGATGACGGCGAAGACCATGAAGAAGTGGTTGATCAACCAGGTCGTGAACTGCGGATAGGTCGCCAGCAAGACAAATATGAAGAGACCGCCGGTCAAGGCCGTCATACTGTAGAGGATGACAGTAACCTTGGTGACTTCCTTTGCCAGCCGGTCATAGCGGGGATCCTGCTTGCGGTAGCCCAGCCACTCCGAGATCACGACGAAGATCGGAGCGCCGAGAATGAATCCCGCAAACAGGATATGGAGCTGAGCGACGATCCAGACCGCTGTCCGATTCCCGGTGTACGGGAATTCCACCGAGGGCGTACCCGGTGCCTGTGCATAGGCCGCCCCGCCGAACAGCGCCAGAAGCGCAAAGAGAACCATGAGACTGCGCTGCCATGTTTTCATGATGCCTCGCCGCTCCTCCTAACTAGATTAATCCGACTTACTTTCCAGCTTCCGGGGCTGCAGGAGCCGCCGCCGCATCTGCCGCCGGGGCTGCCGCCGCAGGCGCCGCCGCCACACTGGCCGCATCGACCCACGACTTCTTGCCCTCATCCCAGCCCTTGCCGGCCAAGCCGAAGCTGCGCTCAAACAACACGAGCTTCCAACGGTCTTCGTCGGACAACTTGCTCTTCCAGGCCTTCATCTTGGTGTTGGGCACGCCCTCGGAAATACGCCAGAACCAGACAGAGTCCGAATACAATTTCATACGGTCAGTGACACGGAAATCACGGGCACCTGCCTTGACAGGCTTGCCGTCCTTGCCGTGGCAGCTGGCGCAGTTGACGTCCGGATTGGTCTCGCCGATAAACAGCTTCCGGCCTTCCTCAAGCTTCGCCGCATCCGTCCACCAGCCGGCAGGCATATGCTTGTCCGCATATTCCGCGGGCGCAGGAGGAGGAGGAACGACCGGTCCTTCGCCACCGCCCTCACCGCCGCCGCAACCGGCAATCGCCAATCCCATTCCCAACGCCAACATCAAATGCCATGAAGCTTTCATATCAATTCACCACTCCTTTCCTTCCGCCCATCGTTCTTTTCAATGTCGCGTATGCGCAGTAAAAAGACAGAAAAAAAGACGCTCCCGCAGAGGATTACCGTCCCCTCGACAAAAGCGCCACCATGCATTCGCCACAATACATCACAGCTTTGCCACACCCCTGCTAACGCGCATCGAACCGGCCACACTGCCCACCCGCAACCGGATCGCCTGGCTATTTCCTTCTCTTTCCCTGCCCCTTCTCCAGCCTAGCCCCTCGTTTTCGCCGGGACTTGATCACTTTCATCCCGACAAAGAGACCGACGATTCCAGCCACCACGCCCAACCCCACCAACAACCCTACCGGAGGAGCCGATCGATCATGCACACATCCAGACCCAAAATTGACCTGAACTTTTCGTTCGCTCTCAAGATCCTTCGGATCAAACTGAATCTTGAGATTCTGCTGCTCTCCCTTGGCCTCTACGAGAAGCGGATCACCAAGATTGTCATTATGCAGGTGAAACGCCGCCCGATAGTACCCATCCTCACCCGTCGTAACAGTCTGCCCGTACGATATTCTCGTGTCCTTAACCAGGACCTCGACGTTTGCGCTTGGCTTCCCGTCGGCCCCGCACACAAAGCCTTCGACCGTAAACCGGTGGTCCGCTTCATGCGTCGCATAGAGAATGGCAGGCTGAACCAGGAAGGCACCGATACCGACTATTGCGGCAGCAACACTCCACCGAGAGCCGGATTGCCTGATCTGTTTCCACTCCACTCGTCTGCGCCAATCCCCTCATTGCATCGCACACATCAGCTTGTCCTGTCATACATTGCGGACACAGGCCCTCAGCTGATTTTAAGGCCGACTCTTCTACCATAGCCCCTATGCCTTGTCAATTACAGGACGAAGAGAATAATGCGTCTGGATATAGGAATTCCGTCTGCGGGAGCCCCATCGGCGCCACAGAGAATGGCAAGAGGGGAAAGAGAGTCACGAGAATGCGATGCACAGGAGAAAAGAGGAGCAGGAACGAGGAGGGAGCTACAGATACCCGCGCGCTTTGGCGTCGGCGGCCACTCGATCCGCTTCCGCCTTGCGCTCCGACTCTTTTTTGGCCACCCACGTTTCCCAGGATTTCCCCGACGCCGTATCCTCGCCGGAGAACGCCACCATTTCAACGTCCTCATAGCGAATGCGCCGAGTCCCGGCGCCGTCGGCTGGAAAGAGGTCGAAGGTAGAATCCGCCCCTTTCACCTCGCGATTGTAGAGATACCCGCACACCTGCTCGCCGGACTTGAGCGCAACCGTGATATCGCCGCGATAATCAAACGCCAACTCGATCGCATCACCCGTTTCTTTGAATGAGCGCGGATTGAACCGGCGCCCCTGCAGAGGGCCCGATCCAATGGGTTCGCCATGAGTCTTGGTATCTGTCATGATCCGTATCCTCGAAGCACCTACCGGCTCGTCGGCAGGAGCGTCAACTTCACCGTTCGGCTGAATCCGGACATCGTCCCAAAGGTATCCTCCACGGCGGAGGCCTCATACCCGCAATGCACCATGCAGTCCGCGCACTTCTCATTGCGGCCCGTGCCGTAGTTGTCCCACTCGGTCAGCTCCATAAGCTCGCGAAACGTGTTGGTGTAGCCCTCCTGCAGCAAGTAGCAGGGCTTTTGCCAGCCAAACACGTTATAAGTCGGGTTGCCCCAGGGCGTGCACTGGTAATCGCGATTCCCCATCAGAAAATCGAGGAACAGGGGCGATTGATTGAACTGCCAGCCGCGCTTGGGGCTGCCAAGAATCTTGGAGAACAGCTCTCGCGTGCGTTCACGCTTCAAGAAGTGCTGCTGATCCGGCGCCTTCTGATAGCTGTACCCGGGAGAGATCATCATCCCTTCGACCCCCAGCGCCATCATCTCGTCGAAAAATTTCCGCACCCGCTCGGGGTTGGCATCATCGAACAATGTCGTATTCGTCGTCACGCGATGCCCGCGCTTCAAGGCCGCCTTGATCGCCTTGACCGCCACCTCATACACCCCGTCGCGGCAGACGGCCAGATCATGCTCATCGCGCAACCCGTCCATATGGACGCTGAACGTCAAAAACTCGGAGGGGGTGTACTCATCAAGCTTGCGCTCCATCAGAATGGCATTCGTGCAGAGATAGACATAGCGCTTCTGTGCAACCAGCCCCTCAACGATCTTGGCCATCTGCGGATGGATCAGCGGTTCACCGCCGGGGATGCTGACAATCGGCGCGCCGCATTCCTCCGCCGCCGCCCAGCACTGCTCAGGCGTCAAATGCTTATCGAGGATATGATCGGGGTATTGAATCTTCCCGCAACCGGCGCAGGCCAAGTTGCAGCGAAACAGCGGCTCCAGCATCAGAACCAGCGGATAACGCTTCACCCCTTTGAACTTCTGAGTGAGCACATACTTCGAGACTGTATACATCTGGGAAAGCGGTACGGCCATTCCCCTCTCCTTCCGATGAGATTGTATCGTGAGCGGCTATGTGGAGTAGCCGGAGTTGGAAGCATCTAACAATTCGGCAAAGTCTAACATCTGGCTTGAACCCCGTCAATTTTCCATTACTGAGAAGAACGGCGCTCAAACGATGCGCCGCGTTCGACACGCATCGCCACGGGGGCAAGAGGGATCTGATTGGAGGCGCCGAGCGGGTTCGAACCGCTGCATCGCAGTTTTGCAGACTGCTCCCTTACCACTTGGGTACGGCGCCTCACGAAGGGGGCATTATAGTCTGGCCAATGGGCGGGAGGCTAGTGGCGAGAAGAAAAACTTACCGTTTATTTGAGAGGACGGGAATTTCTCTGCCGAGCGTGGACGGCTGACCGGACTCAGGCACGAGCGGCTCCCAGCCTTCTTCATGTGCTTGGGCGATGGCCTCTCCGTTGCCTTCCGCTTCTTTTTCCTTGGCCAGCTGCTCGACTTCCTGAATCAACGTCTCCATCAATTCTTCCATCGGCACTTTCCTGACCAGCTTTCCTTTTTTGAAGAGAATGCCCTTCCCTTCGCCGCCGGCGATGCCGATATCCGCTTCTTTCCCTTCGCCGATCCCGTTCACGACACAGCCCAACACGGACACGTTGAGCGGCGTCTTGATATGGCCCAGCTTCTTTTCCAGCTCGTTCGCCATGCGGACCACGTCGATTTCCACCCGTCCACAGGTCGGACAGGCGATGACATTGATGCCCCGATGGCGCAGCTCCAGCGATTTCAGAATCTCGAATCCGACCTTGACCTCTTCCACCGGATCCGCCGCGAGCGAGACCCGCAATGTGTCGCCGATGCCCTGCGAGAGCAGATAGCCGAGTCCGATGGACGACTTGACGGCACCGGTCATTGCGGTGCCGGCTTCGGTAATCCCGATATGCAACGGATAATCGGATTGATGGGCAAAGAGCCAGTAGGCATCGATCGCATGGTGCACATCGGACGCCTTGAGCGACACCTTCATATTGGTGAAGCCGACATCTTCCAGTGAATGGACGGCGTTCAGCGCCGATTCCGCAAGGGCCTCGGGCGACGGCCAGCCGTACTTGTCGAGCAAATGGCGTTCTAACGAGCCGCCGTTCACGCCCACACGCAAAGGAATTCCCCGCTCATTGACCGCCTTGATGACTTCTTCGACCTTCCACCAGGCGCCAATGTTTCCGGGATTGATGCGCACGCAATCCACGATTTCCGCCGACTGAAGCGCGAGCCGGTGGTCGAAGTGGATATCGGCAATCAACGGCACCGTCATCGCCGCCTTGATCTTCGGCAAGGCCTTCGCGGCATCTTCGTCCGGCACGGCGACACGAATAATTTCACACCCGGCGGTTTCCAGCTGGCGGATCTGCTCGATCGTGGCCGCCACGTCGCGCGTGTCGGTCGAACACATCGATTGCACGGACACCGGCGCATCACCGCCGACTTTGACCGTGCCCACGGTAATCTGCCGGGTTTTTCTCCTGCTGATATGCATGGCTCTATATAGGTCTCCCGTTGAACGGGTTAGGTGTTCTCTTAGCTGCCCTGTTCGTCGCCGTGCGGAAGATGATCCACCACAGACCCGACACTGAACCGGTCGCGCTTCACAGCCGGCGCCTTCCCGATGAGCTCCTTCACGCTTTGATAGATTCCCTCGGCGGTCAGGCCATACCGTTCGCGCAGCAAATCCTGCGGCCCCTGCTCAATGTACCAATCCGGCAATCCCAGCACCTTTGTCGTCACGTCGGTCACGCCGGCATCGGACAGGGACTCCAAGACGGCTGAGCCGAACCCGCCCATCTTGCAGCCCTCTTCCACAGTCACCACGTACCGGACCCGCTTGGCGACATCGGCAATCAACTCATGATCAAGCGGTTTCACAAAGCGGGCATTCACGACAGCCGTCGAGACACCTTCCTTCTCCAGCCGCTCGGCCGCCTGCATCGCTTGCCAGACGGACACCCCGATCGCGACGATCGCCACCTCCGACCCATCCTTCAGCAATTCGCCCTTCCCAACCGGAAGCGCCGTCGGCGCCGCATCCATCGGCACCCCAAGGGTAATGCCACGCGGATAGCGGAGCGACACCGGCCCCTCATGCTGCAAACAGGTCTTCATCATATGCTGCAATTCATTTTCATCCTTCGGAGCCATCACGGTCATATTCGGCGCATGGCGCAGGAACGCGTAGTCGAATGCGCCGTGATGCGTGGTGCCATCCTCCGCCACCAGGCCGCCCCGATCGATGCAGAACACGACCGGCAAATTCTGGGTGGCGACATCATGCACGACCTGGTCGTAGGCTCGCTGCAGGAACGTCGAATACATGGCAACGACAGGCTTCAATCCTTGCGTGGCAAGCCCGGCAGCGAAGGTCACCGCATGCTGCTCGGCAATCCCTACGTCATAAATGCGATCAGGAAATTCTTTCTCAAACGCCGTGAGGCCGGTCCCTTCACACATGGCGGCGGTGATCGCCACCACCCGCTTGTCTTCGCGGGCCAGCTTCGTCAGGGACTCCATCGCAATCTGCGTGTAGGACGGACGCACCGCCTTCTTCGCCGGCACGCCGGTTTCGCGCACAAAGGGCGGACAGGCATGGAACCACACCGGGTTCTTCATGGCCGGCTCATAGCCCAGGCCTTTTTTCGTAATGACATGGAGGAGCACCGGCCCCTTCATCTTGAGCACGTTCTCCAGCGTGGGGAGCAGATGCTCGAAATTGTGGCCGTCGATAGGGCCGCTGTATTGGAAACCCAATTCTTCGAAGAGCAATCCCGGCAAAATCGCGCCCTTGGCAAGCTCCTCTGCGCGCCGCGCCAGCTTCTGCATGTCCGGTCCGATATGCGGAATCTTCCCGAGCAACTGGCCCGTTTCCTCACGCACCTTTCCGTAAAACTCGCCGGTGATAGTCCGGCTCAGATAGGCTGAAATCGCCCCGACATTTTTGGAGATCGACATCTGATTGTCGTTCAGGATCACCAGAAAGTCTTTCCCGAGGCCGCCCGCATGGTGCAAACCTTCGAGCGTCATCCCGGCGGTCATCGCGCCATCGCCGACGACACAGACCACTTTATGTTTCTGGCCCAACTGCTCACGGGCGGCCACCATGCCGAACGCCGCCGACACGCCGGTCCCGGCATGACCGGCATTGAACGTATCGTATTCGCTCTCTTCCCGCTTGGTGAAACCGCTGAGCCCGCCGTATTGCCGCAGGGTATGGAATTGCTCCCGGCGAGAGGTCAGGAGTTTGTGCGTATAGGCCTGATTGCTGGTATCCCAGACGATCTTGTCGGTCGGCGTTTTCAGGAGATAGTGCAGCGCCACCGTCAGCTCGACGACGCCCAGATTTGAAGCCAAATGCCCGCCGACGCTCGCGACAGTACTGATAATCTGCTCGCGAATCTCTTCACACAACGCCGGAAACTGGCTTGGCGATACCCGCTTGAGATCGGCAGGACTTTGGATGGTTTTTAAGATCGACATAGGAGTGTCTCCCTATATTGTCACTTCACAAACTCAATGATTTCAATGGAACTCTGCCTAGAGAGGGATGGTCCTTCGATTGCGTAGATTGACCACCATACTTTTTTAAGTCTCACACACACATCTTTTGATGTCAAGCACTTCGGCTCCACGCTCTCACTTCAAGGCCTCGCCGCCGCCCAGCAGGCCCTACGATCCAAACTGATAGGTCACCAGAGTCGACAACGTAAAGTCAGCCGCACTGCCGACAATAAAATCCAGGTTCTCCACTCCATACACCTGCCACAAGAGATGGGGCTTGAGCCGATAGCTAAACCCCAACACGGCCTCGGTCACGCCTTTATCAAGCACACTGGTTCCCGTGCCATGCAACGGCGACGAGAAATAGTCGAAATGCGCGGTCAGCGAGAAGTCCTTGGACCAGAGATACTCAACGGCCACCAGGGCTGACACCACCGGCTGCAACGAATACCCCGCGATCCTCCCTGTCGGCAGCACGCCATTCACATTGCCATACACCATCCAGTCGCGCGCCACACGCTTCTCCATCGCCAGCCCCACACCGTAATCAGGACTTCCGCTCCCCAAGAAATGGGGCTCATCACCGGTGGGAATCTTGATCGCCGTCCGCAAGGAGACCGCAGGAACCGACTCGGTTTCGGTCAGCAGTTGATACTTTCCCATCACCGACGCATCGCCCAAGCCCACGACGCCCTCTTTCCCGCTCATCACCGTTCGGCCGCCGGACCTCACGCTAAACTGGTATCCCGCATCCTTCAGCGCGCGCCGATCCGGCGCGAGACCGGTCGTCCCCCGCTCGACGGCTTGAATCATGCCATCCATAATGCCCCGATAGCGAAACAACAGAGGAACTTCGGCTGCCAGCTCCAGGCGTTCCGTTACTCCATAACGAAGAAACACCCCCGACCGGAGGCTTTCAAACTTCATCGCCACCGAGGTCTGCGGAGTCGTATCGGAAAAGACGTTGGCGGTATTGGCCAGTTCGATCCGAAGATCCAGCTCGCCAGCCTTGAGCACCGAGGCCCGATCACCAGGCAGCCCGAGCACCAATTGATGGATGGGTTGGAAATTGCGGACAGGGAATGGACCAAACCCCTCAGCGGCGGCTCTCTGTGATACCATCCCACTGCAGAGTACAAGACCCAGAACAACCGCCCAACGGCATCCACGCCCTACCATCAGGCACCACCTCGCCATCCCTTTAATAGGGGAAATCGAGCCCGGCGAAAATCGCGCCGCCTTCACGACTGAATCCATAATCAAGACGCCCCACCACATTCGGACGAACAATCCCCCGAATCCCGAGACCCGGCGTGACCCGATAATCTTTAAAGCTGACGTCCTTAAAATCTCCGAACACTTGCCCGGTATCGACAAACGGGGCCACTTCGAAATCGGCCATCACGCCGGCCAGTCTCGTCCTGGCAAGATGAATTCGTTCCTCAACGCTGAAGGCCACCAGGTGCTTGTCGATAAAGCGATCGACGCCGAATCCACGCAAACTATTCTGGCCACCCAGCGAACTCTGCTCGAAAAACGGCACCTGGGTGCCGATCGTCGCCTGCAAGTCCGCCCGCACCACCAGGATGGCCCGCTTCGATTCGCTGGGGAACAGCTGCTTCACCTCCAGCTCGTAGCGTGAATAAACGGGATGATCGCCGTTCCGGATATTCTGATTCAACTCCGCATAAGCCGTCACCGCCATTCCGTCCGTCGGCGTGACCAGATTGTTGCGCGTGTCATAATGAAAACTCGCCCGATGGCCGATAATGATGGACTCCCCTTTGACGCCATCGACCCCGCCGAACCGATCGACAGTAAAAGGCAGATCCGTCGCCCCACGCTGCAACTGCACATCGCGAAATCGCTGCGCCACTGCAATCTGGGTCACTTCGTTGGCGTAAATCCCAAACCGCCAATTGGCGCGGAACTCTCGCGCCGTATAGTTGCTTTCATTCCCTTCGAGAGAATCCTGCCCCATGCCGAAGAAGCGGGAAGTGGCATTCTTGAAAAACGACCCGCCGAATTGGAGGAAATACCGCCCGTTACTGAACGCAGGATCCGTGTAGGAAAAGACCAGCTTGCGCTCGATCTTCTCCGTGAACGATCCGATGAAGCGCGTTTCGCGCCCTCCGGGCTCATACCGGAAGAGATTAAATACCCCCCGCGTCCCGACGATCGAATTCCGGATGACCATCGGCGCCATCAGATACTTCAGCTCGCCGTCCGGATCCGTCACCAGAATCGGCATGATCAGGCCTGCGTCGCTGCCGTCGTTGCGCGTGGTGGACACAGAAGGGACCGGAAAGACTTGTGTGTCCGCCCGGGCAGAAGCAAGGCTTACAACCCCGCTTCCGGCACAGAGACAGCCGATAACAATGAAGATACGACGCAGGGCCGACATGAACGTGGTGCCTGGATGGGCTTACGGAGCTTTCAGCTTGTCAGATTTCTTCCGGAGCTGCTCGACGAGATCCTGATAGGACGAGGCGCGAATGATCTTGGTAAACTGGCCTCGGTAGTTGCTCACGAGACTGACCCCGTCAACCACCACATCATAGACCCGCCATTCCGGGCCTCGATTCACCAAGCGATAGTCGAGCGGAATTTCCGTCTTGCCGGACAAAATCTTTGTCCGGACTTCCGCATATTCTTTTTCCGTCCGTTCATTCAGATATTGCACCCCTTCGCCGGAATAGGTCTCGACTTTTTCCGCATACGAATTGGTCAGCAGTGTTCGGAACAGCCCGACAAATTCCTGCTTCTCCTGATCCGACAACGTATTCCACGGAGCCCCCAGAGCCCGGCGGGACATTTCCTGATAGTCAAACCGATCGGCCACGGCTTTCTCCAAGAGAGCCCGGCGTTCGTCCGCCTTTGCCGGCTGCTTCAATTCCTTGTCGCGAATGATCCGAAGCACCTCGTCGATCGTGACCTTCATCGAATCCGTCGGCGGACCGGCATGCACAACCGATGCGCTCAGCCAGGACGACACCAGCAGAACCCCGGCCAGTGCCACCACCATCCCAATCCCCGATCGATTCACTCGTGCACCCATCATCCAATCCCCCTCGCTCATGCGGTCCCTCATGAGACTCCCTGAGATGCCCCGAATACCATCAGTTCACCTTCCCGTGCACATACTGGCTGACCAATTCTTCCAGGTCGAGACCGGATTCGGTATCGCGAATCACATCGCCGGGCTTCAGCGGATCGCCGCCGCCGCCGGGGGACAGCGAGAGAAACTTCTCGCCGATGATCCCCCGCGTCTTGATCGACGCGATGGTGTCCGTGTACAGCTTCACACCGTTCGCGACAGCCAGCGTCACCACGGCGCGATCTTCCTTCAGCGTAATGCCCCGCACCCGTCCGACTTCCACCCCGGCAATCTCGATCGTCGCCCCGGATTTCAAGCCGGACGCCGAATTGAATTGCGCCGCGACTTCATACAGATCCCCGCCGATCACCTCTAGCTTGCCGAGCTTAATCGAGAGATAGCCCAAGCACAAGATCCCCGCCAGGACAAATGCCCCGACCATGAGTTCTAATTTGGAATTCTCCATTACAGGACTCCCTTTACAGACCGGCTGACACACCGGACACCACGGCCGGCTCCCCGACCGAGATAAACTCCTTGACCTCAGGATCAGTCGTCCGCAGAAACTCTGCGGCAGGCGCCATCGCCGCAATGCGCCCGCGCTTCAACATCGCGACATAATCTGAAATCCCAAAAATCTCGGGGATTTCATGGCTGACCATCACTGCGGTAAAACCGAAGGTCCGCTGGGTGCTGGTAATGAGTTCATGAATGGACTTGGCCATGAGCGGGTCCAAGCCCGTCGTCGGTTCGTCGAACAGCACAATCTCCGGCCGCATCACGAGGGCGCGCGCCAGGCCGGCGCGTTTTCGCATGCCTCCGCTGAGCTCGGCGGGAAACTTATGCCCCATGCCGGCCAGGCCGACCTGCTCCAGCATGCCGTTCACCCGCGTGGCGACCTCGGGGCCCTTCATCCTCAACTTTTCCTTCAGCGGGAAGGCCACATTGTCGAACACCGTCATCGAATCGAAGAGCGCCGCGCCCTGGAACAACATCGCAAACCGCTTCCGCACTTCATTGAGCGGCTGGCCGTGAAGGCGGGAGATATCGACGTCGCCAACCCACACCTGGCCTTCATCCGGCTGAAGCAGGCCGATCATGTGCTTCAGCAGCACACTCTTGCCCTCCCCGCTCGGACCGATAATGGTCGTCAGCTTCCCGGAAGGGATCGTCAAATCAACGCCCTGCAATACCGGCTGACCGCCCAGCCGCTTCTTGACGCCCACCAGTCTGAGCATGATTACAGCAACACCGATGTGAGAAAGTAGTCCCATACCAGGATGAGCACGGAAGACAGGACCACCGCTTCCGTCGTGGCCGTTCCCAACCCCTCGGCGCTCATGCGCGTATAGAACCCCTTGTAACAACAGACCCAGCTCACGATCAGCCCGAAGCTGATCGATTTGAGGATGCCCCCGTACACATCCTTCCATTCCACGGCGGACTCAATCGACGTCCAATAGGATCCGGCATTCACGCCGAGAAGATCCACCCCGACCAAATAGCCGCCGTAAATTCCGACCACGTCGAAAATCGCCACCAAGAGCGGCACGCCGATCAAGCCCGCCACCAGCTTGGGCGCGATGAGGTATTGCAGCGGATTGATGGCCATCGTATCGAGCGCGTCGATTTGCTCGGTAATCCGCATGATGCCGATTTCAGCCGTCATGGCCGACCCCGCCCGAGCCGTCACCATGAGTGCGGCGAGCACGGGCCCGAGTTCGCGTATCATGCTCAAGGCCACGGCAGATCCCAGCAGCCCCTCGGAGCCGAATTTGCGCAGCGTGTAATACCCCTGCAGCGCGAGCACCATCCCGGTAAATCCAGCCGTCAACACGACGACGAAGGTCGATTTGTACCCAATGAAATGGAGTTGTTTGATGTACTGCATGAGCCGCAGGGGCGGCCGCGCGAGCCAGCCGAACGAGGACAGCAGAAAAATGAGCATGCGGCCCATTTCCCGCACATATCTCACCACCGGTCGCCCAATGTACTGCAACATGGTCATCGCACCGCCCGTGTGTGTGAATCCGGCCTCTCCGCGAAAAATGCCTCGAACGCGCCGCCCAACAGCCTCGTGAGATTCCGCGCCGCGAGTGCGCTCTGCCGCCGAAGCCGCAACAGTCCCGACAGACTCTCCACGGGATGAGCCAGCACCGCGCCGATCCCCCTGAGCCACCCAGTGGGCCTGAGAAACAGATTGAAGTCAAGCGGAAGCTCTTCTTCCAACAGATCAGACACCGTTCGCACGATCACAAAAGGGACCTGGGCCACACCGGCTTCACAAGCCAATGCCGCACTTTCCATATCCAGCCCAACCGCGCCGGTCCGTTGAGCCAGCGCCCCCTTGTCAGAGGCCCGCCCCACGATACGATCGACCGACACGAATCGGCCCTCCCTACAGCGTGAGCCTTGCCTGAACTCACCGATCGCCGCGTAAAAACGGTCCCGTTCAGCCCCGGGGACCTCGCAGTAATCCGGCAGACCGGCGTTCGCGGAATCGATCATGGCCACAGCCGTCCCCATCAAGACATCGCCGATCTCCGCCGCCGTCAACGCGCAGGCAAAACCGGTTGACAGGCTCACGGAAAAAGCCTGCCGCTGAAATAACGCCCGGGCGCCGGCGCCGGCCTTCTGCGGCCCGACGCCCGTTTGCAGCACCCAGCACTCTCCGCGCCCCACTTCGGCGACATACAGCGGCTTCCCCGCACAGGTCTCGGTTCGCCCATGAGGCAAGGCCGCCCGCACCGCGGCCAACTCCCAGACCGTCGCCACAAAGATCGCGATACGCGGACAGGATCCAGGATGCAGAGGAATGCGGGCGGGCGAAGGAGGCTTGTCCGTCAACGCTCAAACCGATAGGCCCCGGTCGCGTCCACCTGCTGGCGAACTTCATCGGCCCGCATGTGGCCCCGGGAACGAATGTTGCGGTACATCGCCAGTGCCCATAAGGGAAAATATTGGCAGTACCAGTGATACCGAAGATAAAACACCCTGGGGAATCCGGTGCCGGTGTGCGCCACTTCTTCCCAGGAGCCGTCCTTGAGCTGATGCCGCAGGAGAAATTGCACTCCGCGTGCGACGCTGAAGGAGTCCGTGACATCGGCCGACATCAAAGCCATCAAGGCCCACGCCGTTTGCGACGGCGTGCTCTCCCCTTTCCCGCTGTGCGCATCCTCGGCGTAAGACAGGCACGATTCGCCCCAGCCGCCATCGGGATTTTGCTTCGACTCCAGCCAGGACACGGCCCGGCGAATGTAGGGGGCAGAGACATCTTCTCCGATCGCGCGAAGCCCCGCGAGCACCGACCAGGTCCCATAGATATAGTTGACCCCCCACCGGCCAAACCAACTGCCGTCCGCTTCCTGCTCTTTTTTCAAAAACGCCAGCGCCGGCTGGACGGCGGGATGCGTCCGGTCATAGCCCAAGGCCGCCAGCATTTCCAAGCAGCGCCCGGCGAGATCCGCCGTACTCGGATCCAGCAAGGCCTTATGGTCGGCAAACGGGATGTAGTTGAAGACAACCCGGTTATTGTCCTTGTCATAGGCGCCCCAGCCGCCGTCGGAACTCTGCATCGCCAAGACCCATTGCATGCCACGGCGAATCGATTCCCGCTGTTCGGCCGGTTGCGGCATCTTCAGCTTGGAGAGCGCCATCAGCACGACGGCCGAATCGTCCACGTCCGGATACAACTCGTTTTCAAACTGGAAATACCATCCGCCCGGCTCCGTATGGGACGAGGAAATCGTCCAGTCCCCGACGGTCTTCGTCTGCCGGGACATGAGATAGGCTCCGGCCTTGACCAACGCGGGATGATCCTGCGGCAGGCCCGCCTCGATCAACGCGTTCGTCAGCAACGCCGTGTCCCAAATCGGTGAAAAGCAGGGCTGCAGATGAAGCGTCGATACCCGCTCGCCGTCAACCGTGCCCGTCTCATGCACCTCAAGGTCCTCGATCTCACGCAGGGCTTTCTGCACGAGGGGATCGTCCATTTCGTAGCCCAGACAGCGCAGCGCCATCACGGAATTCGCCATCGCGGGATAAATCGCGCCCAGTCCGCCGCTGCCTTTCAAATGTTCCAGCATCCATGTGGCCGCCTTGTGCATCGCCTTCTCGCGCAGCCACATGAGCGGCATGCGGTCATAGAGCTTCAGCACCACGTCCAGCATGACAAAGAGGTTGTGGGGCGTGAACCAATCCTGGTCCTTATTGAAGGGCGGATACTTCCAAAACCGAATTTGAGCGCGCGGAACGGCATAAAGCTCGTCGATGCCCTGCTCGGAAGGGATGCGGCACACCGGCTGATGGGCAAACACGATCAGCAACGGGATCAGCACGGCGCGCGACCAATAGGAAATCGCGTAAATACTGAAATAGAACCGCTTCGGCAGCAGCATCAGTTCGACCGGCATGTGGGGCACGCCTTCCCAGTCGTACTGATCGAACAGCGCGAGCGCGATTTTCGTAAAGACGTTGGCCTGCACCACGCCGCCCATCGCAAGAATGCGATCGCGGGCGCGGAGCATGAACGGCTCTGAGGCCGGGATGCCACTCAACTTGAGCGCGAAATAGGCCTTCACCGAGGCGCTGATATCAGCCGGCCCCCCATAGTAGATCGGCCAGCCGCCATCCGGAAGCTGCATCGACCGCAGATACCGAACAGCCTTCTCCTGGCGAACCGGATCGACGCAGTCGAGAAACCGCCGGAGCATCACATACTCCGAGGTCAACGTCGTATCAGCCTCCAGTTCCGCGACCCAATAGCCTTCAACGGGATGCTGCTTCGAAAGAAACCAGGTCTGGCTTCGGCGGATCGCATCGTCAATGGTATCCGGCTGGCTCATCGTATGGCTCGCGGGCCGGCGCGGCGTGGAATCGACAGCGGACGCTTGAGCCGCTTTGTCGGAGACTAATCGAAGCGGCGGCGCGGATGCAGGTTCGGCCGACGAAGCCGTCTTTCCTGGAATAGAGGAGAGGAAACTGTCGGAGAGTCTGGCAAAGAGTGCGCGAAAGAGCTTCATTGATTTCTATATGGACCTAATGAGATGGACAGAGAGACGACGTGGCGCAAGACACAGTCACACGAGCATCAACGCCACACGATTGGAGAGCAGCCCATCGATGGGCTTATAACAGACGCCCCTACATGAGTCAAGCGACGGAGGATGAAACTCCTCTGGAATATTCGTGCGTTACGACCCGCTTACGCCAGCTGTAAATCGCCTAGCCGCACCGACACCACTTTCGACACGCCGGGCTCTTCCATCGTCACGCCGAACAAGGAATCGGCGATCGACATGGTCCGCTTGTTGTGCGTGATCACCAGAAATTGCGCAGTCTGCGCCATGTTTCTCAAGACGCTGGTAAAACGTCCGATGTTTTCCTCGTCGAGCGGCGCATCGATTTCGTCCAGCAGACAGAACGGCGTCGGCCTGATCAAGAAACTGGCGAACAAGAGGGCCATCGCTGTGAGCGTCTTTTCACCGCCGGACAGCATGGTAATGCTCTTGAGCCGCTTCCCCGGAGGCTGCGCGACAATGTCCACACCCGGATCCTGGTTTCCTCCGCCTTCACCGTTTTCCCCGGCCGGCTCCTCGACCAGCTGCAGCTCCGCCCGGCCGCCGGGAAAGAACTGGCCAAAGACTTCGGTGAACTTCTGCTGCAGCTCCGTGAAGGTCGTCGCGAACATATCCTTCGTCGTATGGTTGATCCGCTGAATAATCTCTTTGAGCGAGCTGATGGAATTGGACAGATCCTGCTCTTGCGTCGAAAGGAACGTGTAGCGCTGATCGAGCTCCTGATGCTCGCTGATCGCTGCCAAATTGATCGGCCCCATGCGATCGAGCCGGTCGCGCAACTTCTGAAGCTGCTCTTTCAGCTCGGCATCGGGCGACTGGGCCAGCGGATTGGATGGAGCCGCCTCCTCTCCGGCCTCCGGCAGCTCCGCCGGCACGGGAACCTCACCGGTCAGCATGGCGGGGTCGAGTTGATAGGTGCCGGACAAGGTGCCTTCGACCGTGCTCAACTGGGTCCGCAATTCCGCCCGCCGCACTTCGACGGCCATCCGGGCATCCCGCACCGACGACATCGTACGGCGAACCTCGTCAAGACTGGCTTCAAGCGCCTGGCTCGCCGCCACATCCTGAGCCTGCTGCTCCTGCGCCGTGACCAGTTCCGTCTTGATCCGGCTGGCGGCCAGGCCAAACTCTTGGCACAAGGCTTCCTGGCGGGCCTGCTCGTCACGATTTTCCTGAATGGCCTGCACAAGCCCTTCGAGATGGTCCGCCAGCGACTGCCGGCGCTGTTCGCTTTCGACTTGCTGCTGCATCACGCGCGCCCGGTTCGCCTGTTCATGCCCCCGCTTCGAACGCAGTCCCTCGGACAATAAACGCGCCTCCGTCACCCGCTCCTGAAACGCGCGGCCTTCCTGGTCGATGGCCGCCAGCCGCTCCCGTACCCGGCCCAGGCTGGCTTCCTGGCCGGCTTTCTCACTCATCCATTGTTCAAGCTGGGCTTGGGCCGAACGTGCGTCCTGTTCAAACCGCTGATGGTCGGCGGTCCCCTTGTGAATGTCCGCCTCGATGCCCGCCAGCTTCAGATCCAGATCGGCAAGAACGCCCCGCAAGCGTTCTTCGTCTTTTTGCAGCGAGAGATTCTGCATTTCCGTCTCGCGCAGCGAGTCCGCCAACTGCTTCGCCTGCTGGCCAAGCTCTTGCCCCAGCACCTGCAACTCGATCCGGCGCTGTTTTTCCTGCTCCAGCAACGCGGTGAATTCCGTCCGCTTGGTTTCCAGGCTGACGACTTCCCGCCGCCGCTCCAACAACCCCTGCCCATCGCGCACATGCCCGCCGCTGATCACGCCGGAGGCATCCATCACTTCGCCCGCGAGCGTGACCAAAATCGGCCCGTCCTGTCCGGCCCAGAGCTGCTGCGCCCATAACCGGACGGCGTGATCCAGCGATTCGACGATCACCACCCGGTCGAAGAGGCAATCTCTCGCGGCCACCCGAGGCGCGTCCGTCTGAATCAGATCCACCGCACGGCCGGCCACGCCAGGCTGGTTCGCCAACGCGGTCCACCAGGACCGGTCTCCGGATCCAGCGCTCTCCCAGCGGGGCTGTTGAGGAATAAACGTCCCGCGTCCGAGGGCTTTTTCCTGGAGAAAGCCGATGGCTCGCTGCGCGACCGCCGGGTCATCGACGAACCATCCGTGGACCCGCTCGCCCAACACCGCCTCCACCGCGCGATCCATCCCCGGTGGAATGACCAGCCATTCCGCAATGGCATCACGCACCCCCTCGCACGACTTGAGGGCGGTGGTCTCATCGCTGCCGGCCCGGCCATACCCCATTTCCTCAAGCACCATCCCCTGCAAGGCCTGGAGACGCGAATCGACCGCCGCCAGCTCCTCCGACCGATGGAGGATGTGGCCATCGAGCGCCCGCAGCTCTTCCGCCACACGGACAGATTCCCCCTGCACCGTCTCCTGTTGAGCACGGATGCTCACAACCATCCGGCCCGCGTCGCCATACTCCTGCCGCAACGCTTCATGGCGGGTCACGGCCATCGCGCGCTGTTCCTGTAAATGCCCTTGCTCCGTGACAAGACGAGCCCCCCGCTCCGCCACCTCATTCATCCGGGCGGTCAGCTGGGACACGCTCTGCTCGGTGTTCGCAACCAACACGGCCAGCTGCAAAATATCGCGGCGCCCGCGCTCTTCTTCCGCAACCGCGGCGGCCCGCTGCTCCAGCAAGCGCGCCATCTCCCGATCGAGTTCGGCAAACGCCGATTCCCGCTGCGCCAATTCCTCGTCGATCGCCGCCAGCGACGCCTCCAACTCGCCCAGCGCCTGGGTCAGATCGCCCTGTGCGCGAGCCAAGTCTTCCAGTTCGCCGGCTTCCTGCTGCTGCTGCTGGTCGAACAGCTGGCTCCGATTCCGCGCGACCTCCGCAGCCGTCAACGCCTGCGCCTGCTGATGCTCGATGCCCGAGAGCTCTTCGCGGATCTTGCCGATCGCATCGCTCGTCGCAATGGCCTGCATCCGGGACTGCTCCAAATCCGTCGTCAGCCGCGCCAGCCCGGCGGCCGTTTCCGCTTCCCGCTGATCGAGCGACATCACCTCGGCCTCGACCTCGCGCAGCTCATGGCGCAAGGCTCGGAACTCACGGGTGAGCAATTCGATCTCCACCCCCCGCGCTTCCTGCTGCAACGTCTGATAGGTGCGGGCCTGGCGGGCCTGCCGTTCGAGCGAATTCAGCTGCTTCTTCACTTCGGCAATGATGTCGCGCACCCGGAGAAGATTTTGCTGGGTGGCATCGAGTTTGCGGAGCGCTTCGGCCTTTTGTTTCTTATAGCGGACAATCCCGGCCGTTTCTTCGATCAGCTCCCGCCGGTCTTGCGGCGAGGCGTTCAGGATCTGATCGATCTGCCCCTGCGCGATGACCGTGTGCCCTTTGCTGCCGGCTCTGGTATCCATCAGCACGCTGCGAATATCCTTGAGGCGGCACGGTGTCTTATTGATCAGATATTCACTGTCGCCGTTGCGGTAGAGCCGGCGGGTGATCATCAGCTCTTGAAATTCGCTCAACTGGCTGGGCAACCCCGATCCGCCTTCGAGCTTCAGCGTGGTTTGATCGAGCCCCCCGATGACCAGCGACACTTCGGCCATCCCCAACGGTTTCCGCAACTCGGTGCCGTTGAAAATTACATCTTCCATTTTTTCGCTTCGCAAGGTCTTGGTGCTTTGCTCGCCGAGCACCCAGAGAATGGCATCCACGACGTTACTTTTCCCGCTGCCATTGGGCCCGACCACCGCCGTCACCCCCTCGGGGAACGCGATCCGCGACTCGGCAAACGACTTGAAACCCAACATGTCCAGCGATTTCAAATACATCGGTTCACCTTTGGTTGAGCCATCAATACCACCCTTGCGAATGCTCGGCCCTTGTAGCATAGGGGCAAGAGGAAATCAAAACCAAAATACCGCAGGTAGTAGGGGGACAAGAGCCCCCCTACTAGATATATGGCATCTTTAAGTTCGCGGATTAACTGGCGATGCTGGCTGCGGGCTTACTGGCGGATTCGATCTGGACCAGTTCCTTCGGGAGGAGAAATTCGACATCTTCTTCGATCACCGTGAGTTCTTCCAGCTCGGAGGGGCCGGCGCTTCGGAGGAAGGCCACCACTTCCGTCACCAGCACTTCAGGAGCCGAGGCCCCGGCGGCAATGCCGACGGCCTTCGCGTTCTTCAACCAGTCAGGGTTGATGTCGCTGGCCGAATCGATCAGATAGGATGGAATCCCGCATTGCTCACCCAACTCGCGCAGACGGTTGGAGTTGGAACTGTTCGGCGAGCCGATGACCAAAATGACATCAACCAGCCGGGACAACTCCTTCACCGCATTCTGCCGGTTTTGCGTCGCGTAGCAGATATCTTCCTGATGCGGGCCCTTGATGTTCGGGAATCGCTTGTGAAGCGCGCCGACAATATCCCGGCATTCATCGACACTCAGCGTCGTCTGCGTCACATAAGAAAGATTCACGAGGTTTTCCACCTCGAGCTTTTCAACGTCCTCGACCGACGACACCAAGTGGAACTTGTCGGGAATCTGCCCCAGCGTGCCGATCACTTCCGGGTGGCCGGCATGGCCGATCAGAATCAGCTCATATCCTTGGGTATAGTCGCGGTTCACTTCATTGTGCACTTTGATAACCAGCGGGCAGGTCGCGTCGATGACATGCAGCCGCCGCTTATTCGCTTCGTCCCACACAGACTTCGCCACGCCATGGGCGCTGAAGATCACCACCGATCCCTCGGGCACTTCACCCAGCTCCTCCACGAACACCGCCCCCTTTTGCCGGAGCGAGTTCACCACATGGCGGCTATGCACGATTTCATGACGGACGTAAATGGGCGCCCCATACTTCTTGAGCGAGAGATCGACGATATCGATCGCCCGATCGACTCCGGCGCAAAACCCCCGCGGATTCGCAAGATATATCTTCAGCATCGGCTGATCTCCTTCACGCTTGGCAGGGGGATCGCCCCCTCTACCCCGATATTGAACGGATTCACCTTACGTCAGATCGTCCAAGGCCGTCAACAGATGCCACGACACGCTATTTGACCGGGTGCGCAACCCACCACAACTCCCGTCCCTTACGCGCCCCGTACATCAATACCGTCCCATCAGGAGTAAACCTCAATGAGAGCGGATCAATATAATCGTAGGCGGGAAGCTTGGTGCCTTCAAGCACCACAAACCACTCCGCGGGCGGCCAATCGGTAAAGGCCAAGTAGGCCACCTGGCGGCCGGCTGGGCTGACAACCGGCGCATGGGCCCACCAGCTTCGATAGCCTGGCACCCATTCATACCCGTTCACGAGGCCCCATTCCCCCTGAGCGCTTTCCGCCACGTAAAACACCCGCTGACTGTTCGGACTGAAGGACGGCGCCCCAACCACATCGTACTCGACACGTTCCTGCTGATCGACGATCATGCGGGTGCCGTTTGCAATATAGGCCACCCGCTTTCCATCCGGGCTCACACGCAGCCCCTGCACAGACGAATGGGGCGGACTGTCCTGCCCATTGAACACGACGGTCTTCTCGTTCTCGTTTCCCGTCACGTACGCCAGCGATTCCCCGTCCAGGCTTGCCGCCAGCTCAAACACCCCACCCTTCTTCTTGATGCTTGATTTTCGGCTCCCGTTCACCAGCACACATTTCGATCCCAGGGCGGACTCACAGAGCACATAGATCAGCTCGCCATCTTGGCGATAGACCAGCGGGGTCGCGTCAGCTGAGATCGCCACCGTACGGCCATTTTCCAGAATGGCAAACTTGTCGCGCCCTTGCTCCCGGAAGGCCGCCACATACGCCACCTTCTCCCCATCGGGGCTCAAGGCATAGGACAGGACCTTGCCCGGAGCGGCATAGTGTGTGTCCTGGCCCGTCACACGATCGTGCAGGACCATGTCGGCTTGATCCTTCTGGCGCATCGAATACGCGAGCGTCTTCCCATTGGCGCTGTAGACCAACAGGCCGGTCTCCGCATAGACGGGCGTCACCGCATTTCCGGTTACCACAGCGGTTGGCGGCGAAGGAAGATGGCAGTCACGGTACTCTCGGCAGGAGGCTGGCGGCTTATACGGCTGCCCCTGCAGCCCAACCGGCAATCGATAGGCAAATGACCAGCCATCTGGGCCAAATCGCAGATCGAAATGCAGCGACGTATAGGCATCTCCGCACTCCCCCGGGATGCGGCCGAGTTTGGTGGTGCGGCGGTTCACAGATGCCAGGCTCAATAGACTCGGCCCGGACACCGGCTGGCTCGTGAGCGCAGCCCGGCACGCCTCAGAAACCATTTCAACAGGGGCTGCACCGGATGATGAAACAGAGGAAGTAGGAGCGGGAGAAGGGACAGCGGCTGTACCGGCCCCGACGCTCCGTCCCGGTTCGACCGCACAGGCGGCAAGCGATACGGCCAGCCCCAGCATCGCAATGGCACGATCGATACGCATAGGCCCCTCCCTGATTACCCAACCAGCATAGCATTGCGACCGATTCCCCCCTACGGTTTCAGCTAAACTGACCGGTGCCGTCCCGCCCTTCTCCCTTGCCCGCAGTGACTTGACAGCCTGCCCCCTCCTCCGTAGGCTGGGCGGCACTATGAGCAGCGCCTCGGCCAAGAAAATCCTCATCGTTGAAGACGAGAAAGATATTCTCCAGCTCGTCAAGCTCTATCTGGATAAAGAAGGCTATCGCACCGTCACCGCAGCGACTGGCGCGGAAGGACTCAGGCAGGCACGGGCGGAAAAACCGGATCTGATCGTCCTTGATTTGATGCTCCCGGAAATCGACGGCCTCGAAGTCTGCAAGCGGCTCCGATCAGCGCCGGAAACGGCCATGCTCCCCATTATCATGCTGACGGCCAAAGCGGAGGAATCGGATACCGTCGTCGGACTGGAATTGGGCGCCGACGATTATGTCACCAAGCCCTTCAGCCCCAAGACGCTGGTCGCCCGGGTAAAAGCCCTGTTTCGGCGGATCGACCGGACACCCGATGAAGGCCAGGCCCGGTATAGCTATGGCGGTATCGTGATGGACCTCGCTCGTCACGAACTCACCGTGAACGGGGAAGAAGTCCCCTTGACCGCCAAGGAATTCGGCCTCCTGGAACACCTCTTGAAGAATCCCGGGCGAGTCCTGACGAGAGAAGTGCTGCTGAACGCCGTCTGGGGCTATGAATATTATGGAACGACGAGAACCGTCGACGTCCACGTCAGACGGCTGAAACAGAAGATCCCCTTGCTGGACGACGCCATCATCTCGGTCAAATCACTCGGCTATAAACTGAAAGATGTGAAGGGTGATGAGTGATGCGTGATGCGCGTGGGAATAGGGCGCGACCTGGTGATTTCTTTTACGCACCCCCTTCCAACCTTTCACTTTTCACCTTTCACCTTTCACCTAATTCATGACCCTCTCCATTCGCTGGAAAGTCACCCTTGGCAGCTTTCTCGCCGTCACCTGCGGGCTCGCGGTGGTCGGCCTGCTCATCGTGCAATCCTTCGAACAGCAGGAGATCTCACAGCTGCGCGACATGCTTGAGGCCAGAACCAAGCTCGTGGCCTACGGACTCCGGCCGCTCGAGCCTGCGCCATCATCCGGTTCCGAGCCTGCCTCACTCCAAGCAATCGTGCGCGACTTGGGAAACAGGGCCGCCGCCCGGATCACCCTCGTCTCAGCAAACGGCACGGTCCTCGCCGATAGTGCCGTCGCCGACGCCGACTTAGCCGCCGTCGAAAACCACCTCTCCCGCCCGGAGATCCAGCAAGCCCTCGCCACAGGACAGGGCACGGATATCCGCGCCAGCCACACCACCGGCGAACGCACCATGTATCGCGCGATGGTGATGGACCAGCCCTCTGGACATCCGCCTGTCTTTCTGCGCCTCGGTCTGCCCATGACCATGCTCGATCGGGAAACCGCGAAACTCCAGCGTAATCTCGCCATCGCCCTCGGCGCCGCCTTTCTCATGGCCGTGCTCCTCAGTATCTGGCTGGCCCGCAATATCACCAAACCGCTCTCCGATATGGCCGGCGCCGCCCGCCGGCTCGCGACGGGGGATTCCACCATCCGCATCCACACTCATTCCCGCGACGAAGTCGGCTTGCTTGGCGACACGCTCAATCAGATGACGGACCAGCTGCGCGCCAAGATCGACGAACTGTCAGAAGACCGCGCCCAATTGCTTGCGATGCTGACCTCCATGGTCGAAGGCGTCCTGGTGCTGGACTATCGCGGCCATGTCCTGCAAGTGAACCCGGCGCTTGAGCGGATGTTCGGCGTCTCGCGCACCGACGCCCGGGGACGCCCCTGCGCGGACGTGTTCCGCCATCGCCACCTCATGGATCTGGTCGCCGACATCCTGCGCACCCGCACGAATCATGAAGATGAAATCGTCCTGGCCCCCACAGGCCGCTGCCTGCACATCGAGGCCTCCGTGGCCGGAGGCGAGCGTGAAAACGAAGCCTGCGCGGTGCTCGTCTTTCATGACATCACCGAGCTGCGCCGCCTCGAAAAAATCAGGAAAGACTTCGTCGCCAACGTCTCGCATGAACTGCGGACGCCGCTTACCTCCATTAAAGGCTACGTCGAAGCGCTCTTAGACGGCGGGAAAGACGATCCGGAGACGGCCGTCAACTTCCTCTCGATTATCCTGAAGCAAAGCGACCGGTTGAACCTCATCCTGGAGGATCTGCTGGAGCTGTCGAAAATCGAGTCGGGCAGCGTGTCGTTCAAAGAAGACCCCTTGGACCTGCGCAACCTCATCGACCGCACCCTGTCGATGATCAAACCCCTGGCCGATAAGAAAGGGCATCATCTGGTTTCCTGCGTCCCTGAACATCTGCCCCCCATCGCGGGGGACGAAGGCCGCCTCGTGCAGGTCCTGACGAATCTGCTCGATAATGCCGTGAAGTACACGCCCGAGAAGGGCACCATTACCGTCGCCGCTCAGGCATTGGCTGACGCCGCGCACGCCCAGGCCATTGAGTTGACCGTCACCGATACCGGTATGGGGATCCCGGAACAAGACCGTCCGCGGGTGTTCGAGCGGTTTTACCGCGTGGATAAGGCCCGCTCACGAGAATTGGGAGGGACCGGACTCGGCCTTGCCATTGTGAAACACATTGTGGAGGGCCATGGAGGCCAGGTGTGGGTCGAGGGCAACCAGCCGCACGGCAGCCGCTTTGTCGTGCGCTTGCCGGTGAGAACGCCCCGCGAGTCAGCTTAACAGGCTGCGGAAACACTCGCGTAGAACTGTCAGCATCAATGAATGAAGCAAGCTCGGGAGCAGCTCAGAGCAATCGCAGGATGATCAAAAAGGCCGTCCAGCAAGGCCGCAGCAAGCGAAGAGGCGAAGCCGTACTAACGAACGTACGGAGAGCCTCTGAACGCCGCTGGAGGACTTTTTCAACATCCTGTTAATGCAACAGCGAGAGTAATCCGTAGACCACCGCCCCCAACAATCCGGCGCCTGGGAGGGTAAAGAGCCAGGCCGACAGAATCTTGGTCGTCACGCCCCACCGCACCGCCGACAAACGCTTGGTGGCGCCCACGCCCAGAATCGACGACGTGATGGTATGGGTCGTGCTGACCGGCAACCCGAAGTGCGCGGTAAAGAGCAGCACGCTCGCCGCCCCCGTCTCCGCCGCGAAGCCATGCACCGGTTCCAGCTTCACAATCCGCATCCCCAGGGTCCGCATGATGCGCCACCCGCCGACCATCGTCCCCAACCCCATGGCCAGCGCACAGGACACGATCACCCATGTCGGCACATCGGACGTGGCAAGCTGGCCCGACGAAACCAGCGCCAGCGTAATAATGCCCATCGCCTTCTGCGCGTCGTTGGACCCGTGACTGAAGGCCATGAAACTGGCCGAGAGCAGCTGCAACCGGCTGAAGGTCTTCGTCGCCACCCCGCGATGCACACGGAAAAACATCCAGCTGATCGCGACCATGATCAGAAATCCGATGCCGAAACCGAACAGCGGCGAGAGGACCATCGCCTCCAGGATTTTTTGCAACCCTTTGAATTGCACCACCGCCCAGCCCCCGTGCGCCACTGCCGAGCCGACAAGCCCGCCGATCAGCGCATGGGAGGAACTGGTCGGCAACCCAAGCAGCAGCGTCACCAAATTCCACAGAATCGCGCCGGCCAAGGCCGCCGCGACGACGGCGCTGGTGATCGCCTCGGGAAACACGATTCCGCCACCGATCATCTTGGCGACCGCCGTCGAGAAAAACGCCCCAGCCACATTCAAGACGCCCGCCAGCACCACGGCGGCAAGCGGACTGAGCACGCGGGTCGACACCACCGTGGCCACCGCATTCGCACAGTCGTGCCACCCGTTCGAAAAGTCGAATAACAGGGCCAGCACGACGGTCAGGAGCAATAATCCAGTCAGATCAGGCATAATTTAGGCTCGTGGCGAGAGGTACGCGGCGAGAGGAGGCTCTGAGTTGAGGAACGTCGCTACATAAGTCCTGCAACCTCTCGCCCCTTGCCTCAAGCCCCTCGCCCCTCTCACAAATTAGTTATGTTTGAGCACGATGCGCTCAAGAATATTCGCCACATCTTCGCAGCGATCGGTCCCCGCCTCGAAAGTTTCGTAAATTTCCTTCCACTTGATGACGGCGATGGGATCGGTCTCTTTCTCAAACAATCCGGAAATCGCATCACGCGACACCCGGTCGGCTTCATTCTCCAGACTGTTGACCTGCACGCTGCATTCGTTGATCTGCGCATGCGACATCCCCACGCGATCGACCGCCTGGCCGACCGCCACGGAGGCGTGATAGAGAATGTCCGCGAGCCGGATCGCCGATTCCGTCGGCTTGGTGATTTTATAAATCACGAACCGGTCGGCGACCGCTTCGACCGCATCGAGAATGTCGTCCAGCGCACTGGCCAGATCGTGAATGTCCTCGCGATCGATCGGCGTGATGAAGGTCTGGTTGAGCCGCGTCGCAATGTCGTGGGTAATCCCGTCCCCCACATGCTCGACGTCCTTGATTTGCTTGGCCTGGGCGGCGGGATCATGAAAATGCTCCATCATGTCCTTGAGCAAGCGGCTGCCCTCGATCATGTTGTGCGCCGCCTTCTTAAACAGATCGAAAAAGGCTTCTTCTTTGGGAATGAGACTAAACATGGCCATCCGCGCTCCTGAAAAGTGAACTGGTGCCGTATCTATATCCGCGCTGTGTTACAACCGTATTACCAAATCCTCGGAATTCCCTCATCTACCATCGCATCAGGCCTGTCGCCCACGTCAGCCCGCCCCCAAAGCTGCCCAGCAGCACCAGGTCACCGGCCGCAATCCGGCCGCCGCGCACCGCCGCATCCAAGGCGATCGGCAAGGACGCCGACGAGGTATTTCCATACCGGTCAATCACCGAGGTCAGCCGTTCCGGCGGGACGCCCAACCGCTCCGCGATCCGTGAAAGAATCCGCCCGTTCGCCTGATGCAACACCACCTGCCCCACATCCTCGATCCGAACGCCAAACTCTTTGAGGATCTCCTGCACCGCCTGCTCGACCCGGCGCACCGCGATGCGAAAGAGCGACGCGCCCCGCATTCGCAAGACATGCTCGTGGTTCGCCACGGTCTCCGCCGATGCCGGCCGCCGAGACCCGCCGGCCGGGACACGGATCAGATCATGCTTCGCCCCATCCGCGTACAGCCGAATCCCCAACAAACCTCGCCCATTCGGGCTGTGATCTTCCTCGCCCCGCACCAGCACCGCACCGGCCCCATCGCCGAATAAGGCGGCGGTCGCGGCATCCGCCGGATCCAAAAATCTCGACTTCACTTCGGCGGCAATCACGAGACACGTGGCCGCCTGTCCGCTCCTGATCATGGCGTCGGCCATCGACAACCCATAGAGAAACCCGGAACAGGACGCCGACACATCAAACGCCCCGACGCCCCGGCAACCAAGTCCCCGCTGGACAAAACAGGCCGTTGACGGGAAGGCCATGTCCGAGGACGTCGTCGAGAGAATCACCGCGTCCACCGCAGAGGCCTCGCAACCGGCGGACTCAAGCGCCAAGCGGCTGGCGCCGATTGCAAGATCGGACGTGGCCTGCCCGTCAACGGCCCAACGCCGCTCACGAATGCCCGTCAGACGCTCGATCTGCCCAGCGGACATCCCCAGGGGGCCAGCCACCTCATGATTTTCCACCACCCGATCCGGCAGACAGCTGCCGGTCCCGATAATGCGCAGACGTTTCATCCTGTTCAATGACCGATAGAAAACCGGCACATACCGTATCCCCCGTGCATGGCCGCGAGATTATAGGGGTCCTATGGAGGCGGGTCAACCAATCGGCTCCGGCATTGCTTTTCACCGTAACTCTTGTTATGAATTCACACAGTGATGATACCCTCTCATATCTCCCCATCCCGGCACTGCTCAGACGGCTGGCGTTCGATAGGCTTGCTGGCGCTTGGCCTTGTCCTTCTGTCGCTTCTGGCCACAGCCTGTTCCAGCACGCCAAAAGAAAAAACGGCTGGCAAGAAACCCATCGGGGGCACCGACGAGCAGATCTTTCTGGGAGATGCCTTCGGGACAGAAAAGAACTATGACCCGAATGTGATCATGAAACGCGGCGAAGCCTTCTTCGAAAAAGAAGAATATGCCGAGGCCCTGGTGGAGTTTAACCACTTCCTCGACCTTCACAAAACGCATATTCTTGCGCCCTATGCGGCCTTTCGCATCGGCGAAACCCACTTCAAGATGGCCAAATCCATTGACCGGGACCCCGAACCCCTGCAAAAAGCCATCACGGCGTTGGAACGGATGCGAAAGGACTTCCCCAACAGCCGCTATGACGCCCAGGCCCAACAGAAAATCCAGGAATGCCACGATTGGCTCGCCCAGACCCACCTGCTCGTGGGCCAGTTCTATTATCGCCGCGAGTCCTATCTCGCCGCCGTCCACCGGTTCGAGCAGATTTTGAAGATCTACCCGGATAAGCCGGTTGCACCCGACGCCCTTTACTTTCTGGCATTGAGCTATCACGAGATGGGCGCGGACGATTGGGCCGCGAACTATCTCACACTCTTGGCGCAGAAATATCCCGATAGCACAGTGGCAGGCAAGGGGAAAACGCTCCTGGCCAAACTCGGCGGATCTGCGGCCGGCATGATGGCCGCCAAGGATCCCAGCGCGCCAACATTTGCCGATACTCCTCCCTCATCCCCCTCCGGGAATGGAACGGCTCTCCCCGACCTCTCCAATGCCGCATCGACGCTCAACGGACTGCGGCTCCCTTCAGCCAATAGCCTTGGCCAAGCCTTTACAGCCTGCCGCCTCGGCGCCTGGTGCTAACCAATTAGCAGCGAGTCCTGAGAATTGAGTGCTGAGCGATGAAGAAACCGCTTGGCGAGAATGACTTTCGTGCCGAGCTGATAGGTGATCGCTAGATTACTGGCCCAAGGTCCAGCCGATTCCGTGTTGTTCGAGGAAGCTGGTGATCATCGTCAGCGAATTGGCGTAGATCATGATGCCGACGATGATCAGAAACACGCCGCTTACCGTTGAGACGCCCCAGAGATAGGCCCGCACTTCCTTGAAATAGGCCAGGAAGCGATCGACACCCAGGGCGGTCAAAAACAACGGCAGACCGAGACCGAGGGAATAACAGGCCAAGAGCACGATGCCGTTGAGCAGCGAGTCGGTCGTGCTGGCATACAGAAGAATGGTCCCCAGCACCGGCCCGACACAGGGCGTCCACCCGGCCGCGAACGCCACGCCGATCAGGAACGACCCCAAATAGCCGGCCGGGCGGTTGCGAAACTGATACCGGTGCTCCATCTTCAGAAAATTCAGATTCAAGATGCCCAACAGATAGAGGCCGAACACGATGATCATAATGCCGCCGATGCGGCGGATATGATCCTGATAGGTAATCAGCATCTGGCCGATAAAACTGGCCGACGCGCCAAAGGCGATGAAGACGGAGGAGAATCCGGCAATAAACAGCAGCGCGTTCACCACGATCGCCGTCTTGAACTTGCTGCGCTCGCCGGCGTCGGTCAGCTGTTCCACCGACAAGCCGGTGATATAGGAAATGTAAGAGGGCACCAGAGGCAGCACGCAGGGCGATACGAACGACAAGAGCCCCGCCGAAAATGCGGCGACTAACGAAATCTGGGGCATCGATTGCAGCATCGCTAATATTTCAGCATGGCTTGGATCAGCTCACGCGCCTCAGGCGCATCCCAATTTCTGGCGCCTGGCACCTTCTGCCGGACGATCCCATTGCGGTCCACCATGAAGGTCATGGGCAAGGACCGCGCCCCATACATCAAGCCGACACGATAATCGGCATCATGCACAATGGGAAAGGTGAAGCCCATTTCCTGCTGGAACGGCCTGGTCACCGCCGCCCCTTGCGCGTCGGTGGAGACCGCGAGAATCTCAAAGTCTTTGCGCGCATAACTGCGGTAGAGCTGTTCCATGGCCGGCATCTCGATCCGGCAGGGGCCGCACCACGTCGCCCAGAAATTCAGCAGCACCACTTTCCCGCGCAACTGCGAGAGGGACACCATGTTGCCCGCAAGATCGCGCAATTGAAAATTCGGCGCCTCATCCCCCACTCTGACCACACCGCGCTCCGCAACCGATTCAGCCTGCACAGAAACCGGCTCAGGACCTGCCGCCCAAGATGACATTGCCCATGCCGTGACTGACAACCCCAGCAGGCCAAGTCCACACAGCCGCCGCGTCATAGCCCACCTGCCTTGGAAGCCATCCCCGGAGTGCTGCCGCCGTCCGCCGTCTTGGGCATGACATTGAGCAAAGTTGTGATGGTCTTGAGGTTATCGATGCGCGTCCAATCTTTCGGCCCGATAATAATTTCTCGAATGACGCCCTGCTGGTCGATGATAAAGGTTTCCGGCACTCCCATCCGCTTATAGGGCTTGTCCGTCTTCCCCCAGGAATCGAGCAGCACGGGGAACGTGAGATTGAGCCCCTTCACAAACGGGGGAATATCTTTGGCCGTCGTCACCCGGTCGATGCTGACCGCCAGAATGACGAGGCCGTCTTTTTCGAAATTCTTGTTGAGCACTTCCATCGAGGGCATTTCCTCTCGACAGGGCGCGCACCAGGTGGCCCAAAAATTCAGGAAGACGACCTTCCCGCGAAAGTCAGACAAGCGGTAGGGCTTTTCGTTCAGATCGGTGAGCGCAAAATCCGGCGCCGTCTTGCCGACGACAAGCGGTTCATACTTGGCGCTTTGCAGCCACACAATGACAAAGGTCGCCGCGAGCACCAGCGCCCCCGCGCCAAGAATAAATACGCGCGACAACGTTGCCGGCGGTGGAGTGACGGATTGATCAGCCATAGGTAATACCGGCTGAGACGTGCGGCAACAGGATCGTCGATGCCACAGGCCCCACCCCCTTGTGTCCTATTCGTTTACGCGTAGGCGTGCAGCCCGGACAGGAGAAAGTTGACGCCCCAGAAACAGAATACGACCATCAAGAATCCAAAGACGGCATAGATCGCCGCTTTGCGGCCTTCCCACCCGCGCGTCATGCGCGCATGGATGTAGGCGCCGTAAATCAGCCAGACGATCAGCGACCAGGTTTCTTTCGGGTCCCAGCTCCAGTAGCCGCCCCAGGCGTAATTCGCCCACATGGCGCCGAGAATGATGCCGAAGGCCAGCAGTGGAAACCCGATGGTGATGGCCTTGTAGCCCAGCTCATCGATGGTCTCGAGATCGGGAAAGGCCGCGTAAAAGCCCGTTGTCTTCCCTTGGCGCTCCGCCCGCTCTTTAAAAAGATACATGAGGCCCAGCCCGCCGGCCATGGCAAAGGCCGCATAACTCGTCAAGGTGACGGACACATGAATGTAGATCCAATAGCTATTGAGGGCCGGCACCAGCGGCTCGGCTGTCTGATAGCGATAGGGCAAGAGCGACGCCGCCCCCATTGCAATGAACCCGATTCCGACAACGAAGGCGCCGACCGCCTTAATCTTGTAGCGCAATTCCAGAATAACGTAGCCGAGAATAATGGCCCAAGACACATAGGCCATCGCTTCAAACTGATTTGACCAGGGGGCAAACGTGCCGGAATGCTCCATGCGTTCAAACGCGCGGGTGAACAGCGCCCCGGTATTCACCAGCCAGCCAAAGACCGTCACCAGAGTAGCCACCTGCCCCAACTGCGTGGCCCAGGCGCCATCACGCTCATCGAAGTTGTCGCTGGGATGCCCCGCCGGAGCCAGGGCCATCGTCGGGCGGCGCGCAAACAGATAACCGATATACAGCACGAGGGCTGCCAGGTAGAGCCAGAACGTCATATCGAACAAGAACAACGATCGCATCATGATCACGTCCTCCGTCTATCGTCTGCGCAGGCTTCTGCGCCTGTCTATCATACCCAAGGAGAGGCCTCAGCCGCCACCCGCTCACGCCTTGAACGTCTGAATCTTCTCCGTCAGCTTGCGGAACTCCTTATTGAAGTCGATCTGACTCTTATGGGTCGTGCCGCCGATGTGCACCACGACACCGGTGGGCGTCGGCACGATCTTCGTCCAAATCCGCCGATGAAAAATGAACGAGGAGAGGGTGATCCCCACCACGATCATCGTACACCCGGTCCACACGACGTTGATCCCCGGATTCTTGGCGATCTGCAATCCGGTAAACTTCCGCGGCTTATACCCGACCAACTCGAATTGGTACTTGGAATCCTTGATTTCAAACAGGTCGGGGAACTGCTGGAACAGCCAGGGGGTCGCCTGCACCGAATCGCGCTCGGTCAGAACGAGCTTGATCGCCGGGTTGGCGTGCTCAATCGTCTTGGAATAGACTTTTTTCTCCGTGGAGTTGAAGGCGAAGTCCGCCACGAAATCCGTAATCGACAGCTTCAGATTGAGATCAGGCAGCGTCTGCTCCTTCTGCCATTCGAGGTCGACCGTCTTCAGAACCTTGTCGGTTTCCTTATCCTTGATATTAATGCGGGCGACTTCCACCTGGTCCCACGCATCACCATAGCTGGATTGATAAAACCAAATGCCGTTGTACACCAGCGGATCATTGACCGTAATGGTCTTCGTGGCCTTTGCCTGCCCGCCCTCCAGCACCGTCAGCGTACTGTTATAGGACTTGACCGAGCCATTTTCGTGATAGTCGATCCAGAACTTATCGACCTTCAGATCGAAGTTGCCGCGCGGAATATGGTACGTCTGGCCTTCCAGACAGACGCCGAATTCCTGAAACCCATAATAGCTGCCGAGCAGACCGCCGAGCACGATCACCGTCGCGCTCAGGTGCGCCATGTGGGCGCCGACCCGTCCCATCACCCCCTTGGTCGCATAGACGGTGACTTCGCCCGGCTCGTTCTTCGCCAGGACCCGATAGCCTTTTGACACGAAGTGCTGCACGAGACTCTGAGCAACCGACTCCTTGGTGTTCTCGACGGGAATCTCGGCCTGCTGCTTCAGATTCTTGACGAACGCCATCGTGACGCCCACCTTGTCCTGCTTCATGGAGCGCCACACGGAAGGAAACCGCTTGTAGAAGCAGGTAAGGGAGTTCACACACAAAAGACCGAGCAGGCTGGTAAACCACCAGGTGTGATAGACGTCCGTGAACCCGAGCCGGAGAAACCACCGATACGCGTTCTCCCCGTATTCCTGGATATAGACCTCGGCCCGCTCCCCTTGCTGGATCACGGTCCCGATCGTGGCGGTGATCGCGATAAAGAGGAAGAGGAAAATGGCGAGTTTGACCGATGCGAAAAAATCGACTAACTCGCGGGAAAATTCGTCCCAGCCTAATCCCGGAGTCGATGGACGCGGAGGGGCCGGTTCCGTAGGAAGGGCATCAGATTGGCTATTCATGTAGATTTATTTCTCCCCCTCCGACAGATTCCATCGCATACAGGAGATGCGGTCCCCGCCCTTCTCCCGAAGAGCCGGACGCACACCCACCCAATCTGCGCGATGTCTGTCGATCTGGGGTATTGCTATTGCTGAAGTGTGCCTAAGTCCGCGAAAATTTGATCATCTTACAAGTGGGGTTCATCGAGAGTCAAGCAAGCCTGTCAGAGCGCGAGAGGATGTTCCCACAAGGGAAATGATGGACAATAATGGCCATCTCCGCTAAGATTCGACGATTCTACGAAACGGACCCGTCGCCCGGCACACAGCACACCTGCGCCGATATCACGTACGGATTTCGACAACCAGAATTTAGAGGGAACGAATGAGAAACAATTACCTGTTTACGTCCGAATCTGTCACCGAAGGGCACCCCGACAAAATCGCCGACCAAATTTCCGACGGGATTCTGGACGCGATTCTCGCCCAAGATAAATATTCCCGCGTCGCCTGCGAAACGATCCTCACCACCGGCATTGCCTTCGTCGCCGGGGAAATCTCCACCAAAGCCTATGTGGAGATCCCCGACATCATCCGCGACGTGATCAAGGACGTGGGCTACAACGATGCCTCGTGGGGGTTCGACTCCCATACCTGCTCGGTCCTGACCGCCATTCATCAGCAATCCAGCGACATTGCCATGGGCGTGGACTCAGGCGGCGCCGGCGACCAGGGCTTGATGTTTGGCTACGCCACCAACGAAACCACGGAATTGATGCCGATGCCGATCGTGCTGGCCCATCGGCTGACCAAGCGCCTGGCGGAAGTCCGGAAGAAGAAGATCCTCAACTGGGTGCGCCCGGACGGCAAGTCCCAAGTCACGGTTGAATACAAGAACGGCAAGCCGGTGCGTATCGATACCATCGTCGTCTCGACCCAGCACAGCCCCGATGTCACCAACAAGCAGATCGAACGCGATATCATGGAAAAGGTCATCAAGCCCGTCATGCCGAAGGGGCTCTACAACCCCGCCAGCGTGAAACACCACATCAATCCGACCGGCCGTTTCGTCGTCGGCGGGCCGATGGGCGACACCGGCCTCACCGGCCGCAAGATCATCGTCGATACCTATGGCGGCCATGGCAGCCACGGCGGCGGCGCCTTCTCCGGCAAGGATCCGACAAAGGTGGACCGCTCCGCCTCCTACATGGCGCGCTACATCGCCAAGAATATCGTCGCAGCGGGACTCGCTGATAAGTGCGAGGTCCAGCTGGCCTATGCCATCGGCGTGGCAGACCCCGTCTCCGTGCTCGTCGATACCAAGAACACCGAAAAGATGGCCGTGGAGAGCCTCGATAAGCTCGTCCGCAAACATTTCCCGCTGACCCCGCGCGGCATCATCGATCACCTGAAGCTCCGCCGGCCGATCTTCCGCAAGACCGCGGCCTACGGCCACTTTGGCCGCAACGAACCGGAATTCACCTGGGAAAAGACCGACAAGGCCAAAGCCTTGCGCAGAGACGCGGGGCTCTAGTTTCCCCATTAGGCAACCGATAGGGCAGCACGGAAACGGGCGATAACCCTGTTTCCCTGCTGCCTATCACGTATCACCCGTCACTCATCACTGCACTGGAGGACTCCGTGGATTACGATGTGAAAGACATTAAGCTGGCCGACCAAGGCAAACTCAAGATCGAATGGGCCGAGGCCACCATGCCGGTACTGCGCCTCATTCGCGCACGATTCAAGCGGCAACAGCCGCTGAAAGGCGTGCGGGTCACCGCCTGTCTCCACGTCACCACGGAAACGGCAAATCTGGCCATTACCCTCAAGGCCGGCGGAGCCGATGTCCGCCTCTGCGCGTCGAATCCCCTCAGCACACAGGATGACGTGGCCGCCGCGCTTGTCCAGCATGAAGGCATTCCGACCTTCGCCATCAAGGGCGAAGACAACGCGACCTACTACCGCCACATCGAATCCGCCATTGCCCATCGGCCGCACCTCTCGATGGATGACGGCGCCGACGTCGTCTCGCATCTGCACTCCAAGCGCAAAGAGCTGTTGCGCAATGTGATCGGCGGCACCGAGGAAACCACCACCGGCGTCATCCGGCTCCGGAGCATGGCCGAGAAAAAGGTCCTGAAGTTCCCCGTCATCTCCGTGAACGATGCCGACACCAAGCACATGTTCGACAACCGCTACGGCACGGGCCAATCCACCATGGACGGCATCATTCGCGCGACCAACCGCCTCGTGTGCGGCTCCGTCGTCGTCGTGGCCGGCTACGGCTGGTGCGGGCGCGGCATTGCCATGCGCGCCAAGGGCATGGGCGCCGATGTGGTGGTCACCGAAATCGATCCGTTGAAAGCGCTCGAAGCCGTCATGGATGGCTACCGCGTCATGCCCATGGAAGAGGCCGCCCCTATCGGCGATTTCTTCGTGACCGTGACCGGGAACTTAAAAGTCATCCGCGGCGAGCACTTCGCCAAGATGAAAGACGGCGCCATCGTCTGCAACAGCGGTCACTTCAACGTGGAGCTCGATATTCCAGCCTTGGAGAAACTGGCCAAGAAGCGGAAAGTCGTCCGCGACGGCGTCGAGCAGTTTACGTTCAAGAACGGCCATCGCGTCAGCCTTCTTGGCGAAGGCCGCTTGGTCAATCTCGCGACCGCCGAAGGCCATCCGTCGAGCGTCATGGACATGAGCTTCGCCAATCAGGCCCTGAGCGCGGAATACATCGTGAAGAACTATAAGATGCTGGAGAAGAAGGTCTACCCGGTCCCCGCCGTCATCGATAAAGAAATCTCCCGGCTCAAGCTCGCCGGCATGGGAGTACATATCGACAAGCTGACGAAGGAACAAGAAAAATATCTGGCCAGCTGGGAAATGGGCACATAGAACGCACGTGCGGGGCGGGCACTCTCAGTGCTCGCTCACCGCACTTGCAAGACCCATCGAGTTTTCATATAGCCAGCTACACCACTACAACTGGTACAGAAGCTCCCCCGCTTCTTTCGGCATATTCCTCATGGACCGCCTTCTTCCGAGCCGCTATACTCTTCTCCGTTGATCCCTCTCTCTTCCGCGTCGATCACCGAGGTGCTATGGCCGCCATGCCTCACGATCCCGATCTTCCTCGGACGCTGATTCTCGACGAACTGTTCGACCTCTCGCTCTACCAAGCATTGCGGGATGTCACTCAGCCGGATGTCCACGAGACGCTGGATGAATTAATCAAGGTTGAAACGGCGCATCTCGCCTTCTGGAAGAAATTCTTCAATCTTGCTCCCGACCGTCTCGACCTTGGCCGCCGCATCAAATTGCACGTTATGATGCTGATTTGCCGGATGTTCGGGTCAACCGCCGTGCACCTCGTGCTCGAAGCGATTGAAGTCCATGGCGTACGAAAGTACCTCGCCATCTGGCGGGAGTATCAAGGCCAGCCCCTGGCGGACGCCTTGCGCGGCATCCTGATGGATGAATTCAAACATGAGGACGTCCTCGTCACCGCGCTGACCCAGCGTAAAATCAACGCCGAGAAGATTCGCAATATTTTTCTGGGATTGAACGACGGGTTGGTGGAGATCCTCGGCGCCGTCAGCGGATTTTTCGGCGCATTCGGCAGCGCCACCATGGTTTTGATCGCCGCGTCGACAACGGCGGTCGCCGGTGCACTCTCGATGGGAGCGGGCGCGTTCCTGGCCCTCAACTCTGAAAAGGAAGTGAAATCGACCGAACTGGCCAGGAGAATCTTCCTGGGAGAACAGTCTGACGAGACGCCGATGGAAGAGCAGCCATTGGCCTCGGCTCTCGTCGTTGGATCGGCCTACCTCATGGGCGCTGTCGTGCCCGTTCTGCCCGTGCTTATTGGAGCGCAGGATGCCCTGTATTCCGTCCTTACGGCCGGACTCATGGTGGTGCTGGTGTCGACCATCTTATCGTTCTTGTCCGGAATGGATATCACCAGGCGCATCGCGCTCAATCTGATGATCATCACCGTCGCCGTGAGTGTGAGCTACGGCATCGGCATCGTGGCCAAGCACATCTGGGGCATTGCGGTCTAGCGTGCCTGGAACATCGGCAACTCCCGCGACCCCTCCGCTTCCTGTTGAATCCGCAGACGTTCCAGCCGCGAGGCTTCCATCACGTCGTGCAACATCTCGTCGCTCAACTGGGTAAGCTGCGCGGCCGCGTCCTTCGTTTCGGCATGTTCCACCGCGCGCGAGAGTACCTCGGCCTTGGTTGCGCCGGTCTTCTTTCCCATGAACGGCTTGGCGATCAGATAGGCCACGTCGCGCACAGGCATGAACCGGAGAAACCGGCGGAGCAATCGATAGGTCTGGAGCGGATAGTGCGTGAGCTTGTACAGGAACAACTTTTTGAGGCCCTGCTGCCGCACGTCGTTGATGACTTCACCGGGCAGACAGGTGGGATCGATCTCCGAACATTTGAAATACTTGTACCAATCCGTCACATCGCTGACGAGCCCGCGCTTCACATATTCCTGCCATAAGGGCGTGCCTCGATAGACACAGAGCCGGTTAAACCCGAAGGTATCGAGCGGCAGCTTGGAGGCGAAATCGAAGGTGGCTTGCATGTCCTCGACCGTTTCGTCGGGGTTCCCGACCGTGAAGAACCCGTGCACGATTTCGATACCGGCTTTTTTGGCATTCTTCACCGCCGTCGTCACCTCGGCCAACGTCTGCTCTTTCTTCAGCCGGTCCAGAATCTTTTGACTGCCGCTTTCGATCCCGAACATGACCGTGCGGCAGTGCGCCTTGGCCATGGCGGGGAACAAATGCTGGGCGACGGAATCGACCCGCCCCTCGATGCCCCATTGAATCTTGAGATTGGCGTCGGTCACCCCCGTGCAAATCGCTTCGATGCGCTTGGGCTGAAGCAGAAAGTGATCGTCGACAAAATAGACCGATCCATAGCCATTCGCTTCAAGATATTTCAGCTCATCGACGACATGCTGCGCGCTCCGCGCCCGCCACTTGCCCTCATTGAACACCGGAATGTCGCAGAACACGCAGGGCCAGGGACAGCCGCGAGAGGTCTGCATCGTCGTGAAGCGCTCCATCGACAATACCGCCGGCACATCGAGCGGCATCGACTCGACAAAGTCGAGCTTGAGGCTCTCGCGGTCAGGAAACGGCCATTGATCCAGATGCCGCTCCATCGGGCGGCCCGGGTTGTTGATGACCTGGCCATCCTTCATCCAGGTCACACCCGCAACGGTTTCGGGGTCTTGCAGGTTGGCCAGAAGATCGAGCAGAAGCTGTTCGCCGTCGCCACGGCACACGAAATCGACCTCCCGGCATTGCAGCTTCACCAACCCCGCATTGAGGCTCGCAAACACGCCTCCGAAGGCCAGTTTGACGGTGGAGTCCGCCGCACGAATCTGGCGCGCAAGAATCTTGGCGTAGGGGTAACTCGTCGTGCTCAGAAAGCTCAGGCCCACAAGGGCCGGCTTTTGTTGCTTGATCGCCTCAACGATGACGTCGTTCGGCGTGTCCGGATTGGCCTGGTCAAACATCACACACTCGTGGCCGGCCTGTTTCAGGACGGACGAGAGCGACATGATGCCGATGGGCGGGAAGCCCATGACGCGGATATTGCCATTTTTCGCACGGGTTTTTGCCGGATGGGCGTAGAACTGGGGATCGCGGACGTGGACCAGAAACACGAGCATAGGCAGCCTCTCACTGTGGTAGACAGCGACCGGGGCTCCACTACTTGCCACCGTGTCTCTCCGACGGAGAAGCCGATCCTATCTCTGATATGTATATTGACAGAGTACCACGCCGGAAGAGGCGTGGGAAGGGGATAAATGGAATGCGTGGGAGGGAGAGGGCCCCCGGGCTATCGCCCGAGAGCCGCCTTCACCGCATTACCGATTTCTGCCGGATTCTTCACCACTTTCACACCGGCCGTTTCGAGCGCCTTCATCTTTTCCGTCGCCGTGCCCTTGCCGCCGGAAATAATCGCCCCGGCATGGCCCATGCGGCGGCCTGGAGGAGCGGTGATGCCGGCGATAAAACTGATCACCGGCTTCTTGATGTTCTTCTTGATGAACGCCGCAGCCTTCTCTTCCGCATCGCCGCCAATCTCGCCGATCATGACGATGGCATGCGTCTCGGGATCCTTCTCGAACAATGGCAGCACATCCACAAATCCGGTGCCGTTGACCGGATCGCCGCCGATCCCAACACAGGTCGTTTCGCCAAGCCCTAACGTCGAGAGCTGATGCACGGCTTCATACGTGAGGGTCCCGCTGCGGGACACCACGCCGACCACACCCTTCTTGTGAATAAAGCCTGGCATGATGCCGATCTTCGCTTCGTCGACCGTGATGACGCCGGGGCAGTTCGGCCCAATCAAACGCACATCGCGGCCATAGAGGGCGCGCTTCACCTTGACCATGTCGTTCACTGGAATGCCTTCGGTAATGCAGATGATCAACTTCACACCGGCATCGGCGGCCTCCAGAATCGCATCGGCGCAAAACGGCGGCGGGACGAAAATCAGCGACGTGTCACAGCCCTCTTTCTTGACGGCATCGGCCACGGTATTGAAAACCGGAATGCCTTCGACTTCCTGCCCTGCCTTACCCGGCGTCACCCCGGCGACCACCTTCGTTCCATAGGCCTTGCACTGCGTCGCATGGAAGGAGCCTTCCTTCCCCGTAATCCCCTGCACCACCACCCGCGTGTTCTTATTAACGAGAATGCTCACGATGTCCTCTTTTCTTTCTCGCCCGCCCCACCACGGGAAGGCTTCGCATCACTCTTGGGAGGTACGGGGCTAAGTCCCCACTGCGCGCGTTCAACGAGGGCCCTTCGAGGCCGCGCGTTGCGCGAGCACAGGGACTTGACCCCGTGCCTCCCTCACTTCCTACGCCGCCTTACCCGTCAACTTCACAATCTTCTGCGCCGCTTCCCACAAATCATTGGCCACGTCCAGCTTCAATCCTGATTCGGCCAACAGCTTGCGGCCTTCTTCGGCGTTGGTCCCCTGCAACCGGACCACGAGCGGAACCGTAATTTTCACTTCTTTGGCTGCTTCGATCACCCCATGCGCAATGCGTTCGCAGCGCACGATGCCGCCGAAGATGTTGATGAAGATGCCCTTGACGTTCGGGTCTTTCAGGAGAATCCGGAATCCGGCTGCCACCGTGTCTTTCGTGGCGCCACCGCCGACATCCAGAAAGTTCGCCGGTTCGCTGCCGGCCAGCTTGATCACGTCCATCGTTGCCATGGCCAGGCCCGCGCCGTTCACCATGCAGCCGATGTTGCCGTCGAGCTTCACATAGTTCAAATTGCTGGCGGTCGCCTCGATTTCCAATGGCTCTTCTTCATTGAGATCGCGCATCTGCTGGACATCGGGATGCTTGAACAGGCCGTTATCATCGAAGGACACTTTGCCGTCGAGCGCGACCAGTGTCTTTTCCTTGGTGATGATGAGCGGGTTGATTTCAACCATCGCGGCGTGTTTTTCCATGAACAATCGATAGAGATTGCCCAGCATCTGAATAAAGGGATTCATCACCGCCGGCTCGATCGTATTGAGGCCGAGACCAAAGGCAATGTTGCGCCCATTGTAGCCCTGGAACCCCACGGCGGGATCAATCAATTCCTTGATAATCTTCTCAGGCGTCTTTTCCGCCACTTCTTCGATTTCCATCCCGCCTTCAGTGCTGGCAATGAACACAGGCCATCCCGAATCGCGGTCCACCAGGATGCTCAGATATAGCTCCTTGCTGATATTTGCGCCCTCTTCAAGAAGGAGGCGATGCACTTGACGGCCTTTCGGTCCGGTCTGGTGGGTCACTAGGGTTTTCCCGATCAACTCCTTGGCAAGCCCCGCCACAGCCGCCTTGTCCTTGGTGATCTTGACGCCGCCGGCCTTGCCTCGACCACCCGCGTGAATCTGCGCTTTCACGACAAACACGGGCGTATTCAGCTCATTGGCCCAAGCCGTCGCCGCTTCCGGAGACGTTACTTCTTTCCCCCGGGGAACCGGCACTCCAAATTGCGCAAACAACTGTTTCGCCTGAAACTCATGGACATTCATCTGAACCTCAAAGAGCTAATAGCTGATGGCTAATGGCTTAGGCACGGAACTGACGGCGATTCGGCTTTCTTGCCATACGCTATCAGCCATATGCCATAAGCTCCTTACGTTTTTCTAGTATATGCCGGCAGGATCATCGGAGAGGTGACGCCGCTGACATTCCCGTGTTTTTTAGCGTCGGCCCGAAACCGCTGCAGATGCTGCACGGTCAATTTTCCATGGGACATCGATGCCGCACGGGACGCCGCCGTCAATCCTGAGCGTTTGCCGAACACCATTAAATCCAGCAGCGAATTGCCCATCAGACGGTTCCGCCCGTGCAACCCGCCGGAGGCTTCGCCCGCGACGAACAAATTCTTCACATTGGTTTCCGAATTCGTATCGATCTTCACTCCGCCGTTCTGATAGTGCAGGGTCGGATAGATCAACACGGGATCTTTGCTGATATCGATGCCGAACCGCTCGAACTGCATCATCATGGCCGGGAAATGCTTTTCCACCGTCCCCGGTCCATGTTCCGCATCCAAGAGCGGCGTATCCAGCCAGACGCCGACACGTCCGGACATCGTCCGGATGCCGCGCCCCTCTTCACACTCCCGAATGATCGAAGAAGAAACGACATCCCTGGTATCGAGTTCGTTCACGAACCGTTCGCCCTTGGCATTCACCAAATGGCCGCCCTCTGAGCGAATCCCTTCCGTCACCAACTGCCCAACCAACTGCTCGGGATAGACCGCTCCTGAGGGGTGATATTGGAACGTATCGATGTGGGCCAGCTTGGCGCCCATGCGGTACGAGAGGCAGAGCCCGTCTCCCGTCGCGCCATAGTGGTTGCTCGTCGGAAACCCTTGAATATGCAGCCGGCCAATTCCGCCTGTTGCGAGAATGACGGACTTGGCAGCCACGACGACGAAGCGATGATTATCCAAATCCTTGAAAATGGCGCCGGTGCATTGGCCGTGTTCGTCGCTGAGCAGCTCGACCGCCGCACAGAATTCGAGCAGCTGAATTTTCTGATTGAGAACTTCGTCCTTGAGGACCCGCATGATCTCAAGGCCGGTATAATCGGAGCAGGTCAGCAGGCGCGGCTTGGAGCTTCCGCCCCCTTTCTTCACATGCAGATTGCCGTCCGCCTGCCGGTCGAACAGCACGCCCAGCTCGATCAGCCACTTCGCGATCGACGGCCCTTCTTCAACCATGACCTTGAGCAGGTCATGATCGTTGTGCATGTGGCCGCCCTTGAGCGTATCGATGAAGTGGGTGACCGGCGAATCTTCCGGCGCGACGGAGATCTGCATCCCGCCTTGCGCCATCACGCTGTTGGAGTCGCCCAATCGCAGCTTGGTCGCCAGCATCACCTTGGCCCCGGCATGATGCGCATGCAACGCCGCCGCGCAGCCAGCGCCGCCGCCCCCGATCACGAGCACATCGGTCGTGTACTGCGGGGTCAGATCCATCTCGTCGGTAATGAGGCTGTCGCCTTCGAGCAAGGTCGCCAGTTCCACGACCGTCTTTTCATCGGCATTGGGGCCGAATCGAATCGGGCGATAGGCGCTGGCGCGATAGTCGGGGTGATACTTGTGGATCAGCTGATCGCGGTCAGCCGGAGAAAACTTCGGGATGGTTTGCTTGCGTCGAGCATCCCGAGTCTGGTGAACGATTTGTTGCAGCGCGTGAATGTCCATGAATTTGCTTTCAGCTATCAGCGTTCGGCGTTCAGCAGCGACATCTCTCAGGAGCTGAGAGCTGATGGCTGACTGCGTCCCAGGCTATTTCACCGTCGCACAGTGATCGGCTAATTCCTTCTCGCTCATTTTGAGAAGCTTCTTCCACTCGTCGTTGTACCGGCCCTCTTGAATTTCCTTGATCCGCGCATCCAATCCCACCGGCTTCTCGGTAAAGCGCGCGCCCTGCGCCCGGCTCACATACAGCGCCACCAGGTTCGGGGCAATGTCGGCGATACAGACCGGCGTGCACATACCGCACATCACGCAGTCCATGAACATCTCCGACACGCTCTTGAAGTCGCCGAAAACCGCTTTCCAAACCCCTTCACGCACATCGATCTTCTGCGGGCAGGCCTCGGTGCAGGCATTGCAATTCCGGCACAGCGGCGCTTCGGGATAGAGATTGAAGAGGTCCTGCTTGGGATCCTTGAGCGCTTGAATATCGTACGTCGCCTTTCGCGCGGGGAAAGGCGGCATGATGGTGAAGGACATCCCGTCCTCCACGGCCATTTGGCAAGCCAGGCAGGTCCGCACCTTGGGATCGTCTTTCGTGCGATAGTACGTCGCGCAGGCGCCGCAGAATCCCCCGAGACAACCGGCCCCCCGCACCACTTCCTGCCCCGTGTACCACAAGGCCTTGATGACGGTGATCCCTTCCGGGACGTCGTACTTCTTGCCGGAGATTTCAATCGAAACCATCCGGGGCTGCATGACCTCGGGCTGATCGATCACATTGGTGTTGTCTTGGGCCATCTATTTCCCCTGGAAGGCTAGAGGCACTGGGCAAGCGGCTAGGGGGTCGGAGTTCACCTCCTCGCCCCTAGCCTCTCACCCCGTAACCCTGTTATGCAATCGCGTCAATGATCGCGTTCAACGTAGCGCTCGGGCGCATGGCCTTCGAGGCCTTCGCATCGTCGGGATGATAGTATCCGCCGGTATCGACCGGCTTGCCCTGAGCGGCAATCAATTCACCGGCAATCTTGGCTTCGTTATCCGTCATTTCCTTGGCCACCTTGGCGAAACGCGCCGCCAGGTTCTTGTCCTGCGTCTGCTGGGCCAGCGCTTGCGCCCAGTACAGCGCCAGATAGAAATGGCTGCCGCGATTGTCGATCTCGCCCACTTTACGCGCTGGTGATTTATTGCTCTCCAGGAACTTGGCGTTGGCTTGATCGAGCGTATCCGCCAGCATCTTGGCGGCCGGATTGTTCGCGACTTTGGCCAGGTGTTCCAAAGACGCGGCGAGTGCCAGGAATTCTCCCAGCGAATCCCACCGCAAATAACCCTCTTCTTGGAACTGCTGCACATGCTTCGGCGCGGATCCACCCGCACCGGTCTCGAACAGGCCCCCGCCATTGAGCAGCGGCACGATCGAGAGCATCTTGGCGCTGGTCCCGATTTCGAGAATCGGGAACAGGTCCGTCAAGTAGTCGCGCAACACGTTCCCGGTCACAGAGATCGTATCCTTGCCTTCCTTAATCCGCTCCAGCGAAAGGCGCGTGGCATCCGCCGGGGTCATGATCCGGATGTCCAGGCCGGTCGTATCGTGATCCTTTAAATACTGATTCACCTTCGCAATCAACTGCGCATCGTGCGCACGAGCCTTATCCAGCCAGAAAATCGCCGGGGCTCCGGTCGCCCGTGCACGGGTCACGGCCAGTTTCACCCAGTCGCGGATCGGGGCATCCTTCACCTGGCACATGCGCCAGATATCGCCCTCTTCCACCTGATGCTCCAGCAACGTCTTGCCTGACGCATCGACCACGCGGATCGTGCCATTGCCCGGCGCCTTGAAGGTCTTGTCGTGCGACCCGTATTCTTCCGCTGCCTGCGCCATGAGTCCGACGTTGGGCACGCTGCCCATTGTCTTCGGATCGAGCGCGCCGTGTTTCTTGCAGAAATCAATGACCTCTCGATAGACCGGCGCATAGCTGGCGTCGGGGATGACGCACTTGGTGTCCGCCAGCTTTCCGTCCGGGCCCCACATCTTGCCGCTGTCGCGAATGACCGGAGGCATGGACGCATCGATGATAATATCGCTCGGCACGTGCAGATTGGTGATGCCCTTGTCGCTGTTCACCATCGCCATCGGAGGCCGCTTCTGGTAGACCGCCTGAACATCGGCTTCGATTGCCTTGCGCTGATCTTCCGGCAAGGCCTTGATTTTCGCGTAGAGATCGCCGATGCCGTTGTCCGGATCTACGCCCAGCTTCTTGAGCGTCTCGCCGTGCTTCTCGAATACATCTTTGTAATAGACCGTCACGGCATGACCGAAGATCTTGGGGTCCGAGACCTTCATCATGGTAGCCTTCATGTGAAGCGACCACAAGACGCCCTGCTTCTTGGCATCCTCGATCTGCTCCTCAAGGAACTTGCGCAGGGCCTTGACGCTCATATAGGTGGCATCGATGACTTCACCTGCCTGCAACGCCACTTTCGGCTTCAGGACGGTTGTCTTGCCGTCCTGGCCCACAAACTCGATCCGCGCATCGGTCGCCGCGGTCGTGGTCAGTGACTTTTCGTTCGAAAAGAAATCGCCGCCCTTCATATGGCTGACGTGCGACTTGGAATCCGGGCTCCAGGCGCCCATCTTGTGCGGATGCTTTCTCGTATGCGCCTTCACGGAGAGCGGCGCGCGGCGGTCGGAGTTGCCTTCGCGCAACACCGGGTTGACGGCGCTGCCTTTGACTTTATCGTAGCGGGACTTGATGTCCTTCTCTTTGTCGTCCTTCGGATTTTCCGGGTATTCCGGAAGCTTATAGCCCTGGCTCTGCAATTCCTTGATCGCCGCCTGCAACTGAGGCAACGAGGCGCTGATGTTGGGCAACTTGATGATATTCGCTTCCGGCTTCTTGGCCAGCTCGCCCAATTCGGACAGCGCATCCGGCTGCCGCTGCTCCGGCGTCAGGTATTCAGGAAACACCGCGAGGATGCGTCCAGCCAGCGAGATATCCCGCAGTTCCACCGACACACCAGCGGCTTTGCTGAAGGCATTGATGATCGGCAGGAACGAATAGGTCGCAAACATCGGCGCTTCGTCCGTCTTCGTATAGATGATCTTGTCCGCTTTCGTCGTCATGGCTCTCCCTCTTTTGGTCGTACGATTTAGTTCAGCGCGTTCAACGCTGAACCAGCCTTGAACCACGCAATCTGCGGCTCGGTGATGCTGTGGTTCGCCTGGATGGTGAGCGCCGTGCCATCCGCCTTGTGTATGGTGACGTGCACCGGCTTGCCGGGAGCCAGGCTGTTCAGCCCCGTCACGCTGATGCGGTCTTGCTGCTCGATCTTCTCGTAATCCTTCGGGTCCGCAAAGGTCAACGCCAAGATCCCTTGTTTCTTCAGGTTCGTTTCATGAATGCGCGCGAAACTCTTGACCAACACCACTTTCACGTTCAGAAAACGCGGCGACATCGCGGCATGCTCGCGGCTGCTGCCCTCGCCGTAATTCTCGTCGCCCACGACGATCGATCCGATCCCCTTCGCCTTATAGGCGCGGGCGATCTGCGCGATGGTCAGGTTCGATTCGCCGGTGAGCACATTGGTGCCCTTGCCAGGCTCCGACGAAAACGCGTTGTTCGCGCCGAGGAACATGTTGTCGCTGATCTTGTCCAAGTGGCCGCGGAACTTGAGCCAGGGACCGGCCGGAGAAATGTGGTCCGTGGTCGTCTTGCCCTTGGTCTTGATCAACAGCGGCAGCTTGTCGAAATCCTTCCCGTCCCAACGGGGGAAAGGCTGCAGTAACTGCAACCGTTCGCTGGTCGGGGGAATATCGACCGTGAGGCCTTCGCCGTTTTCCGCCGGCGCCACGAACCCTTCTTCGCCTTTGGCAAAGCCCTTGGCGGGAAGTTCTTCGCCCTGCGGCGGCTCCAGCTTGAATTCCTTGCCGTCCGCGCCCTTGATGGTGCCGTTGACCGGATCGAACCCCAGGTCGCCGGACAAGGCATAGGCCGTCACCACTTCCGGGCTGGCCAGGAACGATAACGTCTCGTTGATGCCGTCGTTGCGGCCCGGGAAATTGCGGTTGAACGAACTGACGATCGAATCCGCCTTGCCCTTCACGCCATCCGCGCGCTTCCACTGGCCGATGCAAGGGCCGCAGGAATTCGAGAGCACCGTGCCACCCAACTGCTCGAATGTCTCCAGAAAGCCGTCGCGCTTCATCGTGTGATAGATCCGCTCGGAGCCCGGCGAGACCAGGAACGAGGCCTTCGCCTTCAACCCGGCCTTCAGCCCCTGCTTCGCGATATGGGCCGACCGGCTGATGTCTTCATACGAGGAATTCGTGCAGCTGCCGATAAGGGCAGCCTTCACCTCGATAGGATAGCCCTTCTCCTTTGCTTCGGCGGCCATCTTGGAAATGGGCCGGGCGAGATCCGGCGTATGCGGACCAACCACATGCGGCTCCAGCTTCGAGAGGTCCACTTCGACAATCTGGTCGTAATATTTCTCCGGCGATTGATAGACTTCCGGATCGGCCACCAGCAGATCCTTGTTCGCGGTCGCCAGATTCGCAAGCTCCGCGCGATCCGTGATGTTCAGATAGGCCACCATCTTTTGATCGAAGGGGAACACCGAGGTCGTGGCGCCCAACTCCGCGCCCATGTTGCAAATGGTGCCCTTGCCGGTCGCGCTGATGGTCTCGGCCCCGGGGCCGAAGTATTCGACGATCTTGTTGGTGCCGCCCTTGACCGTCAGCAGACCGCAAAGATAGAGAATGACGTCTTTGGGCGAGGCCCAGCCGCTCAACTTGCCGGTCAGACGAATACCGATCAACTTCGGATGGAGCACTTCCCAAGGCAAGCCAGCCATCACTTCACCGGCATCCGCGCCGCCGACACCGATGGCCAAGCCGCCCAAGCCACCGCCGTTGGGCGTATGCGAGTCGGTCCCGATGATCAAGCAGCCGGGGAACGCATAATTTTCCAGCACCACTTGATGAATGATGCCGGCGCCCGGCTTCCAAAATCCGATGCCGTACTTCTTCGCGGCCGAGGCCAGGAAGTTATAAACTTCTTTGTTCTCGTCCATCGCGCGGAGCAGGTCCTTCTCGGAACCCATCTCGGCACGGATCAAGTGGTCGCAATGGATCGTGCTGGGCACAGCTGCCTTCTTTTTATTGGCCTGCATGAACTGCAACACGGCCATCTGAGCCGTGGCATCCTGCATCGCCACACGGTCCGGGCGCAGGGCCAACATGGCCCTGCCGCGATCCCAGGTTTGCGTATCGAAGTTGTCTGCGTGAGAAACCAAAATCTTGTCGGCGAGCGTCAGGCCACGGCCGAACTTCTTTCTGGCCTTGGCAAACACGTCCGGCATTTTCTTATAGAGATTCTTCGCAAGATCCATCGACATGACTTCTCTCCTTGCTCTCAGACTAGAGGGACGAGGCGAGGAGCGAGGGGGTAGACCTCTCGCCGCGCGCCTCTCACCACTTGCCTACTGTAATGGCGGCACTTCCCGCGACTATTTCAGCGGCGGGACCTCCCGCCGTTTCGGGGCGGCATAGTTGACCAGGTAATCGAACAGCCGGATCAAGCGGCTTTCCTGGCGCTTCTGATCGACCCAATGGCCGATCAAGCCGATCGTCCGGGATAGAATGAAGAAGCCGTTCAAGCTGTCGACCGGGAATCCGATATCGACGAGCACGGCGGCCATCGTTCCATCCACGTTGAGAATCAGGTTGTCCTTCTTCGCCGCGGTGACCTGCTCGACCTGCAACGCGAAATCGAGGCACGGCGTCTTGATCGGCAGGCTCTTCACATAGCCGACAAGCTCCTTCACACGCTTGTCCGGATTGCGCAGGCTCTTCACGCGGTGGCCGATGCCGGGAACCGGGCCATGATTCTTCTTCATATAGGCTAGAAATTCGTCCACCGACATCTTGTTATCGACCGCATACTTGAAGAACCGGCCGGCATCGGTGACCGCACCGCCGAAACGCGGGCCGATCATGATCATGCCGGCGGCCACGGACTGCGAGAGCCCGATTCCGGCACAGGCCGCGAGAATCGTGGCGTAGGCGCCGCTCACGCAGGGGCCGTGATCGGCGGAGAGCATCATGATGCGCTTGATGATTTCTGCTTCCTGCTTCGAGATCAGGCGCTTGTCCCACAATAGTCCGATGACATGGGGAATTTCGTAGCCCTTATTGATCAGCTCAGACGCGGGATACCCGTCGTAGCAGGGCTCATCGCCGCGGTCATCGCTGATCGTGGTGCGGATCAGCGGAGCCACCATCACTTCGTCGGCCTTCATGGCTTCTTCGACGGTCTTCGGCAGCTTCGGCAAGGACGCCGGCTCAACCGGGGCCTTCACCTGCCCGGACTTGAGCAACTCTTCGTACGTATCCTTGATGGCGGGACCGAGCGCACCGAACGTGGGCGGAACCAATGCGCCGGCCTTCTTCAAGGCATCGGACTTGGACCGGGCTGATCCTTCGCCCTTCATACCTTCCTTGGCCCCCGCATGGCCAAACTTCATGCCCTTCGGCAGGCTCTCCTGACAGAAGCCGGACACGACCGCGATCAATTTCACCCGGCGCTTCTTGGCGCCATACCACTCGGCTGCGCGCTCTTCGAGGTCACCGCCCATTTCGCCAACGATAACCACCGCCTTCGTCTGCGGATCGTTCTCGAACATTTCCAGATAACTGACATAGTCGGTGCCGGGATAGGCGTCGCCGCCGATGCCGATGGCCGTTGTGATGCCGTCCGCAAACTGCGAGCAGATCCAGATAATTTCATTGGAGAGACCGCCCGATTTGGTAATAACGCCAAACGATCCTTCGCGGTAGAGCTTCGAGAGCACGAGATTGTCGAACGCGCCGCCGATCACGCCCAGGCGGCAAGCGCCCGCCGAGATGATGCCGATGGACGAGGGGCCGTTGAACACCTTGCCCAGCTTGCGCGCATGGGCGCCGAGCAGCTTGGCATCCTTTTCCGGCACGCCTTCGGTGATCATCGACACGACCTTGATATGCGCGTCGTCGAGCGCTTCCATGCCGCCCTTCATCGCGCGATCGGCGCCGATATACACGAGGCTCGTGTTGATGGACGGATGATTCTTCGTGGCTTCGGCAATGGTCTTATAGACTGGAATGGCGATGAGGCCACTGCCGTAAGGGATTTCATTGGTCTTGCCGGCATCGGGCGGATAGACGAACGCCTCGACATTCAGCGGACGCTTGATCAAATAACAAAATTCGGCCATGCGGCGGGCGGCGTTGACACCGGCTTGACCACCCTGAATCACCACGCGGGTGTCTTTGTTTGCCAGAATACTCATCGGGATCTCCCCTTCTTAAAAAAACTGTGATGGGTGATAGGTGACGCGTGCAGGCAGTCCTTCCAGCCGGCACGCATCACTGATCACTGGTCACTTGACTTGGAGCGCTTTATCGACAATGTCGGTCAGCGGTGTGTTGCGGTCGAAGACATTGATATCGAAGCCTTCGTCCTTGAGCGCGCGCATGGCATCGAGCCCTTCCTTTTCACGCGGACCGCCGCGGCGCACCCAGATTTTCACATTGTTCATCTTGCCATCGGCCTTCGCCTTGCGGAAGCCGTTGATGATGCCGCCGAAGGTCTTTTTCACGTCGGTAAAATTCGCGATGGCGCCGCCCACGATGATGTTCTTGATGCCGGGCAGCGAGCAGACTTTTTCCGTGAGCACTTCCACGGCCCAATCGGGCGGATCGCCTGAATATTCGGCATAGTTCGCCAGCTTGCCGCCGCGCGCCACAACCGCATCGGAATAGTACACGCTGGCGCCCCCGCCAGCCGGCAACATGGCGGTATCGCCGCCGGGGATTTCAATGAACTTGACCGACCCCTTGATCTTGGAATCGACGGCCATCACTTCCATTTCGTTCTTGGAGTAGGCCCGGCCGAATTCCGCGGCAAAGGCAAAATTCCAATCCGGATGGCGGAACTTCGCATCGCCGTCGAGCAGCGTGACCGCATCGAGAGCCACCAGTTCACCGTCGCTCTCACGAACGACAACCGGATTCACTTCCAGATACTGGGCATCTTCGTTGTCGAAGCAGGCAAACATCTTTCCGGCAAAGTCCGCCATCTTCTTGGCCAACGGACCGGCAAATCCTGCTTCTTTCGAGAGCTTTTCAAGAGATTCCGCCGAGGGAGCCTGTCCGACTTCGAGGCAGAGGCGCTTGACGCGCTCCCAATTGGATTCGACTTCGATGCCACCGCAGTTGGCGACGAGGATTTCGCTGCCTTCACGGGTGGACTTCACCGCACAATAATATTCTTCTTTGTGAGGAATCATTTCCGACACGATCACCTGTGTGACCGTGATGCTCCCCACCTGCCGGCCGATCATTTCCTTCGTCGCCGCTTCGGCAGTCTTGAAATCCAGATCGACCTTGACGAGTCCAAGCTTAAAACGGGATCCAAGCGCCTCATGGGCCTTGGCGACCAGCTTGGATTTTTTGAGCCATTCATTGGCTTGCCCCAACTTGGTCAATTCATCAACAGACGTCACCACCACATAATTGGGGACATTGATCCCCCACTTCTTCATCAACCCCATCCCGGGGCCTTCAAGCACCTTAGCCATGACATCACTCCTTCAACGTAGCGAACACCAGCGATAAGGGAGCAGGATTCTAACGAAATCAGTCAGATGACACAATACACCAGAGGAACTAACCATCAGGGGATCAAAAGACCTAGCGGCGAGGTCTACGGAGAGGGCAACGTATATAACTCGCTGAAACTTCAGGTGAACGACGCGCCGTATCCCGTTCTGGATAGTTAGAACGGGATACGGCAGGAAGCTCCTGCATCTCTCTATTTTAGATCGCTTTCAGGAAGGAATTACGTACCCACCCCTCAATATCCCCATTCTCAACCAATTCCACCTTGCTCCAACGGTCGCGCTTCTCCAAGAGCACCACTTCCGTCCCTTGTGTGAGCGGTTCGGCAACGGAGGGGCACTCCACGCCTGGACCGCTGCGAATATTCAGCGACGATGCGGTCACGCGATATCGCACAGGCTCCTCTTCGGTGCGGCCCAGCACCATGGCGCGAACATGTTCCAGTGGGAAGGCCGGGCCTGGATCCCTCTTCCGCTCAGGAGCGATGTCTTCATGTCCCACCACATCCTTGAGGCCGTACTGCCGGACCAAGAGCTGAGCCAGCTCTAAGGCCCGCTGGATCTGCACTTCCGTGTAGGCCTGCCACCAGCGCGGTTCGTCATCAAGACGATGCTTGGCGTAGAGCACCTGATCCTCCCCATACATCGTCCCGAACCAGGCCTGGTATTGATCACCCACTTTTTTGAGCGGCCCTGCGTTGTCCATTTCAATGCCGATGGAGCAGCTGTTCAGCCCACTCATCCCATCCCAATGACTGACACCTGCATGCCAGGTCTTCACGTTGAACGGCGCAAGCTGGCAGATCGACCCGTCTCTGGCCAGGATGAGGTGCGCAGACGCCTTCGCCTCCGGGTTCGTCAGCCAATCAATCGAACTCTGGGCACTCTTCCCCGCAGTATAGTGAAACACGAGATAGCGCGGAGCGAGATCGCCCCCCTTGTTCGGAGTCTCGACGAAGGAGACGCCAGCCCCCACAAGGCGATCGTTCTCGATAGCAAGACTTGCCCTTGGGGCCACTGCGGCCGCGCGCCTTGCACCCGCCGATGGCATCGCCTTTTTCTTCTTCAGAACACTGCGCCGTTTCGACGCGCCTGCCTGCGCCATAATGGAATCCCTCCGTTCCCGACAATCCGTCTCGCCTGTTCGTCAGACCGACCATTCAATGGCCGAACCGCATCAGCCGCGTTTTTTTGACGACTGATTCGCATAGCGTTGATAGCGAATGCCGCGCCGTGCGCCTTTCATCTGCGACTTGATCTTCAGCCGCCTCGCCGCCACGGCATCGCCTTGCGCCGTAAAGGTGTCATGATCGCCCTTTTGCGGGTCGAAAAATCCGACATACCCTCCGGGGTTCACCCCAAAGGACCGCAAGGTCTTCCCTTTATAGGCGCGCCCGAGAAAATCGTTCCGGCCGCCTTTCTCCTCACCGCCCGTAAAGTATAAGGGCAGCACAAAATTCGAGACCTTGACGCCATCGATGTCATAGCTTTCGGCCTGCACTGCGTCACACATTTCATACCAATGAAACACCGTTCGTTTGGCATCAACGGGATGCGGCCCCTGCACCAACAAATTCACCTCCGCATCCCCAATGAGTTCCAGCGCTTCATGCGACAACGTCACCGTCCATTCTTCTTTCATCTGTTTGGCGAGTTCGGTAAAGACGAACCCATAGGGGACTCCGGCATTCGTCATGTCGTGATAGCCAAGCGCGTCATCGACATCCACTGAATCCCACAGGTACAACACGGCATCGCCTCGCATATCTGCCAGATTCTGCTTCGAGGGCTTTGCCCCACTGCGCCCTTCCAGCCGCAACTCCGCCCCAATATGCCAATAAGGCTCAAAATCCTCTCTGATCTGGCGGTTGATCGCCCGAATGGCGCCCTGCAATTCCTCATCGGAAATCTTGCCGTTCGTGTGATTGATGATTGAGATGATCATAACCTGCCCTCCTGGTTCCCTTTGTCCGCCGCATTAACTTCAACGATTATTTCTTCATCTGACAGTTCTCACAATAAAACGAACTGCGTTCACTTTGTACACGTCGAATTACGCTTCCGCAACTGTTCGGACAAGGCTGGCCTTCTTTGCCATAGACAAGATGATGCTGTTTATACTGTCCCAACGTCCCGTCCGGCGCAAAGAAATCCTTCACGCTCGATCCTCCACATTGAATCGCGTGCCGGAGAACTGATTGCATGACGCAATGGAGGCGCGCCACTACAGGGGATGTCAGGCGGCTGGCAATCGCGTTCGGATGGAGTTTGGCGCGAAACAGGATCTCGTTGGCGTAGATATTTCCAATGCCGGCGATGGTCTGCTGATGCATCAAGAGCGCCTTCAGCCTGCGCCGCTTGGACCGAAGCAGTCCAGCAAAGTCTTCGATTCGCACTTGGAGGGGATCACATCCAAACCGCCGCGCGCGATAGCGGTTAAGCCCTTCGCAATCCAGCAGCGAGAGCCGGCCAAACCGGCGGGGATTCCAATAGCGCAACGAGGACGCCTTCGCGCCCTCACACTCCAGCGTGGCATGCACATGTTGCGGAAGTCGAATTTCAACGGAAGGCAGGACTAACAACCCGGTCATCCCAAGTTCCGCAACCAGATAGCGAGAGCCGCCCGGTTTCCGGCATTCCAGCACCACACTCTTCCCATACCGTTCGACGCCGGACACGATACTACCCGGATACCATTCAAGCGAACCCGCCCCCTCACGGATGATATCCAGCCGTCCCACCGCGATCGTGGCGATCCGCCCCCCGACAAGCTGCGCACGGATTTGGCGTGCCGCCACTTCTGCTTCAGGCAATTCAGGCATCGACCACCTAATATGTGTACGAGAGGAGCACGGTCTGGATAGTGATTACGCCATGGGAGGTGAGCAAAACGCAATGCGGGAAATCGTCGTCTGCCTAGGCCACGCGCGGTTTATGAGCGGCCCTGGCATCCCGGCTAATCCGGTGGGCTCGAAGCTTGAGAACTTTTCCTATCGTTTCCTGCAACTTCGGAAGCGGTTGTGCGCCAGGCCGTCTCGATTTGACAAAGGCGACGGCCTCCTCATACGCCATGCCCTGGCTGCAACAAAAGTAGGCGATCACCACCGAGGCCGATCGTCCCATTCCCGCTCGGCAGCAAACCATCGTGCGCCTTCCAGGAGAACGGCTTTCCAACCAAGCGACAGCTTGATCGAGACGCACCGGATCAACGGCGGAAAATTCCCTGAATGGAATGTGTTGATATTCCAGCCAGGCCGGCGGCTCAACCTGATATTCTTCCGCCACCAATAACAGCGCGCCGATAGCAGCCATCGGCTGGCGCGCATCATCGATATTTCCCAGTAAGAGCGTATCGGTAATCAAATGCATCGTGCCTTCAGTATAATCACTTCCTTCGATGCGTCAAGGCGCTTGACGCTGCCAGGCTCTTGGTTGCAGGAATAAAGAAGCGGACGCTATACTATCGAGGAATACAACGAAATCGGAGAACCGCCTATGCCCGGACTGGCTCCTGAAGAAGTTGAACGGCGCCTGACCTCCGTTCAGTGCGCCATCTGCAAAGGCGACCGCTTCGGAATCGACCGCCGGTTTATGCAGCCGGATGGCGAATGGCGGAGCGTCTGCATGAAATGCCGCTACAGCTTCCCCGTTTATACCGATATGGAGTTTTATCAGCGCACTCAGCCGGATATTCCCTACCGGCTCAAGGAAATCTCCTGCACCGCCTGCAACCACCGAGGCGTCAATCTGGATTTTCGCGCGACGATGTCGGTTCGTGAGTCCATCTACTTCGTGACCTGTCTGAGCTGCAAGCGGCAATTCCCCGAACGCTCCTCCATGGAGGCGTTTGAATAACTCCCCATTACCCAGCCAGTGTGGTGTATACTGTTCTTATGGACGACAAGATTAAACAGCCAGACCCTGAACCAACGCCTAAGATCCGTAAAGAGATCCCGCTGATCTCTGTGCCGAACGACCGCGACATGATCGCCGCAGAAATGGCGGAGATGTTCGACGAAGACCGGGTGAGCCACCAGCACGGCAGCTCCGAGCCGGAAGCGGACTAGCCCCTGACGCTCTCCGTCATCTACTCTCAACACCCATTTCTACCGATCCTTAGCCAATGCTGTACCCATTAGATTGATCGGATAATCTGCACCGCCGCATCCCGCTCGATTCGGCCCACGGCTGACACTTTCCCCTCTCGTTCTTTCCGCACAACCCGCTCGATCTGCACGATGGCCCCGCGGTGCCACGCATCAACCGCGGCGTTCTGCGGCGATGCCAGCCGGTCTTGCCGGCCGATTTCCGATCGCCCCAACTCGTTGCAGAGCCACGCCCGCTTCTCGCCTTTCATCTCACGCAATTCGCTGACCACCCGATACACATCTGGCCTGCGCTCGACGATGGTCCGTCCATCTTTTCTGAGCAGGAGATAGGAGAACTTCAATGAATCTTTGATGAATCCCACCTCTTCGTCGATCTCTTGAATTTCAGGCGGCGTCTCCCACGGCCGCTCTTCATGACACCAATCAAACGGGTTCACCAGCGCGGGGCAACGGTGTTCGTGAAGGCAGGGGCTGTAGACCGTGCAGACCTTGTCCTGAACCAGTCGATCACGGACGTGATGCAATGCCCTCGATGTTTCCCGCAAGGCCGGCTCAACAATGAGCACTGTGCCAGTCGGCGCGAGCCTCGCTAGAAGCAGCGCAACCCACTTCCCCCGTGCCTCCACCGGATCGGCCGTTCGAGAGAACAGCTCGTTCAAACAATTCGCCACGATGATGACATCATAGGGCGCGTGTTGTTCGATCTGTTGGAACCATGGCCCGCCCGGAGACCGCTCCAGGTATCCCTCGTAGGTGGTCAGTTGCCCACCGGCCACTCCCGATTCTTGGCCATAGGCATCCCATAGATGCCTGGCCTGTTTGAGCGCCTCCCCCGATGCATCGACCGCGACAACAGCGAGATCCTCCTCACGATCCGGACGATACTGATGCAGCCAGTCGCGCACGGCCAATGTGCCGGTGCCTGGTCCCGCCCCCACATCCAGCACGCGGATCTGAGCACCGCGCCCTTGTTCCGTCCAGTCCTGCGGCATCTCATCGAGCACGCTTTGAATCTTAGAGAGATTTACCGGGAGGAAATACCGGAGATAGGCCGCGGCATAGGCCGGATTATCCAGATAGCCAGCCAAAAGAGAGGATCGATCTTTCGTGAAAAGTTTTGAGAGGTCAGCCACGGCCTGAGCAGGGCGATCCCGCCCGCCTCGTACCATGCCATTGGTAACCTGCTCAATGGAATTGAGCACCTGTACTGAGAGCCGTGCGGCCCCCTTGCCGTTGAAGGTCATCATAGCCTAATGTATGCGTAACTAAGACTGGAGGGCAACCATGAATGATCCCGTTCTTGAGGCATATAAAGAGGTCGAGGCGGCAATGGAACGTTTCACCCAAGTCCTACACGAACATGTGCTCTATCTGCAAAATAGCGAGCCGCCTGGGTCAGACAAAGTCGTCCGGATGACGAATGGCTCCAAGGCCATGCGCGATAGCGCTGGAATCTACCTCTCCTATGCCAAGTATGTGGCCTACGGCATGCCTGCCAGCGAGGATTTGATCGAGGACGAATTACAGGGCTAACCGCCAGTCGTCAGCGATCAGCCTTCTGCATTCAACGCTGGCTGCTGAAGACTCATTCGAAAATAAAGAGCCCGTCAGGATCTCATCCTGACGGGCTCTTTATCTATACGCTCGTGCTCGTTAGATGCTGCGCATGAAATGCGCGACGTCTTCCTGATTGACCGCGCCGCCCATCACCTGAGACAGGGCGACGTTGGTCGACTTCTTTCCGGTCAGACCGGACTCGACTTCGTCCACAATCAATTCCACCGGCATCGACTGACCGCCATAGACGCGCGGGCCGCCGATGATCTTCGCCTTGGAGAAGCCGTAAATCGCCGTGGCCACTTCCTTCGCCAGCCAGCCGACATAATTGAATTCCGGCACGACGATCAGCTTGGCATTGGCGCACAGCTTCCGCAGCTCCTGCGTCGGGAACGGGCGGAGGGACCGGACCTTGATCAGGCCAATCTTGATGCCCTTTTCGGCGCAAATCCGAACTGCTTCCCGCGACTGCGCACAAGCGCTCCCTGAGGCAATAATCACCGCCTCGGCGCCATCGACGTTTTCGGCCGTAACCAAGCCGCCCATATATTGATTGATGTACTTGCGTGACCGCTCCACCGCCGCCCAGACTTCCTGCTGCCAGACCGCGTGAATGTTGTACGCCATGAAGTTCGACTTTTGAACCGGAGCATCGCGGGACAAACGCGCGGGAGGATTCTCCGCATCGAGCACCGGCACCGCGCCATGGTACGCTTCCCGAGGGGGAAGCTTAATCCCGCGATCCTGCATGCGCACATACCCGCGTGCGTGGGTGACAAAGAACCCGTCGCAGCAGACGCCAACAGGAAGGGTGACGTCGTTCTTTTCGCTGATGATAAACCCGGCCATCGTGAAGTCGAACATGTCCTGCTGATTTTCAGCATGAAACACGATCATGCCGCAATTCAGCAGATAGGAGACTTCGATGTTATCGGGCTGAATCGCCAGAGGCGCGTTCACGACACGGCAGGTAAACATCGCGACGGCGGGCAACCGATGCCCTGGCCATGAGGCAATCCCTTCAAGACCGCGCAACGTGCCGGGACCAGCCGTCGCCGTGTAGCACCGCACCCCGGAACGCGACCCGCCGGCAATAGCGGCCATGACGCCGACTTCTTCTTCGCCGCGGTAATACTCCTTGACGTAGCCTTCGCCGTACAGCACGCCGACCAGCTGCATCGTTTCGCTCTGCGGCGTGATGGGGTAGGCGATCGCGAGATCGACGTTCGAGCGGCGAATGGCCTCCTTGGCGGCTTCACTGCCCGTAATAAACTCTTTCGTCCGCGGGGCTTCATGAAACATATACTCGGGCGTCACCACCCGCTGTCTCTTTGCCTCGGCATGCGGATCCTTTTTGGCTTCCACCTTTGGAGCCGCGACACTGGTGCCTGGATTATTTTTCACTTCGGCTTCGCTCATAGTTATACCTCTTGGCTATATCGCCGTGACCGACCCTCTACCCCTCGCGCTTCATCTGCTCAGCTGAATGGCCGAACGCCGAGGCGCTCGTCCCGCTCGCTGCCACCGGCGCAAAGGTCATAGGGTTGGTGTGCGTTTTCCCACCGTGAACTTTCGATTGCGTGCCGGTAAAGCGAACGTTCTCGCCATTGGCCGGCAACTTGATCCCCATTTCTTCACGGACTTTCTTGAAGATCTGGGCGGTTTTCTTCAACTTGAGCGTATCCGAGTCCCGAATGGTCAACATCGCATCTTCATGGCCCTGCTCGGCGCAGATGGCCATGGTGCAACAGTTTGTGCCCGCCCGAATCATCTTGAGGGTCAGGTTGGCGTAGTGGCAATGGACCCCGACGAAAATACAGGCTTCGATCTTGTTGCCCCAGATCGTCAAATTCGGGTGATTCGGATTGATGACTTCCTCCGGATCGATCTTGGGATACTTGGGGCGATAGTCCGGCATGGGAATAATCATGACATCCGGGATTTGCGCGGCGACTTCAAGCAAGGCCTTCGCCTTTTCAACCGCGTGCTCATTCCAGGCCCATAACACCAACGGCCCAGGGAAAATGGTGGCATTGGGACTCGTCAGCATCTTCCTGGCCATTTCTTCAATGACCTTATCCTCATTGGTCTCGAGCAGCCCGTAATAGAGGCCCTGCCCGGGATCAGGAAGCTGGACGCCCAACTGAGCGGCTGACGGAGGATGGAAGCCTGCCGGCCCCGGTACAATGATGCGTTCTCTGGTATCTTGCGTTGTTCCCACGCCCGTTCCCCTTTCCTAATACTTACCCGACGACGGGACTTGCCAGCACGGCAGTCGTGCTCTTTTCCCCATAGGTAATGTTGTCGGTCAACGCCGCCAGCGGCAATTGATCAATCATGATCATCTTAATGGCATTATTCTTCGCCATGTTGTCGCACACCCAGACACATTGCGCGCAGCCCTTGCAGCGGTCGACGGCGACATAGGCCGATCCGTACTTGAAGCCTTTGTCCTTCCCCATTTCGTCACTGTACTGAATGGTGTTGGCTTCCGGGCAATATTGCGTGCAGAGCTTGCAGCTCTTGGCTGCGCAAATTTCAACGTTGATATCGGCGACGAGGTACATGGAAAGCCTCTTTCAGTTTAGAAAATGACGAACACTACACCGCGGCAGCTGCCGGCGCCTCGACCTTTTTCACGGACGGCGCGGCCCAGCCATGATCAACCGCATAATTCCAGCCCGCACGAATCACCGCCACGTTCTTATCAATCAGTTCCTGCTTCTTCTTGAATTTCCGCTCGACGACACTGTCCAGCGCCGCCGTTCCACCGGACACCACAAAGCCCTTGCCGAGGAACCGGTCCTTCACGGCTTGATCCAGCGCGGCCATCGTGGTGAGGCCCGTGATCGCCCCGATGCACCCCATCAGCGCCATATTGGTCGCCAAGTCCATTCCCGCCACATCGAGCGAAATCTTCGTTGCGGGGAAGTAGTAGAGCTTCGCGCGGCGCTCTTCAAGTTCTCGCGCCTGGTCTTTGTGCAGATTCATCGGGCCATCGTTGTTGATCAACGCGATCCCGTCTTCCTTCAGGCCGAAATAGAACGGCATCGTATAGGATTTTCCGTGCGTAATGACCTGCGGATGGAAGATGATGATGATATGCGGGAACGTGATTTCCCCGATCTCGTAAATCGGTTCGTCCGACACACGGACATAGCTCTCGACCGGCGCCATGCGCTTTTCAGACCCATAGAAGGGAACGATGGTGCTTTCCCCGCCGGCATTGATGACCGCCGTGCTGAGAATGTGCGAGCCCGTCACCACGCCCTGCCCACCGACACCGGCCATCCGAATGTTAAACCGTTTTGCCATAATCGATCCTCCTTACGCCCGGACTACGCCTTGGGAATCGCCCCGGCTGGAGCCGCAGGCTTCGGGAGATATTCCTTATAGCCATACCGCTCAGTGAGATATTGCTTTGCTTCTTCGCTGACATACTCGGAGAACGCATACCGGTCGTTTTCGACCGTCTTTGCGTCTTCCATCACCTTGTCGGTCGGGATCGCGTACTCGATGTTGCAGGAGGTGTAGGCTTGAATGTAGGTCGAACCGACTTCACGGGCAATCAGGACCGCCTTCTTGATCACGCTTTCCACACGGCGCGGATTGTTCGGCACCACCGTCGCCACATAGGCGCATCCGGCCACTTTCGCCATCTGCAACATGTCCATCTTCTCGAACTTCTTGCCGAGCGGGGCCATCTTGAGCACCGCACCGCGATTGGTCATGCCGCTCTCCTGGCCGCCCGTGTTCCCGTACACTTCGTTGTCCAGCATGATCGTCGTAAAGCGTTCCTTCCGGAACCACGAGTGCAGAACCTGCTGGAAGCCGATGTCGGCGGTGCCGCCGTCGCCGGCCATCACGACCACATCCTTGGGCTTATCGCCGAAGCGGAGACGGAGCCCGCGTGACAGTCCGCTCGCGACGCCGTTCTGGTCGCCGTAGTTGCCATACACGAAGGGAATCGCCGCCTGCGAAATGGCCAACCGTCCACACCCGGCCGTTCCGACCGTGATCGTATCTTCTGGATTGGGGAAGGATACCATCGCCAGCCGGATAAACAGGGTCATGGCGCAACCGGCGCACATGGGATGCTCTTCCAAGATTTCCTTGAAGCTCCCCATCTGCGACACAGACACCTTCTTCCCAAACGGGCCATGTTCGACCATGTCCCGATATTCTTTCGGCATAAACCGTTCAAAGCCGTTGGAAAACTTTACATAATCGAGACTCATTGCGGCACCTCCCTTATGTCTCTGCAACGGAGAACCGTTGCATATCAATGCAGCTTACTTTCTATTAACCGTGTAGCGCGCGCAGGATATGAGGATGGACAACTTGCGTATTCCTGCTCATTGGGTCACTCGACCGCGGCCATCCTAGCAAAGGCCAAAAAACCCTGTCAAATGTATTCCTGGCCCCATGCCGATCTTGCGCGAACTGGTCAAATTCTATAACTTCGTGATTATCAACGCAACTTTTCAGAAGACCCACCTCTTCCCAAAGAAGGCCTAGAAGAGCCTATCCGCTATAGGCCATTCGCCCTAACCTATGGGTACCCGCGAGCAGCCCCATTCCAGTCCCCCATACTTTCTATGCGTTCCTTGATCTCTTTGATACACGTTGGCATTGCCGATCACCCGCAATCCGTTTAGACTGGAGCCCATGGCTAATCGCGTATTGATCCCCGGGGAAGACGATGCGGGGACACAGGTCGGCGGCGTCCACAAGCGCCCCCCGATCCCCGACAACTCACTCAAAGCCGAGTGCCCCAAATTCATGGCTCATGGCCCCTGCGGTGGCGTGCGAAAGGGAGGCTTCTGCGAGGTCTATCCCGAGATGAAGTGCCCTTGGGTCTCGCTGTTTATTGAGCTCGAAAAAATAGGCCGCACCGATTGGATGAAACAAGTCTAGCGAACACATGAGGCGTGAAACGTGAAACGGAACACGACAAAAACAAAACCGGGCACTACAAAACTGGGCTACAACGAACGGCATGCCAAGAGCGGCATCACCGCGTCACTGCCTGCGATTGAAACATTTCCCAATCAGTACAAGGGCTATGAAATCACGATCGAGATTCCCGAATACACCGCGATTTGCCCGAAAACCAATCTGCCAGACTTCGGCACGGTCACCATTCACTATAGGCCCAACAAGGCTTGCCTGGAGCTCAAATCCCTCAAGATGTACATCCACGCCTATCGCAACCTCGGCATCTTCTATGAAAATGCCGTAAACCGCATGCTGCACGACATCGTCACCTCCTGTCGGCCGGTCTGGGCCAAAGTCACCGGCACCTTTGCCGCACGAGGCGGGCTGCGGAGCGTGATCGAGGCCCGATACCCTCACCCCTAACATTCTTTCGGCTCCCGACCGCCACCACGCCCCTCAAGTTGCCTGCACAATCCACCGATAGTCGTACCGTGCTCCTGTGCGCGGGTACGGTCTCCGTACCCACGACCTGCGTCACCTGACTCAACCGCCTGTGGGAATTGAGACGAGCGAGGGATCTCAATGAATGTCGCGCCCCTGCCGGAGGATGAAGCCGCCCGCCTCGCGGAACTCCAGTGCTACCACATCCTCGACACCGCTCCCGAAGCATCCTTCGACGACCTGACCGCCCTGGCCGCGCAGATTTGTGACGTGCCCATTGCCCTGGTCAGCTTGATCGACCGGCAGCGCCAATGGTTCAAAGCCAAGGTGGGGATCGACGCAGCGGAAACCTCGCGCGACATCGCCTTTT